>JARFRH010000186.1 GCA_029287355.1 Maribacter sp. | reverse complement strand
GAGTCAGCGTCAGATGTGTATAAGAGACAGATCCCAACCCTACCCCCATTCAAGCACAAGCGCTTCCTCTACATTTAACAGGCAACGACCTTTTGGGTGTGGCACAAACAGGTACCGGCAAAACCGCGGCTTTTGGTGTGCCCATCTTACACCATTTATACGAGCGCATCAGTCTGAGGCAACATAAAAGAAAAGTAAAAGCTTTAGTCGTGACCCCTACCCGTGAACTGGCCATACAAATTGGCGAAAGTTTTACCGCTTATGGCAAGCATACAGGTTTAAGGAATACCGTTATTTTTGGAGGCGTGAAACAAGGTCAACAAGTTAGGGCGTTGCAAAATGGCGTCGATATCTTAGTAGCCACCCCCGGTCGATTACTTGATTTGATGAATCAAGGTTTCATCTCTTTTAGAGACCTTGAATTCGTGGTGCTCGATGAAGCGGACCAGATGTTGGATATGGGATTCATACATGATATCAAAAAAATCATAGCAAAGCTACCGCCTAAACGACAATCGCTATTCTTTTCGGCAACCATGCCCAAAACTATTGTGGAATTGTCTCGAAAGATGCTTGGTGATTTTGATCAAGTAACTATTAAACCCGAACAAGCCACTGCAGAGAAAGTAGAGCAGGGCGTTTATTTTGTAAGTAAGACAAACAAACCTAAACTTTTAGCTCATTTGCTTCAACAAAG
This sequence comes from Maribacter sp., assembly GCA_029287355.1. Lineage (GTDB taxonomy): Bacteria > Bacteroidota > Bacteroidia > Flavobacteriales > Flavobacteriaceae > Maribacter_C. The sequence continues at coordinate 17,778 of JARFRH010000186.1, read as the reverse complement.
ACCAGGTGATTCTGTATTGGTTTTTTCACGGACGAAGCATGGTGCTAATAAAATTGTAAAGAAGCTGGACCAGGCAGGTATTCGTTCAGCGGCCATTCATGGCAATAAATCGCAAACAGCACGGCAAAAGGCCTTAGGTGATTTTAAAGAAGGAAAATTAAAAGTATTGGTTGCCACTGATATTGCCGCCCGTGGTATTGATGTTGAGGAACTTTCTTTGGTGGTTAATTATGACCTTCCGAATGTTTCGGAAACATATGTTCACCGCATTGGCAGAACCGGTCGTGCCAGTGCCAGTGGTATTGCATTATCATTCTGCGATAGGGAAGAAAGGCCCTATTTAAGGGATATCGAAAAACTCATCAAACAACAGGTGCCCCGCATGCCCGAACATCAATTTGTGGATGAAGGAGAAGATCAGTCTGAAACCAAGCAGAATCCCCGGCCATCGCGAAATCGGAATTCATCGAGCAACCGTAACTACAATCAAAACAGGAATCGGAATAGAAACAGAAATCGGAACCGCAATAGAGACAATAACTAAATCCTTCGATAAAAGGTATCCTTAAAATGGCCAGATTAGAGGAACTAGCAACATAGTAGTGACGAAGAAAAGTAATAATAGCGGAGCGCCCACTTTCACATAATCCATGAATTTATAGCTTCCTGCGGCCATAACCATCGCATTTGTAGTGGTACCGACCGGAGTTAAAAAAGCGGTAGATGCACTAATGGCAACGACGATTAAAAAAGGTTTGGGTGAGACCCCCAAAGAAGTAGCGGCGATCAGTGCAATTGGTGCCATAAGTACCGCCGTCGCAGAATTATTTATGGTTTGACTTAAAGCGGTGGTCAATAAAAATACACCACCTAAAAGTATAGCGGGATGAATCGCCCCCAGATTAACCACTAACCCATCAGCCGCCGATTGGGCTATTCCTGTTTTTTGCAATGCGATGCCCATAGGAATCATGGCGGCAATCATCACCACACTTGTCCAACTAATACCTTTATAAGCCTTGCTGATTGGCACACAACCGGTCAACATCAATATTCCTGCACATATCAATGCCGCAACGGCACCTGGTAAAATCTTAAAAACTAGAAGTACTACCATTAAGATCAAAGTGCCCAAAGCTATAAAAGATTTGGGTGTAAGTACATCTACATTTTTAGCCATTGCCTCTGGACTACCTGAAATAACGACATGCTCATAAGCTTTTTGAAGATTCTCTATGGCTTCCCATGAACCTCGAATGATGAAGGCATCTCCAGGTCGAACGGTAATATGAGTATCTTTTAGAGGGGTGTTATTTCTTGAAATACCGACTAGTTGTATTCCTGCCTGTTCCAGATACATGCCCAAGGGAATCGTTCTACCCACGAAGGCTGAATTAGGGGTAATGATCATTTGCGATAGTCCCACTTCTTGATTGATTAGCTCTTCTTTCAGATTGTCGCGGGTGTATTCGAAAGGAATCACCCCTAATTTGTATTCGAGCATCATGGCATCCACATCTCTTGAAGCCCCTTTTACAGTGATGATATCGTGATACCGCATCTCCGTCTCTGGTTTTGGAAACTCAACAAAAGGCGGAATTCCTTTTATTGGACTGGGATGCCGTCTTCTTAAACGCATTAGATTGACTTTGTGTTTTTTTTCAAAATCCCAATCACCAATCTTGGTATTTATCAATGGGGACATCGAGCGAATACGAAAGCGATAAAGGTTATCGCCAATGCTATAGTTCTCTATCCACTTGTGTACCTCGGTATCCAAATTAATAGGACGGTCGGATGCCGTATTACGCGGTAATAATCGATATCCCAAAAATTTAAAGTAGAGGATGGTCATCAAGAGCAAGGGTACCCCTATCCAAGCGAATTCAAAAAATGAAAACCCTTCCATTCCAGCTTCCACTAGTGCATTACTGGCAATGATGTTAGGTGGTGTACCTGTGAGCGTCAAAAGCCCTCCCGTATTAGAGCCAAATGCAATAGGCATCAAGAGTTTTGAAGGAAGCGTACCGGCATTCCAAGCCGCAGCAACTGTAACGGGAAGCAATGCGGCAACTGTTCCTGTATTACTCACGAACCCCGAAAGCAAACCTGACCCTAAAGTAACAATCATCAATAGTTTTGAAGTACTATTCCGTGCCCAAGAAACAAATTTACGACCCGCAAGGGCAGTCCAGCCCGTTCTCGAAAGTCCCTCGCCTATGATGAACAAAGCTGCGATCATAATCACCGTAGGGTTACTGAAACCGCTTAAGGTTTCATTCAAATCAAGAATTCCAAATAGGAATAAGGCTATCATGGAGAGTAAGGCCACAACGTCAGGAGGAAACTTGCCCCATATAAACAAGACAATAGTAATACTCAAAATTACCAAAACTGAAACCATACGGTATTTCCGGAATTAATCGATGGCCAGCACGGGGACCACAGAATTCATGGTCAACTCCTTGGTCAACAGACCTTCAGAACGATTGTCTCCTTCGGCATGGTTACGTGGCAAAACGGCTATCATATCAATGTCATTTCTTGCTACGTAATTCGCAACGCCTTCAACAATATCGAGGTTTTCTATAAAGGCATGGTGCGAATAAAAATCCTCTAAATAATACTCTAATAGATTTTCATTACTCTCATCGCTTTCAGAATAACCATAGATACCTTCTTCGTTTTGAATTGTGAGCACCACTACCTTGGCATTAAAGCGACGTGAAATTCGCAATAAGGTTTCCAAAACAGATCGGTCTTCGATCTTTTCTTTACCTAAGACCAATGCTATTTTCTTGATGGAAAATTCCATTTCGTGATTTGGAATAGCCAGAACGGGGCAGTCATCTATCTCTAAGGCTAAATCAACAGTATTGTTGACTACCGACCCGGGGTTATCATCTTCCCCTGAGGTGCCCATTACAATCAAATCAATGGTTTCATCCTTTTGTATCTCAAGTAGGGCCTCGGTCAGACTACCCTTTCGTATGACCCATTCCATAGCACCTCGAAACGTACTTTTACAATTTTCCTTGACATTCTGAAATGCTGCTTCAATACTAGTTGTATTATCTTCGTGCGTGATATGGGCTAAAAGAATCTTAATGTCTTTGTCAATCCCTATAAAATCAAAAGTATAGTCCAATGCTCGTTTGGAGATTGGAGAGAAATCATAAGGTACCAATATGGTTTTGATCTTATTCATAGGGTTTATCAAAGTTAAAACTGATTAATATGTTGCAAAGCTAAGCAAGGTTTTTGTCCAAAAACATGACAGGTGTCATTTTTTTTTGTTGTAAAAATCTCACATTTGTTTTGAGAAAGCGCATTTTTCATAAAGCCAGGTCTCTGTAAAAGGTCAACCCGTTATTAAAGGGGTCATAAAAAGCGAACTCTCTAGTTCCCCATGCGGTTTCCCGTAAAAGTGTATGCGGGTGAAAGACATCTTTCTCAGAATACTCATCATACAACGCCTCGATGTTTTGCGTTACAATGCGCAGCATTGGTCTATCTACTTCAATTTCCCATTGGGCGCCATCCTGCATTTGTAAATGTATTTCAATACCATCCCTTAAAATTCCGGCATAGGTAGGATTTTTTGAATCATCGGCAAAACCTATTTTGAATCCAAGACGGTTTACATAAAAGTCCAATGCTTCGACAACATCTTTAACGGGAAGTACAGGATGAATTTGATGCAGATATCCTTTTATTTCCATAGCCTAAATTTAAAGTATTCTAATTAACTTGTTGCAGGAATAAAAACCAAATCATAATGAAAAGATGTCTTGTTTGTTTAGGGCTTAATTTATGAACTATTAAAGAACATATGACTTTAATTCTAAAATCAAAGGATATAAAATGAGGCTAACCAAAATGATTTTTACCTTAATTTTTTTGTTGCCAATTCTGTGTGTTGGACAGAACCTTAAAGTAATGAGCTATAATATCAAATACGACAACGTAAATGATACGGTCAACAATTGGAACGACCGCAAAGTAGCCATGGCAAACCTTTTAAAGAAGTACCATCCTGAATTCATTGGAATGCAAGAAGTTCTGTACAGGCAGTTAAACTACTTGAATGAATCTTTGAAAGACTACGGTTATATTGGTGTCGGAAGAGATGATGGAAAACTAAAAGGAGAGTTTTCCCCTATATTATACGACACTGAAAATATTACGCTTTTGAAATCAAACACCTTTTGGCTTTCAAAAACTCCCGATAAAATATCCGTTGGTTGGGATGCCGCCATGGAGCGTGTTTGCACCTACGGACTCTTTGAAGACAAAAGTTCCAAAAAGAAAATATGGGTCTTTAACACCCATTTTGACCATATTGGCACTAAGGCCAGGAAGAAATCCGCGAAGCTCATCCTGAAAAAGATAAAACAACTGAATGTTGAAAAGCTTCCCGTAATTTTAATGGGAGATTTTAATTTGAGACCCGAAGAGAAACCCATTCATTCGATACAAAATAAAATGGATGACGGGCAGCATATTTCAAAAACACGGATAAAAGGTCCAAAGGGTACTTTTAACGGTTTTGATAGTAATGACCCTATGGAAAAACGGATTGATTATATCTTTACCGCAAGGCTAGAGGTCGAAAGCTACCGCCACATTGATGAGCGCTTGAAGACCGGAAAACATATTTCTGACCATTTGCCTGTATTGGCTTCCTTATCCAAAAAATAATCTATGTTCACGCCTAGTCATTATAAAAACGAAAACAGCAATGAGATTAAAGAGTTCATTAGTCACAATAGCTTTGGAATTTTAGTGAATCAAGTTGACGGCAAACCATGGGCGACTCATATTCCTTTGGAATTGGATATTGATTCAGATGGAAATGACATCCTAGTAGGCCACATTGCAAAGGTCAACCCACAATGGAAATATTTTGAAGAAAACAAACAGGTACTCTGTATCTTCAATGGACCTCATAGTTATGTGTCTTCTTCATGGTATAAGGAAGAAGAAGTGCCTACTTGGAATTATATAGCTGTGCATGTTTACGGAACTTTAAAAATTCAAAAGGAGGAAGCTTTGTTGGTTTCGCTTCATAAGCTGGTTGACAAATATGAAAAGGACTCTAAAGAACCTATTTCAATACATGACATGTCACCAAAAACAATGCGGCAAATTAAGGGTGTTGTTGGATTTGAAATAAATATTGAAGATATTCAAGCGACCTATAAACTTTCTCAAGGAAGGGAACACGATCATATGAAAATCGTAGAAGAACTTGAAAAACGTGATGCGGGTTCAATAGCCGTAGCCAAAGCCATGCAAAAACAACGAATCAATTCTGATTGATATGAAGACCAAAATCAAACATTTTATATTGGTTTATGCCGTTCTTTGGGCGGTAGCCTTTATTGTGTTTATAATCCTGTTAAGTCGAGGAGACCGTAGCCTTTTGGATAGTGTTAGCTTCTTTTTTGAAATTGTGGACAATCCCGATTTTCAAATACGCTTTCATTTAGTATTCATCCTGTGCTACTTGCTTTTCTTAAGCACCACATATTTCATAGGTATTTACCGTTCAAAAGGTAAAAAGACATTCCAGAAACAGCTGTCTTATCGGTTTCTTCTTCCACTCCTATTTATTTTTGTTGGTTACAAAACCCTAGTATATGCTAATGCCCAAGAAGGGGATACGTACCAATGGGACACTACTGCTATGAACGAAAGTGGAATGAGCAACAATCTGTATCAAGTGGATAAAAAACATCGAGGCATGAGTGTTTTTGGCTGGTCAGAAGATAATACCGATGCTATTCATAGCCTTGTTCGTGCAAATGTGGAATGGGTAGCGGTCATCCCGTTTATGTATCAAAAAGATGAAAAAACCAAATTGATAAATACACCGGAAAATCCCAGAATTTACTCAAAAAGGGATTCCAGCTTCATAAAGTCCATTCACGATTTGCATAGAAAAGGACTTCGTGTACACCTGAAGCCCCATTTATGGATGAGCAGTGGCTGGCGTTCCAATATCACCATGGATACTTCTGAGGAATGGGACAACTGGTTCGAGTCTTATCGCACAAATATGTTGCGTTATGCCAGAATTGCAGCCAAAACAAATGCGGAATTGTTCTGTGTGGGAACCGAACTAAGGACTTCGATCAAAAAACAACCAGAAAAATGGGAAAGCCTAATAGACGACATCCGAAAAATTTATAAAGGAGAGCTTACCTATGCCGCCAATTGGCACGATGAATATGAGCACGTTTCTTTCTGGAAAAAGCTAGATTACATAGGCATTCAGGCCTATTTTCCACTTACAACCGTGAAAAACCCAAATTTGCAAACTATTGAAAAAGGCTGGAAAAAACCGTTGAAAGCTTTAAAAAGTGTACATGAAAAATATGGAAAACCAATTCTATTTACCGAGGTGGGTTATAAAAGTGAAGCAGATGCGACCATAAAACCATGGGAATGGAGTCCTTTTTTAAGTAGTCTTACCGAAAAGAAATCCGACAAAACACAACAATTGGCCTATGAGGCCTTGTTAAAACAAACTTGGAACCAACCCTGGATTGCAGGAATCTATATCTGGCAATGGAATATTAGAACAACAGAGGAAAGTGCCAAAACCGATCTTGATTTTTCACCACGTTATAAACCCGCGGAAAATGTATTGGCAAAGTGGTTTGGAAAAAATTCAAAGAATACACCTTAACAGCTATTCCTATGAAAAGCAGAAGAACATTTTTAAAAAAAACCACACTTGCATTTGCAGCAATTTCAATGCCCACTTTTTACACTTACGGTAACAAATCAGAAATTAATATGCCTCATATATCTTTGGCCCAATGGTCTCTAAACCGGGCGTTTTTTTCAAAAACACTTGATCCCATAAATTTTGCCAGCATTGCCAAAAACAACTATGGAATTTCTGCAGTTGAGTATGTCAATCAATTCTATGTCGATTATGCGTCAGACGAAAAATTCTGGAACCAAATGGCTAAACGTGCCACGGATTCCGAAGTGCAAAGTTTAATTATGATGGTCGATGAAAAAGAAAAATTAGGTGATTCAAATGCAAATACGCGCAAGACAGCTATAGAAAGTCATTACAAATGGGTGAATGCCGCCAAAATATTGGGTTGTCATTCTATTCGTGTAAACGCTTTTGGTGATGGTGGTCTTGATGAACTGGAAGCTTCACTAGTAGATAGCCTAAGCATACTGACCGAATATGCCGCAAAGGAAAAAGTACATGTCATTCTGGAAAATCATGGACTACACACCTCGAATGCAGATTTTATGACTGGACTAATTAAAGCAGTAAATAACCCGTATTTGGGTACCTTACCCGATTTTGGAAACTGGTGCCTGAATGCGGAATGGGGAAGCACCCAAAAAACCAAGAACTGCACGAATGTGTATCCTCCTGAAGAAGGTATTGCCAAGTTTTTACCTTACGCCAAAGGGGTGAGTGCAAAGTCATATTCTTTTGATGCCGACGGATTCGATTTGGTTATCGACTATCCAAAATTACTTCAACTTGTAAAAGACGCCGATTTTAATGGACATATCGGAATAGAGTTCGAAGGAGAGAACATGAGTGAGCCCGAGGGAATAAAAATGACCAAAGCTTTGATTGAGAACGTTTGGGAAAGTTTGAATTAAGATTCCTATAGAACTCATGGGTACTCCTTCATTTGATATTGCTTTTTTAGACCATATAGCCATTCGGGTTAAGGATATGGATGTTTCCATTAGCTGGTATGAGAAGGTCTTGGGACTTAAAAAATATCAATTAAAGGAATGGGGAGCGTTTCCCATATTTCTGCTATCAGGCAAAAGCGGCGTTGCTCTATTTCCTGCGAATCTGGAAGACACGCCCTTGCCTCAAGATTCTAAAAATGTCAAAATAGACCATTTCGCTTTTCATGTGAATCAGGAAAATTTCAGAAAGGCAAGAGCGAAGTATGATGAATTACAGCTGAATTACTGGGTAAAAGACCATCATTATTTTCATTCCCTCTACACCAAAGACCCTGATGGGCATACGGTAGAACTCACAACGCTTATAGTAAATGCGGTAGATTTTTATAAATAACTTGGAAATGTCCTTGTATTAGCTTCACGCCACGTCATATCAATAGCGACACAAATTAAATGATCTTACCATGGCATACGATGAATTTTTAGCCGACAGGGCAAGGCAGCTATTAAAGGAAAAGTCCGTTTCCTTCTCTGAAAAGAAGATGATGGGTGGACTCTGTTTTATGGTGGATGATAAAATGTGCTTTGGGATGCATATTGACAAAGGCACGAATTCATCCCTATTGATGGCTCGAGTTGGTCTAGACAACTACAAAAAAGCTTTGAAAAAGGAACATTGTACGGAAATGAACTTTACGGGTCGTTCCATGAAAGGATATGTTTTTATAACTGAGGACGGTATTGACTTGGATGATGACTTTAATTATTGGATTCAAATGTGTTTGGATTTTAATCCGATTGCGAAAAGTAGTAAGAATAAAAGTGCCAAAAAGAATTAGGTAACGGCTCATCAAGAGTAATTACTACGATACTGTTCATCATCTTGATTGCATTCTTATTGTCATTGCTAGCGACATTAGCAGCATTCCAACTGTGCCATTGTTGAAAATAAGCGGCTTGAAATACAGTGTCTTGTATCATCAAAAAGATACTTTATAAGCTCGCTGATTCAGCCCATTGTTCTGTTTATAACAATATCCATAAGCGAAAGCCTTCCCTTTGCTTAGTAAACTTTAACTTTTATATACCGCTATAAATGAGTAACTTAAGGTGGTTCAGCATCTAAATACTCACTTGTGGCAACCATAAAATCATTGAATAAATAGGCTAATGCCCATACGCATTATGCCTTAGATGTATTGCGGCTAGCATTAGGTGTTTTCCTATTTATCAAGGGAATTGACTTTATGTCTCATCAGGTTCAAATGGCCGAAGTCATCAAACCATTTCAAGACTTATCTGGAGGCATGGCCATTCTGCACTATATCGTACCAGCGCATTTCGTAGGTGGGTTTTTGATTGTCATTGGATTATTGACCCGTTGGGCCGTTCTTGCCCAATTGCCTATTTTGATAGGGGCCGTATTGACTAATTTTCTAGGGGAAATGAATAGTACAAATTTAATTCTTGCCACAATTACCCTACTAGTATGTCTTTTCTTCTTGGTTTATGGGTCAGGAAAACATTCTGTGGACTATTACTTGAAGATGCAGAAATAGGCCATGTAAATTTTCCTAATGTTCATAAATCCAGTATTTTTCTTCTATAAAAATCCCAAAAAACCTTGAGACGAACGCTCGCTTTTGATGGCCACGGAACACTTATCGCTACTTCTGGAGTATACAGAACCTTGGAACGTATTATTGGGCAAGAGGCCCAAATTTTTATGGAAGTCTGGCGGAACGAACAACTTGAATATTCTTTCCGTAGGGGATTAATGGATGCCTATGTGAGTTTTTCTGTAGTGACCAGGGTAGCCTTGAAATACTGCTGTTTGAATTTTAATAGGAAATTAGATGCTCCTCAAATCCAGATTTTGATGGATGCTTATAAAGTACTCCCGGCCTTTGATGATGTAGAAACCACTTTAAAAGATTTACAGCAAGAACACTATGCCAAATATGCCTTTTCAAATGGGAGTGCTCAAGCAGTTTCCATTCTCATGAAAAATGCAAATATTACTGTTTTGTTTGACGGCGTGCTAAGTGTGGAACAAACCAAAATGTTTAAACCCAGCCCAATCGTTTAGAAACATTTTAACGCGTGTACAGCTTCTAAAAAGGACAACTCTTGGTTGATTTCCGGAAACTCCTTTGATGTCATGGGCACAGTTTCCTATGGTATGAAAGCTGTTTGGGTCAAACGCTCCGAAGATGCTATTTTTGACCCTTGGGGGATTCGGCCCACAGCGGTAATTTCTAGATTGGGGGACTTGAAATCTATTCTTTTACTCTTGACCACCAATGTGGTAGACCTACGTTACAGACGAACCCTAGCAGAGCACTTTTGCTAAAAATTAATTCGAAGTCTATTGTTCCACTCCTATTTTGAGATATTCCATGACCGCCTGATTCCCCTGTAATAAATTTTCGGGCTTTGGGTTTGCCGTATTAAATACTCGTAAATTTTCCGGAGGTAAAATAGTCACAAAATCTTCTAAGTAGCCCTCATCATAAGGAATATTAGAAGATAGCTTGAGGTGGTGTTGAAAGAAATTGTAGGCCGCCGCCCTTTTCGAAAACCCATAGTCGTGCCTTTCCAATGGCAAATGTACATTTTCAACTTTGTGCTCTGCGTTATAAAGTGAATATACTTTTTGAACATAGGGATATTCAACTCGAGGCGTATTTCGTGTCCAGTCCCCACCATCTGAAATCATTAATAAGGGCCGAGGAGCACATAGTGCCGCTATTTCCACATTATTGGTCTGATGGTCGGCACTTCTGTGAACTGGCATTCCGCTTTCGCACACACAACCCCCGAAAAAGTGCGCGGAAACCTGAACAGCTGGTACCGAAACTTTTATACGGTCGTCAATCGCAGTTAGCATAAAGGTTTGCGTGCCACCGCCCGACCCTCCCGTCATACCAATTCGTTCGGAATCAACATCGGGCCGCGAAAGAAGATAGTCAAGTACACGTCGACTATTATGGGTTTGTAACAGCAAGGCAATAGGCATCTTATGTTCCACCTGATCGCTTTCGCCATAGCCGATCATATCATATGCAAAAACAACGGCTCCCATTCTAGCGAGAACAGCACAGCGGTATTGCATGAAATCGGTAAATCGCTTGTTGGTCAAATGACCATGCGGACTCAAAATCGCTGCATATTTTTCCTTTTCTATCGTTGGTGTGTAAAGATTGCCTGTAATATAAAATCCTGGAAAACTCTCGATAGCAATGTTTTCAACATTGTACCCATCCATTTTGAGTTTACTATGGATTATGGTGTTGAAGTTTTTTGAAATTTTTGGCATTTTTTCGAGCTGCATACCCTCGATAATCCCTTTTTTAATGCGTTCTTGGCGTTTTTCCCAACTCGCCAAATCGTTCCATTCAGTACTGAATTCTTTCATTACTAAGTTGGCCTGGTCTTCTGACCAATGATGACCTAAACCAACTAAAGAATCTTGACCAAATGCGGCTATACTCATGATCAATAAAGTGATATGGATAACTAATTTTTTCATTCTGATTGGTTAAATTGTCTTGTTCTAGTTAATTATGAAATAACCCCAATGCCAGGCATCAGGGCTTGAGATATTTAAGGCTTATAATCATCAAGCTTCCAATGCCTTTTTGACATAAACCTTTGCCAAGTGCGCGCGGTATTCCTCATTGGCAAAATGGTCGCTCATCAAGTCGTCCTCCACACCATCCACTGCATGGGATGCAGCATCCGAGTTTCCTATATACGCATTCTCAACAGCTGTGGCGCGATAAGGCGTACCAGCAACTCCGGTAACACCTACTTTAACCGAATTGCCTTCTTTAACAGCCGCTATTCCCACTACCGCAAAGCGAGAAGCGGATTGAAAGAATTTTTGATAATTTCCATTGGCTACTTTGGGAAAACGAATAGATGTGATAATTTCATCTTCTTCTAATGCGGTCGTGAATATTCCCAAGAAGAAATCAGTAGCTGCAATGTTGCGACTCCCGTTTTTACCTTCGACTACAATATTCGCATCACAAGCCAAAACAGTTGCGGGATAATCAGCAGCAGGGTCTGCATGCGCTAAACTTCCGCCAATTGTTCCACGGTTACGGACTTGTATATCTCCAATACATTTCGCCGTTTGCGCCAAAATATTCAGTTTGTTATTGACCAAGTCCGAATTTACAATAGCCGCATGGGTACAATTCGCGCCGATGACAATTTCATCACCTTCTTCAGAAATGGAATTCATTCCCGAAATGCCACTAATATCAATAAGCACCTCTGGGCGACTCAAGCGCAATTTCATTGCAGGAATTAGACTATGTCCCCCAGAAAGCAATTTTGCATCATCCCCATGTTTATCAAGCAAACCAATTGCCTCACTTAAGGAAGATGCTTTTATATAATCAAATTTTGCTGGTATCATTATACTGTGTTTTTAATTTAAAGAAACTCCTAAGAGCAACATTTCATACTATGAAAATCATTTTATCTCGATAGCTTTACGCTTATCGCCTTGAACCTTACGCTTCTTAATGAATAGCGTTCGTCGAATAGCGAACTAATTCTGCATCGCTTTCCATACGCGCTGTGGCGTGACGGGCATTTGAATATCAGTCACTCCCAAATGCGCCAGCGCATCTACTACGGCATTTACAACAGCTGGTGTGGAACCAATGGCTCCGGCCTCCCCTGCTCCTTTTACGCCGAGCGGGTTATGCGGGCAAGGTGTGACCGTTCTATCGGTTTCTATCATTGGCACGTCATCCGCACGGGGCATTGCATAATCCATATACGAGCCCGTGACCATTTGCCCTTCGCCATCGAAAACGACTTCTTCTAACAGTGCTTGCCCGATTCATTGAACAACTCCTCCGTGAATCTGCCCATCAACAATCATCGGGTTCATAACATTTCCCACATCATCACAAGCAACAAACCGCTTTATGTCTACCTTTCCGGTTTCTGGACAAACCTCAACTACTGCGATATGCGTTCCGAACGGGTAGGTGAAGTTTGTCGGATCGTAAAAGCTAGAGAAATCAAGACCTGGTTCAAGCCCTTCTGGATAATCGTGAGGAACATAGGCCGTCAAGGAAACGTCTCCAAAGGAAATGGATTTGTCCGTTCCTTTTACCGTCCATTTTCCTTCCGCATATTCTAAATCTTCCTCAGCAGCTTCCAATTTATGAGCGGCTATTTTGGCGCCTTTTTCCAGTATCTTTTCAACACTTTTTACAATGGCGCTTCCTCCTACAGCTAAACTTCGAGATCCATAGGTACCCATTCCGAAGGCAACTTGATCCGTATCTCCATGTTCAATTTGAATATCATCCATAGGAATTCCCAATTGATCGGCTACAAACTGTGCAAACACGGTTTCATGACCTTGACCATGGGAGTGGGAACCTGTCAAAACTTGAACTTTGCCTGTAGGTTGCACGCGAACATGACCAACTTCAAAAAGTCCTGCTCTAGCGCCCAAGGAACCAACAACGGCAGAAGGGGCTATTCCGCACCCTTCGATATAGGTGGATATTCCGACGCCTAATAGTTTTCCATTCTTGCGGGCTTCTGCTTGTTCTTTCCTAAAATCTTCATAGCCTATCATTTCGAGTCCTCTTTTCAAAACCCCTTCATAATTACCGCTATCATACTGCAATGCAACTTGTGTTTGATACCCTGGCTCGGAAACGCCATCAAATGGGGGTATAAAATTTTTAAAGCGCAATTCTGCAGGGTCCATATCCATCTCTTTTGCGGCTTTGGAAATTATCCGTTCCAAAAGGTAAGTGGCTTCCGGTCTTCCAGCTCCACGATAGGCATCAACCGGAACGGTATGTGTAAAAGGCGCTATAACATTCAAATGAATCAAAGGCGTTGTATAGACTCCTTGAAAAAGCGTTCCATGTAAATAGGTAGGAACAGCTGGCGCAAAAGTTGAAAGATACGCTCCCATAGCACAGAACTCATCTGTAAGGTGAGCAACAATTTTTCCATCTTTATCAAACCCCATTTTAGAATTTACGATATGGTCACGACCATGCGCGTCTGTCAAAAATGCTTCCGTTCTATCTGACGTCCATTTAATAGGTCTTCCAATTTCCTTGGCCGCCCAAGTTAATAGTGCTTCTTCGGTATAGTGATATATTTTACTTCCGAATCCGCCGCCTACATCGTAGGATACAATACGTACTTTATGTTCGGGAATGCCCAATACGAAAGCGCAAAGTAAAAGGCGTATCAAATGTGGGTTCTGGGTACTGGTGTACAAGGTATGCTTGTCCGCATTTACATCATAATCGGCGATATAACTTCTAGGCTCAATCGCATTTGGTGCCACCCGATGATTTTTATAAATCATCTCAGTAACATGATGCGCACTGGCTAAGGCCGCTTCGACATCGGCCCTATCATTACCAATACACCAATCAAAGGCAGCATTATCTTCCCATTGGTCATGTACTTTGGGAGCATCAGGCTCCATTGCTTTTTTAGGGCAAGTAACTGCTGGTAATACGTCATATTTAACATGTACCAATTCGGCAGCATCTCTTGCCAATTCCAAAGTTTCGGCAATTACAATCGCAACCGCCTCACCTACATGATTGATTTTGTCCTTGGCCAAAAGTGGGTGCATGGGTTCTCGCATCGTCTCACCGTTCTTGAAATCGACCTGCCATCCGCAGGGAACCCCAAAAGCGCCACAGCCATCGTTGGCCGTATATACGGCAACTACACCTTCTGCAACTTGAGCGGCAGAAGTATCCACACTTATGATTTTAGCATGTGCATATGGGCTGCGTACAAAAGCAGCTTGGGTCATGCCCATGAGTTTGATATCGTCAGTATATTTTCCAGCTCCTTTTAGAAACCGATTGTCTTCTCTTCTTTTTACAGGTTTTCCTATATACGTTTCCATAGCTTATGCATTTATTTTGTCAGCAGCATGCTGTATCGATTTGACAATATTGTGATAACCTGTACAACGGCAAAAATTCCCTTCCAGTCCGTGCCTTATTTCTTCTTCTGAAGGATTCGGGTTATTTTTAATAATATCCGCTGCGGTCATTACCATTCCTGGAGTACAAAAACCGCACTGTAATCCGTGATGTTCTTTAAAAGCTTCCTGAATCGGATGCATTTCATTTCCGTTGGCCATTCCTTCTATGGTGGTCATCTCGCAACCATCCACTTGAACAGCTAAAAGTGTGCAAGCTTTCGCAGCCGCACCATCCACGTGTACAGTGCATGCGCCACATCCGCTGGTATCACAGCCGATATGTGTACCGGTAAGGTTCAACGTCTCCCTTAGATATTGCGCCAAACTAATTCTAGGCTCGATATCATGTTCATACCTCTTACCATTGATCTTTACTGAAATTTGCATATGTAATAAGATTTAAAGTGTTCCTTGAAAAACTAGTATTGATTAAGATTCGTCAAAAGTCAATTTTGAATCACTCGTTTTAATAGAGTGTTCCGAAGTTTCGGTGGAGGGGCCTTTAACATCGGGCGAAGTTTTTTATTGACTGCGCTCGAAATGACAATGTCTCTCAAGATAAAAAGAAGAGTTGATAATTCTGAACTTTCTAGAAAAAAAATTTACTTAATTCGTGATTTTTTGGCAATATATTTATAGAGGTCACATAATTGACCTAAATCTATAACGTATACAACAAATTTCGCCTGCTCCGCAATTGTATTAGTACCTGTTTTAAACTCTCTAGGTTATGAGCCGATGCGAGTACATCAATATAGGGAAGCGCAGTTTTCATTCCGATAGCCTCTGGGGAAAAATCTGGACTCCCTGCCAAGGGATTCAACCAAATTACTTTCTTTGATTTTTTATATATGGTCTTCATGGCTCCTTTCATGATTTCCGGTTCGCCTGTATCCCATCCATCGGATAAAATTAAAACGATTGTTTTCTTATCGAGCATGCCATGCCCATAGTGTTGGGTAAAATCTCGAAGACATGAACCAATTGTAGTGCCGCCAGACCAATGCGGTACACGCTCTGATATAGTAGCAAAGGCTTTATCGAATTCGTTATTATCCAATATTTCACTAACCCTATGGAGCGCAGTACTAAAAATAAATGTTTCGATTTTGTCATATGCGTTTTGAAAAGCATACATCAAATGAATAAAGAAGCGACTGTACAAATCCATCGAACGGCTGACATCGCAGAGCAGCACCAATTTCAATTTGCGGTCTTTTTTTTGGGAGAAAACCAATTGTTGAATTTCACCTCCCTTTCGCATGTTAGCTCTAATGGTTTGTTTTAAATCCAAAGTTTGGCGCCTTTTCGATACCTTTCGAAGACGGCTTTTTTGATGTACTAGTTTGCGGGCCATTTTTTGCAAAACTCGTAACATCAAGCGCATCTCGTCTTCACTTAAATCTAGAAAGTCTTTTTTGCTCAAGACTTCGATGTCACTATAAGCTGCTATTTCCTTTTCTTCTTCGGACGGGGTTAAATTCAACCAATCTTTCAAAGCTTCAAACTGCGTTGCTCTATTTTTCTTTTCGGGTTGCTTTTTTTCTTCGGGAAGTTCTTTGGCCTTTGAATCCGTGGCCTTTTTCAATTGTTCCTTAAATTCGTAATAGTACTCATTGAACTTTGCCTGCTGAAATTGGCTTTTCGCTATAACAGAACGCAGTGCCTCCCTGAAATAGTCTTCAGCATGAATTGGCAAATAAGAAACGGCCGCTAATGCATCCGCTTCTTCTGTTGCGGAAATTGTGAAACTCTTATTACGCAAAAAACGACAAAACAATACTATGTTCGCAGAGAGTTCGGTTTGATGTGCTGTTGTAGTTTTCACAACTACCCGATTCTAGAAGTAACACCTGTTTTTTCCAACAGCTCTGAAAGGGCATCCTGAGTATGGCGTATATCTTGCCAGTCTTTTAAAACGACCCCTAGCGTATCTTCAACTGTTTGTTTGTCTAAATACGTTAGGTGCATGCTAGCCAATGCTCTAGCCCAGTCAATAGTCTCTGAAATTCCGGGCGTCTTTTCCAATTTCATTTGACGTAGTTCCTTCATAAAAGCACAGATTTGAGTCCCCAATTTTTGGTCGATTTTTGGTACTTTTGACTTTACAATCGCCAATTCTTTTTCAAAAGTCGGATAGTCTATCCATAGATATAAACATCTTCTTCGTAAAGCTTCCGAAAGTTCTCTTGTTCGGTTTCCAGTTAAAATAATTTGAGGTTTGTTGGTTGCTTCGATAGTTCCTATTTCGGGTATGGTGACCTGCCAGTCAGAAAGCACTTCCAACAAAAAACTTTCAAATTCTTCATCTGCCCTATCGATTTCATCAATTAATAATACCGCTTGTTCAGGGTGCGTAATCGCATGCAGCACAGGACGTTTTAAGAGAAACTTATCCGAGAAAATGTTTTCTTCCAGCGCTTTGATATCTTGACCCTTGCCCTCTTGCATTTTTAAATATAGGAGTTGATGTTGGTAATTCCACTCGTACAAAGCATGAGTGCTATCCAATCCTTCGTAGCATTGCAAACGGATTAAATCAGTTTTCATCGCCTTTGCCATTACTTTGGCGATTTCCGTTTTTCCAACTCCAGCCGGACCTTCAACCAGTAGGGGTTTCTCAAGCTTCATTGCCAAAAATACAGACATGGCAATTGCCCCATCATCAATATACCCCTGTCCATGAAGCATTTGTTTGATTTGGGAAAGTTCTTCGCTCTTCATAAAGTATGGATTAATGCTAAGGGTTTAAGATACCCAAATTCGACTTTGGGGGCAAACTTTCATTTACAAATCTGTTTGCACATTCTCGAAAGTTCAACCGCAAAGTACGCATACCTGCTTGAAGGCCGGCAGCGGTTCATGCCGGGTTCACTAAGAAATATCAGTATTCCAAGGACTTGCGTCCGCTGCGCTTTCTTCTCGAACGCTGTGGTTAGGAAGACTATAAATTGTCTAACTGATTTTTGTTGTTATCATCGCTAATGGTCCAAAAGAAGCCAACAAAGAAAAATGCATCGGCGGTAGGGCGAATTTCACGGCGATTAAAAACACCGTTCATATCGGGCTGTCTCTTATACACATCT
>JARFRH010000137.1 GCA_029287355.1 Maribacter sp. | reverse complement strand
GGTTGATACGGACATCAGATGGCCACAAGTTGATGGTATTTTTGGTTATGTAGTATCATTGGGTACTACACCGGGTGGTGGCGAAATCATAAATAGAAGGTCTTCAGGGACAAAAAATTTCTATTTACCCGAAGTAGGACTACCAGAGAACACCAAGATTTACGTCACGATACGACTTTTTGTTTTGGGCCAACCGGTTCAAACATGCCAAATCGAAGAATTTACCACGATAAATGTAAATACACCTCCGGGTTGTACTACGCTAGCTTATCCATTGAATAATGCGACGCAAGCCAATGTCAACAGACCCATCTCATGGAATTATTCGCCAACCGCCACCGGTTACCGCCTGAATATTGGCACATCTTCGGGAGCAACTGATGTTGCCAATAATCTTGATGTAGGTAATGTATTGAATTACAAGCCACCAACTGAGTTTCCCTTAGACCAAGAATATTTCGTTCGCATCACACCTTATAACGAAAATGGAGACGCAATTGGCTGCCAAGAAGAGTCATTCATCACCGGTATTCCATCGTTTGACTGTGATTCAGTGCCCAATCCGGCCACAGGAACGGTTTACTCCTTGAAGCCCGAAATAGGCTTTCCCGATGAAATAGGTTTTTGTCAAGGTGAAGATTCAAAAATGGTTCGGAGCGATGATACTGCGCAGGGGTTTAGGTGGTTCAAGTTAAATGAGGGTGGAACTGAAACACTAATTTCAGAGACTAGGGAAGTGGACCTTAAATCATTAGGGCGCTATCGATATGAAGCCTACAATAATGCGGCTTTTTTGGGGAATACGGTAGAATGTGCCAACGTCAAGGAATTCAATGTGATTCCAACAGGACCTGCGGTAATCGATAAAATCAGCGTCTCTCGAGAGGCCGACGGGTTGGTTATTGTGACTCAAGTAAGTGGGCCCGGAAGTTATGAATTCGCCTTGGATGATGAAAATGGAATATTTCAAGAAAGCAATACCTTCACCAGAGTTTCAGTAGGGGAACATACCGTGTATGTCAGGGAAAAAAACGGCTGTGGCTTGGTAAGTCGTATCGTTGAGCGCCAACTTTCCGCAAAGGATTTTCCTCAATTTTTCACACCAAACGGGGATGGAATACACGATTTTTGGCAATTTTCACCGCCATCTGATATTGATACGAACATTGAAATAATAAATGTCTATGACCGATATGGCAATTTTGTAGCACAAATAGATCCAAATAGAATAGGTTGGGATGGAAGCTTTATGGGGAGACCACTTCCAGCTACCGATTATTGGTTCAAAGCGACTACTTTCAGTCAACAGGAAATATACGGGCATTTTACATTAAAACGCTAATGCTTTTTTTACCAAAAGGAAAATTTGGTCTAATGTTTAAAAAATTAATCTGTTTTCTAATATTTTTGATACCGATTGTTGCCGTTGGGCAGCAATGCCCGAGCATTACATTTCCCGCAGATGGGCAAATTGATGTACCTGTCGACGCGACCATAACTTGGCAAGAAGTTACCGGAATAAACGGTTACCTTATTTCCTTGGGCACGACACCGGGAGGCAGTGATATTTTGAACCGTGAGGCAACAGGGATTATCAATTCTTACAAACCCCCAGTCGGTTTACCTGAAAATATACCGATTTACTTAAGTTTGAGCATTCTAGATTTCACTGCCCAACCTATTCCATGTGGTGGCATAGTTTTTACGACCATAGACGTTATTACGCCACCCCCTTGTACTATTTTAATAGGCCCGGATGATAATGCAGCCAATGTTACCATTGTGACGGATATCATTTGGGAATATGCGCCCACGGCAACTAGTTACACACTATCCATTGGTACTTCAGTGGGCGGAACGGATATTTTGAATGAGGTGAATGTGGGAAATGTACTATTATACGATCCTCCAACGAACCTGCCTCAGAATGTCCGCATCTATGTAACCGTGCGTCCAGAAAATGAAAATGGTTCTTCAGCACCATGCAATGAAGAAAGTTTTTTCACTGGCACCATAGATGACCCTTGTACCGAAATTGATCAAATTACCGGGGATATAATTTCATTGGGACCTGACATAGCTTTCCCTACCTTATTTATAAAGTGTAAGGAAAGTTCACCCATTTTGGTCTCTGCTGAAGGGGATGCTGATGGTTTTCGCTGGTTTAGTATCGATGGCAACAATGAAACGCTACTTTCCGAAAATAGCGATTTTCAAATTCGGAACACTGGTAATTATATACTCGAAGCCTATAATTTAATAGAAAGATCGGGAATTCAAATAGAGTGCGCCAGTACAAGAAGTTTCAAGGTACTTCCTTCAGAACCGGCGATCATAGAGTCGGTAAATATTAGACAGTTGACCGTAGGTAAACAAGTGACTGTCACTGTGGTTGGAAATGGGGATTATGAGTTCACTCTCGATGATGAAAGCGGCCCGTATCAAGTAGACCCTATTTTTGTAAATGTTGCAGAGGGTTCACATGTTATACATGTGAGGGACAAAAATGGATGCGGCATTGTTTCACGATTGATAGAACGGGGATTGAAATCCGATGACTTTCCAAATTTCTTCACCCCTAATGGTGATGGCATCAATGATTTCTGGCAGATTATTCCTCCAGAGGAAATTCCCGATGTGGACGAAGTCGTCAATGGCAATATTTCCATTTTTGATAGATATGGTAGTTTTTTATTCCACCTCGATCCAAAGTCAATTGGCTGGGATGGAAATTTCAACGGTATGCCACTACCGGCTTCCGACTATTGGTTCAAGGCTATTTTTTCAAATAATCAGGAAATTCGCGGTCATTTTGCATTGAAAAGATAGGCCTATGAATAATTTGAAAAATAGCGCTTTCGATACACATGTCTATTCGTATTTTTAAGGAATGAAATTTAAGCTAGTATCAGAATTCAAACCGACGGGAGATCAGCCCCAAGCCATAAAACAATTGGTGGAGGGAATGGAAAGTGGTGAGAAATACCAAACCCTTTTGGGTGTTACAGGATCCGGTAAGACATTTACAGTCGCGAATGTGATTGAAAAAGTTCAGCGACCAACCCTCGTACTCGCCCACAATAAAACACTCGCAGCCCAATTGTATTCGGAATTCAAACAATTTTTCCCGGAAAACGCAGTAGAGTATTTTGTTTCTTATTACGATTATTACCAGCCCGAAGCATTTATTCCAACTTCAGGTCTCTACATTGAAAAAGACCTATCCATCAATGAGGATATTGAAAAACTGCGACTTAGCACCACTTCATCCTTACTTTCGGGTCGGCGTGATGTCATCGTAGTCGCCTCTGTTTCCTGTTTATACGGTATTGGTAACCCTGTTGAGTTTCAGAAAAATGTAATCAATATTCAAAAAGATCAAGTCATAGCGCGAACAAAGCTTTTGCATCTTCTGGTACAAGGCTTATATTCAAGGACTACTGCGGATTTTAAGAATGGAAATTTCAGGGTCAAAGGTGATGTTGTTGATGTCTTTCCTAGTTATGCGGACCACGCGTTCAGAATACATTTTTTTGGGGACGAAATAGAAGAAATCGAATCATTCGACCCATTCAATAACACGGTATTGGAAGATTTCGAAAGCCTAAGGATTTATCCGGCCAATATGTTCGTGACCTCACAAGATGTGTTGCAGAATGCCATACATCAAATTGGAGAAGATATGGTCAAGCAAGTGGATTATTTCAAAGAAATCGGGAAGCCACTAGAAGCTAAAAGACTTGAAGAGCGGACCAGTTTTGATCTGGAAATGATTCGAGAATTAGGGTATTGCTCTGGTATAGAAAACTACTCTAGGTACCTAGATGGTCGAGAACCTGGGACACGCCCATTCTGCCTTTTGGATTATTTTCCTGATGATTATCTAATGGTGGTAGATGAAAGTCATGTGACTATTTCCCAAGTTCATGCTATGTATGGCGGAGATCGTTCAAGAAAAGTCAATTTGGTGGATTACGGATTTAGATTGCCTGCGGCAATGGACAACCGCCCGCTCAAGTTTGAAGAGTTCGAGGAACTACAGAATCAGGTGATTTTTGTGAGCGCCACTCCTGCGGATTATGAATTACATTTAAGTCAGGGAGTTTTCGTGGAACAGGTCATTCGACCCACAGGACTTTTAGACCCAATTATAGAAGTACGTCCAAGTCTAAACCAAATTGATGATCTGGTAGAGGAAATGCAACAACGGGTCGAGAAAGACGAAAGAACCTTAGTCACCACTTTGACCAAACGCATGGCAGAAGAGTTGGCCAAGTATCTGGATCGTATTAATATTAGATGTCGTTATATCCATAGCGATGTGGATACTTTAGAAAGAGTTGAGATTATGCAAGACCTAAGAAAAGGCATTTTCGATGTCTTGATCGGGGTAAATTTATTGAGGGAAGGACTTGATTTACCGGAAGTTTCTCTAGTCGCAATTTTGGATGCCGACAAAGAAGGCTTCTTGAGAAGCAACCGTTCGTTGACACAAACTGTAGGAAGAGCAGCAAGACATTTAAATGGAAAAGCAATTATGTATGCGGATAAAATTACTGCCAGTATGCAAAAAACCATTGACGAGACCAACTACCGAAGAGAGAAACAGACCGCCTACAATCTAGAACATAATATTACCCCTAAAGCATTAAGTAAAAGTCTTGATAGTGCTCTTGCCAAAAACTCTGTTTCGACTTATCATTTTGAGAAAGAGGAGATGAGGGCAGCAGAACCAGATCTTGAATACTTGACTAAAGAACAGATAGAAAAAATGATTCGAGAAAAGCGAAAATCAATGGAAAAAGCTGCTAAAGAATTGGATTTTATGCAAGCCGCCAAGTTACGTGATGAGATAAAAATGTTACAAGAAAAGGATTGATTTCATAAAAAGAGGAGTAAATTTCCGTAAAATACAAGTTTTTACGATTATATGAAGTTATATTTTAAGTAATGATATTCATATTTCTGGATATTAATAATTTAATCACAATTTTTAGACAAGACTAAAAAATGAAAATTAGCTCATTATTGAATTTTTATTCTGATTTTGACCTTTTTTGGAAACGCAAATCATTTGCTTTTTACTTCCTTGTTCCCCTTTTGTTTTTTCCTCAAATTTCTCTGGCCCAAAAATTATCATCGAAAGAAATCATTACCGTCGCAAAAGAGAAATTTCCTGCTGCAATTTTTGATTTGATTTCCTTTTTACAATTGCCAAACGACGGTCATTTTGAAAATGAAATTGAACAAAATCTGAAATGGTGTGACTCGGTTTTTTCCGAATTAAAATTCAAAACCCAAGTCATAAAAACGGAGGGCGCTCCCCTACTTTTTGCTGAGAAGAAAGTCCATGAAAATTCAAACACAATTTTGTTCTATTTACAAATTGATGGCCAACCAGTAGATACCACAAAGTGGAATCAACCAA
This sequence comes from Maribacter sp., assembly GCA_029287355.1. Lineage (GTDB taxonomy): Bacteria > Bacteroidota > Bacteroidia > Flavobacteriales > Flavobacteriaceae > Maribacter_C. The sequence continues at coordinate 1,496 of JARFRH010000137.1, read as the reverse complement.
ATCCGTTCTTACCTGTTTTGAAAGAAAAAGATGAGGCTGATAATTGGACAATCATTGATTCCCGAAGAGCAGAAAAAGAGTTCAATCCTGAATGGCGAATTTTTGCAAGATCGGCTTCCGATTCAAAAGGTCCGGCCATGTCTTTTATTTCTGCGCTACAGATTTTACAAGAGCGAAAAGAAAAACCGGCATTTAATATTAAAGTCATAATGGATTTTCAAGAGGAGCTAGGATCCCCTTCGCTGCCCAGAGCGGTATCGGAAAACAGGAAATTACTGAATGCCGATATGCTTTTCATCATGGATGGTACTAGACATCTCTCAAATCTACCCACTCTCACATTTGGCGCTAGGGGCATCGCTACGGCCACTTTGAAGGTTTTTGGGCCTAGATATCCGCTTCACAGTGGTCAATATGGCAATTTTGCTCCAAATCCGGTGTTCGAGACCGCAAGATTATTGAGCGGTCTGAAAGACAAAAACGGGAAAGTGACCCTTGAAGGTTTTTATGAGGGCATCGAATTATCCGAAAAAGAAAAAACACAACTCAATTCGATTCCTGAGAATTTGGATAGCATTAAAAGCCGACTCGGTATTGCCAAAATCGACGCGGTAGGTGCGACCTATCAGGAAGCATTACAGTATCCATCTCTGAATATAAGGGGGTTAAATGCTGCCTGGGTAGGCAACGAAGTTCGAACCATTATTCCCGCCGAAGTCGTTGTCGAAATCGATATGCGGCTAGTACCCGAATCAGACGGAGAAAGACTAATGCAACTACTGAAGAGTCATATTGAAAACCAAGGTTATCATTTGGCAGATTCCATTCCTTCAGAGGAAGATCGCAAGAATTATTCGAAACTGGCTTCCTTCAAATACCGATTGGGCTCAGACCCATTTCGGACCGATATGGATTCGCCAATCGGAACACATTTAGAAAAAGCAATGCGAAAAGTATTTGCCGATGATTTTATTAAAATGCGAACCACCGGCGGTTCACAACCGATGGCGCCTTTTATCAAAACACTTGATATTCCTGCAGTTTCTATTCGCATACCAAATCCTGACAACAATATCCATAGTCCGAATGAGAATTTGCGACTTGGTAATTTTCTAGAGGGCATTATCACTTGTCTGGCTATTTTAAATGAACCCATAGAATAAAAAAGCGCTCCGATCTTTCGAACGAAGCGCTTCTCAACTAACCAACTAAACCAACCACTATAAAAGAGCTATTAAGAATATAGCCCATCTTATAGATTTTTAAATCTCTTATTTTAACTCAATCAACCTTTTGGGTTTTGGCAAGGCTTCTTTTCTCTTGGGAAGCGCGAACTTCAAGATTCCATCTTCATATGAGGCCTTGATTTTTTCCACATCTATACTCTCAGGAAGTGTAAATGCCCTCTTGAAGGAAGCATATCCAAATTCCCTTCGGGTATAATTCTCTTCTGAAATTTCGTTCTCCGTTTTGATTTCTGAAGATACGGTCAACAC
>JARFRH010000075.1 GCA_029287355.1 Maribacter sp. | reverse complement strand
TGTTATTGGTTCTATCTGATAAGCTTTCATAGAAAAACATTGAAAATCCTTCATTTCCACTTAGCTGATTCAAATCAAAACTGGCGTACCCGTCAGAGGAATCGTTCAGCTCGATATCGCACTGTGTCAAAATTAAGTTGCTGGTTTCCGGTAGTGCTGATACCTCTATCAAGGCTTCACCGACTATGGGACATTCCAAAGGGTCGTTCAAGATTATTTCCAATTGATAACGGCCCGCATCTGCACTGGATGCAGCAAAAATATCGAAGGTATTGTTATTGGAATTTGAAAAAGGAACCCCATCTTTTTCCCAGGAATACGTAGCGCCAGGAATATTTTCCACTTCCAGCCTGATGTCTTCACCGTTGCAAAGTGTAATAGAACTTACTTTTTTTCCAGTGGAGTCCGTTAATAAATCTGTTTTGTTCAAAAATGATTGAACGAAGGGTGGAAGACCTTGCATAGCATTTTTTGTACCCAATGAAATGGAGTTGTGCTTATAACCTGCGTTTAACCCTGGTTCATTTGGCTTGTTGATGACGCCTAGAAAGGGCGTACCTTCGGTAAAGCTTTTGGCAATAGTTCTATATATTTTTCCATTTGCACCGAGCTGAAGTGCGCCCCGAAAAATAGATTGGTCATCTAGAACCACTTGTGAAGACGAAATATCCATGGCCTTCAAATCAAATTGAAGGAGGGTCGAAGAATGACCTATTTCTTCTTGCGAATCTTTTGAGGCATGTATATACAGGAAACGCCCATTTGGTGAAAATTCCACTCCGTAAGCGGCTTCATTGGGGCCTGTAATTGACAGGCGCTGTTGGTTGGAAAAGATACCTGTTTCCAAATCGAAATCATAGACAAAAAGACCTCCAACCATATTCGCGCTTGCTACTTGGGTGCCATCCGATGAAATTTTTAAATACCCTCTTGGGTCATTAATGTACAAGTTCTCGAAGGTGGACTTTATTGAAGTATTTGCTACGCCCGTGGTGCTGATTTCAAAGGCATGATAGGTATTAAAACCACTTGTTTCTCCATCTTCAGAGGCCAGTGTTATCAACCATATGGATTGATCCGTACAATTTTTTACTACAGCCGCCAATTTTTCTGAACTGTGTGTCAAAAGCGGTATGTTCTTATTCACTACCGCCCCTTTTCCTCCATTTAGAGAGATATCAACTATTGAATAATTCAAACCCTTATCCGCATTAGTTTGCGATAGGGCAGTGTCTACAGTAAAAATGTAGAACATATTCGGATTGCCAGGTTGGGGTACGATGATAGCGGATTGGGTACTCGATGGGTCGCCAAAAAGGTCCGTGCCGTTGTCCATGATTTCATGGTCTTGATTGTAGACAACAATACCATCGGTATAAAAAAGTAGATTTCCTGAGGAATTGGATATGGTAGCACAGCCTTCAACAGTATCCAATTGGCCATCATCGGCCACCTTCACAGTACCATCATTGTTGAAGATAATGCCCGCGCCCATACCGAAATACCAATTAGAGGTTTCACCCTGCCCAAAAAATAAGGTAGGGAAAGCCCAACACAATAGGATGATAATTGTGGCCTTCTTGATCATAGCGTTCACTCAACGCCACAAGATACTATAAATCTCTCTTCTTCAACAGAGTATAAGACAAATAGATAAAAATCGCAGTCCAACAGAGTACAATAAGTACTTCGTACCTGTGCACAGCGTAGTCAAAGTTTAGATCTTCGCCGATTTGATTACCAAGATTCTTTACGGCCGACAGTCTTGTGAAGGGTTCATCAATAAGATTTTGCATGGATTCCAAAGGGAGGAAATTCTTGATTTTTTGGGCAGTTTCCCAGCTTGTAAATTTCCAACCGATTAGGCCGAATAATAGCTGTTCCACAATGAGCCATAAGATCAAGAAACCAAGGGCAAAAGCTGATCTTTTCACAAAAATGCCCAAGAATAAGCAGAATGAGAAGAAGCCTAGTAGTTTTATAAAATATGCAAGTATGAATTCGAGATCAGAAAATATGATGCTAAGTTCGTCAAATGAGGAATAGGCCAAACCTAATCCCAAGGAAATCACAAAAAGAAACACTGTGGAAATAGCTGAGAAAGCCAAAACCGTCAGAAATTTTGAATAGACGAACTCCCACTTACTCAATCCATCGATTAAATTCTGTTTTATCGTCTTATTGCTGTACTCATTCGCCATCATTGAGACGATTACCACGGCTAGGAATAATTTGAAAAAAGCAGCTATAAAGGCATTGAAGTGCCATATATAAGGGAAATCAAAAATACCCAGTTCTGCCAAGTGAAATTTGATGGGGCCGATATCAAATTTGATGGCAGCTACCAAAGAAATAAAAGTTAATAGTATAAAATAGGAGATGATTAGTACTCTACTGGCCCTATTGTTCCAAAGTTTTATAAATTCTATTTGAAGTAAACGTATCATGTAGTAGTCGAGATTAGTTTGATTGATTTTTTGTCAAGGTCAAGAATTGTTCTTCAAGGCTTTCTTTTCTTTTGACAAGGTGGGATAACACGATATTATTTTCAAACAGTGATTTATTGAATTCTTCCGCACTGATATCCTCTTTCAAAAAGGCAGTGATAAGCCCATCTTCGGATTTGATTTCCCCGAAACTAGTATTGCCCTGTAAATAGGCCATAAGTTCTTCCACTTGAGTAGTTTTCAATTCGAAGAATCCGTGGGTCGCCAACATATCATCTACACGGCCTGAATAGAGTTTCTCTCCTTTTCGAAGAATGACCACATGGCTGCAGACTTTTTCGACTTCGTCCAACAAATGTGAGGCCAAGAGGATTGTTGTACCTTGACTCGCTACCTTTTTTATTATCTCGCGAATTTGATGAATACCTTGAGGGTCTAGTCCGTTTGTTGGTTCGTCAAGAATCAATATTTCAGGATCATTCAATAGGGCAGAGGCAATGGCCAATCTTTGTTTCATGCCTAAAGAATAGGTTTTGAATTTGCTGTTTTTTCTATCTAAAAGTCCAACAAGCTCTAATTTTTCTTCAATCTTATCGTTAGAAACCTCTTTTATTTTACAGACTAATTTGAGGTTTTGCGTGGCCGTCATGTAGGGATAAAAATTGGGTCGCTCAATTATTGCTCCCACTTTTTTAAGGGCGTCATGGGTCGAAGTATTGCCATCGAACCATGAAAACGCACCTTGAGTCTCGTTGACGACGTTTAGGACTATACCCAAAGTAGTAGACTTGCCACTGCCATTGGGTCCTAGAATGCCATATACATTGCCTTTTTCAATGGTGAAGGAAAGGTCTTTGACAGCTGTCAAATACCCGAATTTTTTGGTCAGATTACTGACGGTCAAGATTTTTTCCAAAATAGGAGGTTTTTTGATGATTGATGAAAATACGAAATAGGCATGACATGCCCATATAATATACTTGACGACGAAGTCTTTGTTTTGTTACAGGAAATGAGTCTTAATTTTTGTTTACTCGAATCGAAATTCTTCGATTGGTAATGACCGAATTAGGTGTTGCAAAGTTGACCTGCACGTTTACGGATGGATTGTCAGTGGTGCTATTACTATCAGTTTGGTCTTGGCTATTCGTTACCGTATTGGTATGGGTTTGGGAAGTTAAATAAATATTGGTCATTAAGGCTTTCGCGGCTATTGTCATCGTTGCGATATCACCTGAATTCATTGTGCCC
>JARFRH010000031.1 GCA_029287355.1 Maribacter sp. | reverse complement strand
GAGAATGGAAGTGTTGTTCTTTCAAAAAGTAAAAAAATTGGTTTCGCCTTGGCCTATTGCGATAATGACGGCAGTACGGAACGGGAAAATTTCATAGGCTCGGTCTTTATTCCGGGAGAAGATAAAAATGTAGGTTGGATCAATGCCGACGTTTTTGGAACCTTGGTTTTAAAAGACTAATTAGTGCATAATCACCTCACTGTACTTCGAGTTGATTACTATTGACCTGCCCGTTTTTTTGTTGATATGATACCCCCTATGTATGGTATTACTGTGATTTTTTGTGCGCTCTAAAGTGATTTTTGCGGGACTCTTCAAGGTAGAGGAGGTACCATTTACATAGAGATCAAAAGCTACCTCGGGAACATTAAAATCTATCTCCGCATTTTGTAAGGTGATATCCAAATCGGTAAAATCTTTTGTAATCGAACCTATTTTTAATTGCCCGAAATCATTCTTGATAAAAGCCTTTTTTATTAATTTATCGATTTTGACATTTGAAGAAGTGGTATTCAACCTAATATCGAATACCTCTTTCAGATGAACACTTTCCGAATAATTGGCCTGCAAATTGACAAGATACCATCGGTCAATACTTATCGGGGAATAAGACGCCTTAATGATTGTCTTATCCCCATCGATACTGGCAGCCCATAAACTTGAATGCGAAAGCTTGGCATCCATATGCATCGTATTGTCAGCTAATTTCACTTCTCCATGTCTCACATTCATTTTAATCTTCATGCCTTTGGGCATTTTTATTTTTATGGTCTTCTTTACTTTATAATTTTTATTCTCGCCATCAGTCGAATAGTAGAAGATATTGGGCTCGTCTGAATCATTTCTCGAAATATGAATACTTCTATTTCTATTTTCGCGCTGCGCTGCATGCTCCTCTCTTCGCTTTTGTGCTTCTTCCAATCTTTTTACGCGTTCTTCCGCCCTTTCCTCCATTTGTTTAGCCCGTTCTTCGGCACGATCTTCCATTCGCTTTGAAAGCTCTTCTTGACGTTTCTCCCTTTCTTCTTGTTTGAGTTCCATTCTCTTGCCCCAATCTTCCATCTTTTTCTGATAATCCTTACCAAAACTCTTTTCGAACTCCTTCTTCCATTCTTCCATGTACTCCTCTCTGTTTTCCTTAAAGGCCTGATAATCAAAATGAGGAACTGGAGCCCTAGGTAACTCTGGCATATCTGCGATTTCAGGTAGTTCCATAAATTCAAATGCCATGTCAAAACCATCCATTTCGGGTAATTCGGGCATTTCGGGCATTTCAAATTTAAAATTGTGTAGCGTTGTGGCAGAGTCACCAAAAAGCCAGGTACTAACTCCTTTAGTCTTAATTTCTACTTTATTGCTATTTCCAAGAATCTCGAAACTTTCCTTTTCGAAATAACGCTGGGCTTCTTCTGCACTAGCCCCTTCAATCGATATGACCGCTTCTACAACAACCTCATTTTTACCCCAGGTTTCGAATTCAATGTCGGCATGGCTGGTATCAATGTTCAATACCGCATCTTTAGAAACCCTAAAAGTTTCATTATAGGTTTTGGTTTCTTTTTGCCCATAAGCCCATCCCATGCTGATGAGGCATTGAACTATGGCTAGGGTCTTAAATGATGTTAGTCTCGACTTGTTCATTTTTTGATGTTTTTAATTCGTTCAACTTCTTTTTTAATTTCTGTAATAACTGCAAACGCAATTGTAAATTTTGAATAAGTGCTGAAATGGTCTGGTCGTTCGGGCCAATTTCATTCAGCTCTTCATTCAAGCTCTTATATTCGGTGTTCAGCGCATCTAACTGTTCCATAAAACTGTCGATGAGCGCTTCATTTTTGTCGGAAATCTCTAGTTTGGAAAGTTCTAGATTGATATTGGCCACGTAATAGGTTTCTACTTTTTTCAAATCAGGTGAAAGGTCGCCCAACGAGATACCTTTTTGTTCTTCCAAATTTGGATTTATTTCGACAATCTTAGATTCAACAGCGGGTGCCTTGACATACTTATGATAAGCAAAAAACCCCATGCTCAACAATATCAGCACTGCGGCCGCTATCTTCAAAAAGTTGAAGGAAGATTTCCTTTTTGCAGGAAGTTCTTCTTCCATTCGTTTCAAAAACCGGTCTTCATGCCCATGCTTCATGGAAGGTTTATGCTTTTCACGTTGTTCATCGAACAGTTTTCTAAGATCCTGTGCCATATCCTTTACTTTTTAATAGTTCTTTTAATTGCGCCTTACCTCTTAACAATCGAGTTCTACAAGCAGAACCTGTGATATTCAACACTTGTGAAATCTCGTTATGGTCAAACCCTTCAACCAAATACATCATGACCACATATTTGTACTTATCAGGCAATTGTTCAATGGCCAACTTCACCTCATCCAATGTTATATGCTCCTCAATCGTCCAATCATCATCTGTTTCATAATGCATATAACTTTCATCCAATTCAACCATTTTTTGCTGTTTCGATTTTAAGAAATCGATACTTTTATTAATGACGATGCGCTTCAACCAGGCCCCAAATGTAACATCGCCCTTAAATTGATGTATTTTTTGAAAGGCTTTTATAAACGATTCCTGTAAAACATCCTCGGCATCATCAGCATTTTTCAAAAATCGCATAGCGACGCAAAACATGCCATCAGAGTACTGTTTATATAATGCCATTTGCGCTTTGCGATTGTTGGCTTTGCATTGTTCTACGACTTCAATTTGAAACATTTGGCCCGTTTCGTTGTTGGTTGTTATTGTTTTGCTATTCTAAGGACGATGAAAATATACCGATGTTGCAAAAAACGATTAATTTTATATCATCTTAAATTTTTCATGTGAAGCAAGTTACCATCTCTACGCCCTTTATCACCCTAATTGTACTTGATTATGGCGCGATTATTCAAAAGTTATTAGTCAAGGACAAAGAGGGGAATACGATCAATGTTGTCGTTGGAAAGGAATTTCCTAGCGACTATCCTTTCGACGCCAAAGCGTTAGGTGCCTCAGTGGGCAGATATGCGGGTCGTATTTCGAATGGTGGGTTTGTATTGGACCGCGAAACCTATCCCCTATATGAGCAGAAAGGAATTCACTTACACGGCGGCAAAAAAGGTTTTCACAAACGTGATTGGATTATTGAAGAAGTTGATCATGGAAAAGAACCATATATCAAGTTGTCATATTTGAGTAAACATCTTGAGGAAGGTTACCCTGGTAATTTACAAGCGACCGTTACCTACAAATTGAGCAATAATGCACTTCACATTACCTATGAGGCCATAACAGATCGCACAACGGTAGTGAACTTGACAAATCACTCCTACTTCCGAATGGATGACGACAGCAAAATAGATGACTATCGCTTGCAATTAAATTGCCCAAAAATGGTGGAGACCTTAGCCGATAAACTTCCAACGGGTAAAATAGTTGCCACTTCCGAAACGCCATTTGATTTTTTACAGGAAAAAGAAATAGGAAGTGTCAGATTCGATACGCCTTTCGTTCTCAGTCCAAATTCAAAATTTGCGGCTAAGGTCGCTTCCAAAAAATCAGGTATTTCTCTGCATGTAAAAACCAACCAACCGGCTATAGTGGTTTATACACCTCCCGAATTCCCTGCAATTTGTTTCGAGACGCAGAATTATCCTGATGCTCCCAATCATGAACATTTTCCTAGTAGTGTGCTACGTCCGGGAGAACTGTATGAGAATATATCTGAATTCACTTTCGACTTGATCTAAGGTATTATTTGGCAAGACAAAAGAGACTAGCGCACATTTTAGTAACTTCGTAGAGAACATTAAAAATCGTATTATGAAAATTCCAAAGTGGCTGAAAATTGTTGGATTACTAATTATTGGCCTTTGGCTATTATTCAAATTTGTCGCATGGCCTATGTTGCAAAAAGAAACAAAAAAAATCAGCTCGGAAACTACGACTGCCTACACCGAAAAGGGTTATGATTTATCCGTAACGTATTCTAGCCCCTCCAAAAAAGGTCGTGTTATTTTTGGGGAATTAGTACCGTATGACGTTGTGTGGAGAACAGGTGCAAACGAACCTACCACCTTCACCACGGGTACTCCTATTAAAATTTTGAACAATGAACTACCTGCAGGCACTTATTCCCTATGGACAAAACCCAGACCAAAAAATTGGACCATAATGTTCAATGAAGAGGTGCCCGATTGGGGAGTTTCCCTATTGAGCGGAGGAAAGAAGACCACAAGAAATCCTGAAAAAGATGTCGTTCAAGTCGACGTAGTCTCAAAAACGCTGGCAAGTCCACAGGAACAATTTACTATCGCTTTTCAAGATACAGGGTTGCTTCATTTGGCCCTCTCATGGGACGAAACCATTATTTTAGTTCCTATCAGCAAGTAGATTTGGGCAACAAAAAAAATAGCGACGCTAGACCTAATTCCGGAATTCAGGAAAAAAGAATGTCTTCACCCTCCACGGATGAACTAGTGCAAGGAATTTTCAAAAGTGATACGGCTTCGCTGGCAAGAGCGATTACATTGGTGGAAAGCACCCAAGAAGCTAGTCTTTCAAAGGCTAAGACCATCCTCGAAAAATGCTTGAACAAGCGGGTCGAAACGATTAGAATTGGCATTACTGGTGTCCCTGGAGTTGGTAAAAGTACCTTTATAGAAGCCTTGGGAAAGCTGCTGACTTCCCAAGGTAAAAAAGTAGCCGTTTTGGCCATTGACCCGACCAGTAGCGAAACGAAAGGGAGTATTTTAGGAGACAAAACGCGAATGCCCGAATTGGTGAAAGACCCGAACGCCTTTATTCGACCATCACCCTCGGGTTCTTCCCTTGGAGGTGTTACCCGTAAAACACGTGAAACCATTATTTTATGTGAAGCTGCCGGCTATGATGTGATATTGATTGAAACCGTAGGTGTTGGTCAAAGTGAAACAGTGGTTCACAGCATGGTCGACTTTTTTCTGCTCCTGAAACTACCCGGAGCCGGCAATGAATTACAGGGGATTAAAAGAGGGATTGTTGAAATGGCAGATGCCATTGTTATAAATAAAGCAGATGGAGATAATCTAAAAGCAGCTAGAATCGCCCAAATGGACTTTACTAAAGCACTTCATTTTTATCCGCCAAAAGAAAGCGGATGGGTGCCAAAAGTGCTGTCATGCTCAGCTATCGAAAATGAAGGCATAAATGAGGTTTGGAAATTAATCGAAGAGCATAACAAACAAAGTAAGGCATCAGGGCGTTTCATAGCGCAAAGGAAACAACAAAACAAACATTGGTTATTACAAGCGGTAGAAGATCATTTAAAGCGCGACTTCTTTGAAAATGTAGTTATTAAAGCGCATCTTGAAAAAATGTTGGTCGCTGTAATGGAGAATGAGATTTCCCCTTTCACGGCAGCTGAACAGCTCATGGCAATGTATAACCCAAAATCGAATTAATAACCTAAATTTGCGTCAAGAATAACCGCTTAAATGAATCCAATAACTTCAGAATTGCTCTCCATAGTCGTTCCCTTATACAACGAGGAAGACAATGTAGTTCTACTTACAGAAAAAATAAACGAAAGTCTCGACGGATATTCTTATGAAATCATTTACATCGATGATTTTTCCACGGATAAAACACGAAATGTAGTCAAGGAAATAGCCGATGAGCGTGTACATCTCATAGCGCTTAAAAAGAACTACGGTCAAAGTTTAGCCTTAGCGGCAGGAATCGACCATGCTTCAGGGGAATATATTATTACCTTGGATGGTGACTTGCAAAATGACCCAAGTGACATTCCAGAAATGTTGAAATATGCTTTCAGTGGTGAATTTGATGTCGTCACTGGAATACGCCAAAAAAGAAAAGATTCTTTAGTCAAAAAGATTCCTTCTAAAATTGCGAATTTCTTGGTACGTCGTGTAACCAAGCTCGATATAAAGGACAATGGTTGTGCTTTGAAGGTTTTTACAAAAGATATTGCCAAAGACCTAAATCTTTACGGCGAAATGCATCGCTTTATCACATTATTGGCTCATTTAGAAGGCGCACAAATCAAACAAGTACCCGTTAAACATCATGCCCGACATGCAGGTGTTTCTAAATATGGTTTAGAACGAGTGTTCAAAGTCGTCGCCGATATGATGTTGTTATTGTTCATTCGAAAATATTTTCAAAGGCCTATTCACCTTTTTGGAATCTTAGGTGTACTGCTTATTATCATTGGCGTTTTCATAAACATCTACCTACTCATAGTTAAATTGGGGTTTGGGCAAGATATCGGTACAAGACCGCTTTTGATTTTCGGGCTCATGTTCATTCTCGCTGGCATTCAACTATTCACAATTGGGATTGTCATGGAGCTCCTTATCCGAACTTATTATGAATCGCAGCAAAAGAGGCCATATAGAATCAAGAAAATAACGGTAGGTGGTGTCAATGCGTAAAAAAGGTATTACAGCACTCAAGGTCATCATTAGTGCCGTTCTTATCTACTTTATATTCACCAAAATCAACTTTGAAGATGTCGTGGTAGTTCTCAAAAGAACAAATCCTATTTACCTCCTTATCGCGTTTCTACTTTTTATCATTTCGAAAGTTCTGGCTGCTTTCAGGCTTAATTTGTATTTCCACAAATTGCATGTTCCTTTAAGCCGGCATAGTAATTTGAGAGTATACCTTTTGGGTATGTTCTATAATCTTTTCCTTCCGGGAGGAATTGGTGGCGATGCCTACAAAGGCTATCTCATAAACAAAAACTTCGAGGTTGGCACCAAGAAAGTAATCTCGGTTTTGGTGTTGGATAGACTTAGCGGATTGCTTCTTTTATTTATTTACGCATGTATACTAGGTATTTTTCTAAGGAATGATTTCTTAACGGGATATGAAATCGTTCTTGCTGTAGCTATTATTGTGGGTATCATAGTTTTTTGGTTATTGAACAAAAAATTCTTCAGGTATGTACTACCAGTCTTCTGGAAATCATTTGCGTACTCCTCTTTAGTTCAATTGGCGCAGTTAGGAAGTGTTTTTTTTATCCTAAAAGCATTATCCATTAAGGTACAGACGATGGCCTACCTTTTTATTTTTCTGATTTCTTCAATAGTCTCGGTGTTACCAGTGACTATCGGTGGTATCGGCAGTCGAGAAGTTACCTTTCTCTACGGAGCAAAGTTTTTAGCCTTAGACGAAAATACCGCGGTCGGTATAAGCATGGTTTTCTTCTTGATTACAGCTTTGGTATCACTATGCGGAATATACTATCACTTAAAAAAACCAAAACTGGAAACGAAATAGCCTTAATTAATATGGATCAAGTGCATCTTATGAAGTACTTTGTTCCGGGTGGTAGGGTCTAGAAATTTTTTCTGCAAACGCGTTATTCGAAACTGGTCTTCTGTATATTGGTGATCCCAATCGAAACCCATGTTCTGTAATTCGCGCAATTGCATGTCATTGGCATATATCCAAAATTCACTTTTGTTCTTAATTTCGTCAAAAGAAACTATTTTCACTGGTTCTTGGTTATAGAAATCCAGTGCCCAGGTATGGTGGGTAGACAGTTTATAAATATTATCCACCGGCACCTTATTCTTTTTAACCGTCTGGGCCATGGTAGACCCGCCCTGATACTTTAACAAAGAAGGATAAAAATGAGTATTCAAAACAATATTCAGCAGTAATGAACTGCAAATAGAAAGGGTAATAATACGAAGATAATAGACCTCTCTTTTGAGACTGTAATACACAATAATCACAATGGCCAGACCTAAAAGAAAGGACGCATAAATGCTTTCAAACTTGAAAACAAAATAGCATATTAAGACCGTAATAATAAATACCAAGCTCAGTATGAAATATTGAGCTCCAAGTAAAAACTTAATTGTTTTGTGCTGCTCCGATTTAAATAAACGGGCTAGATACGATGCAGTAAGAATTGCAAACAACGGAATGGTAATGTTTAGATAATGTGGTAATTTGAATTGTGCAAAACTAATCGTAATAAAAATCAGAACAATACCACCTAAGGTTAAAAACTCTTGCTCTGATTCCTGATTAAACCTGTTTTTAAAAAAGGTTTTTATTCGACTTCCTAAAGCAGTAATTCCAATAATGGTCCATGGCAAAAAGACCCATAAAAACGTATGGAAAAAGAAAAAATAGTCACTGCTGTTCTTACCCATACCGGTACCACTCATCCGCTCAAAACTCTGTTCCCAAAAAATAAAGAAAATGCCACTGCGGCCGCTCCTACCCCGAATTACTTTTTCGGGGTGCAAGTCAAATTGATGATAATAAGCGTATAGCATAGGAGCAATCGTAATGGTAAAAAGCAGAAGTGCAACCAGTACGCGCCAATTCAAGAGCGATTTCCATTTTCGCGTATATGCCAAATGACAGAGTATCGGAAAGCCGATGACCACCAAAGCTATTTGCCCTTTTGTGGAAAAAGCCATTCCTGCACCAAAAGCTCCAAGAATAATAGCCAAGGTGTTCCCTTTCTGTATATATGAAGCCAGTTGCCAAATGGCAAAAATGGTAAAACCCGTTAAAACAGCATCGGTACGTACATCGATTACCGAAAGCACAATAGTTTGTGCGGTCAAGAAAATAAGCGCCGCTAATTTTCCCGTATCGGTATTGTAAAGCAGTTTTCCCAAACCATAGCAACTATACCCTCCTAATACGGTCGCTAGTAGGCCAGGGATTCTATAGGCCCAATCGTGAATTCCGAAAATCTTAAATGAAATAGCCGCAAGCCAATAGTGCATATGGGGCTTGTCAAGATACTCTTGGGGTCCTTTGAAGAGACTCAGAAAATCATTCTCCTGAACCATTCGCATAGCCATTACGGCAAACTGCGCGGAGTCATTCTCGAAGAGCGTTACGAACATTCCGGCGATATAAACCAGAATGACCAAAAACAGTAAAAACCAATACCTGATATTAGATATCATAAACGGATTTTGGGGAGAGCAAATATAAACAACTTTGCAAACAACCATCCGAAAAGTAGGCCGATTACCATACCTGAAAAGACATCAAAAGGAAAGTGCACTCCAATATAAATTCTGCTGTATGCAATAAGAAGAGCCCAAACCAGCAATAAAATTCCTACGTGGCGAAATTTTTCCTTTAGCAAAATCGAAAAGAAAGTCGCCACGGCCATGGTGTTGCCCGCATGGGCGGAAAAATATCCGTATTTGCCTCCACAACTATCTTTTACCAATCGCATCAATTCATTCACACTGTTATCATGACAAGGTCTAAGACGTTGTACACCATACTTGAAAAAATCAGCTAATCCGTTCGTGGAAGTAATCATCAAGATTACGAATAAAATGAGAAGAAGTGTTTTCTTGTGCCCCCATTGTTTGAAGGATATATACATCAAAAGCAGGTATAGGGGAATAGAGGTGAACTTGTTGGTCAAGAACATCCAAAAACCATCCCAAGGTTCACTACCAAGATTATTGAGTATTACAAAAAGCTCTTTATCGTGCTGTAATAGTTGTTCCAACATGATATTTAATCTTCATAGCGGGAAACTTCCCTATCGTAAAACTCGGTAGCTTGGGCAATTAGGTTCTCCGTTTCAGATTCCAATTCTTTTTCGTCTTCCCTTGCAAATTCTTCAAGCCATTCTACCTCATCGTTTTCAAGATTGATGACAAATCGCGGATATTCGGTATGTACGATAAATATGGCAGAAGGGTAGTCTGTATTATCACCCAATAAAAATTTAGGTAGCTCCATTGGCAATTAATTTCTTTGTCAAATAATTAAATCGAATATACAACATAATCGCCGATGCGGTGAGACCCGCTAGCAGGCCGATCCAAATGCCCATGCTTTTTAAATCAGTATAAAGACCTAAATAATAGCATATCGGAAATCCTATTAACCAATAGGCGATAAAGGTGATAAAAGTCGGAATTTTGACGTCTTGCAGGCCTCTCAAAGCCCCTAGCACGACCACCTGTATTCCGTCCGAAATTTGAAAAAAGGCCGCAATCAACATCAATTGTCCCGCAAGAAAAATCACTTCGGTATTGTCCACGATGTTAAGCTCCGAATCAAGGTCAAGATATAACGAAGGAAACCAATTTCTTCCTAGAAGAAAAAGTATGGCAAATACAATCTCAAGCAATAAGGTCAAAAAGAAAATAGATTGCGCGATGCGACGTAATTCTTTAAAATCACCTAAGCCCTTTTGATTTCCTACTCGAATCATCGCTGCTACACCTAATCCCATGCCGAACATAAAGGTCATACTACTTAAGTTCAATGCAATTTGATTCGCTGCCTGGGCATTCTTGCCCAAAACACCGCTGAGCCAAATGGCGGCAGTAAATATGGCGACTTCAAAGAACATCTGCAGTGCAGATGGAAAGCCCAAATTGATGATTTTGTTCATGACTTTTTTTTCGATTTTCCTAAAATTGAAACCTGTTACATAATCATGAAACTTCGTCTTGCCTTTAAGGAGAAACCAAATATGGCCTACCATCATACATCTGGCGACCAATGTACCGATGGCCGCCCCAACGATTCCCATTTTTGGAAACCCGAACGAACCAAAAATCAATAAATAGTTAAGAACAAAATTTACCACATTGGCAACTATAGTAGCATACATGGGGTATCTGGTTTGGGACAAACCCTCTGAAAATTGTTTGAACGCCTGAAAAATAACCAAGGGAACAAGTGACAGCGCAACCAAATCAAGATAGGGCAGCGCTAGTTCAACCACTTCAGGAGGTTGCTTCATATAATACATCAAGGGCTTGCATAGTAAAATGATACAGAAAAGGAAAAGGCCTAAAGCGGTACAAAGTACCAAACCATGTTTCAAAGCCCCTTTCGCATTCGCTTTATTTGCTGCACCATCGGCCTCCGCAACCAAAGGGGTTATGGCTGTCGAAAATCCAATACCCAATGACATGCCAATGAAAACAAAACTATTGCCCAAAGAAACCGCAGCAAGTTCGGCCGTACCCAATTGCCCCACCATGATATTATCCGCTAGTTGTACCAATGTGTGTCCAAGCAAACCCATGATCACGGGAACCGATAGCTTAAAATTATACTTGAATTCTTTGGTGTAGTTCTGGAACAAGTGTATTGATTTGTGTTTTATGGTTTGTGTTCTAAAATTTCAAGATATGAGGAGCTGTGTAATATGAATTCAACAGTTTGCTTCGTGCCTCGCAAAGACGTCAAAAATTCATCACGCCGCACTCCGAGCTTATAACTCATAACTTTTTAGCTTCCTCCCAAAATATATCCATCTCGGCCAAAGTCATTTCTTTTAAGGTTTTCCCTAATTCTTTTGCTTTTCCCTCTAAATATTGAAAGCGTTTGATAAACTTCTTATTGGTACGTTCCAAGGCATTCTCAGGATCGATATCCAAAAACCTTGCATAATTCACCATGGAAAACATGACATCCCCAAATTCCGATTCCATCTTATCTACATCCCCAGCTTTTACTTCATCTTTAAACTCCTTGAGCTCTTCTTGTAATTTCTCGAAAACCTGTTCAGGCTCTTCCCAATCAAAACCCACCCCGGAAACCTTATCTTGCACACGGTTGGCTTTTACCAAGGCTGGAAGTCCGTTAGGCACTCCTTCCAAAACACTTTTCTTGCCTTCCTTCAATTTGATGTTTTCCCAGTTCCGTATTACCTCTTCTTCATCTTCGACCTCAACATCCCCATAAATGTGTGGATGTCTATTAATGAGCTTTTCACAAATATCATTGCAGACATCGGCCATATCGAAATCACCTGTTTCTGAGCCGATTTTGGCATAAAAAACGATATGTAACAAGACGTCACCCAGTTCCTTTTTGACTTCCTCCAGGTTATTTTCCAAAATGGCATCGCCCAGTTCATAGGTCTCTTCAATTGTCAAATGCCGTAAGCTCTGCATGGTCTGTTTCTTATCCCATGGACATTGCTCTCGCAGCTCGTCCATAATGGTCAACAAACGCTCAAAGCCCTCTAGTTGTTGTTTTCTGGTACTCATGAAAAACTGTTTTGGCAAAAGTACAAAGACCCGAATAGAGAAGGTGTCGTATTATTTAGTATTTTAGAAGATAGTTTCAATAAAATCTTTCTTTTTGATCAATACGACTTTATATGGATTTACATTGATTTACACCTTGTCAATGATGAATATGAGCGCACAAAAAGCAGTCGTCGAAAGCACCTTGCAAACCATCGCTATTTCTTCTTTTGAGCGTGACACTATTTATCACACACAAGACCATATTGAAGCGCCCAATTGGTCGCCCGATGGAAAGACTTTGATTTTCAATAGTGCCGGTTTACTTTATAAGATTCCTGTTAGCGGTGGCATACCTGAATTGATCCCGACCGATTTTGCCAAAAGAATCAATAATGATCATGGCATCTCACCAGACGGGACCCAACTGGTCATCAGTGACCAGACCGAAACGGGTAAATCGCTTATATACACATTGCCAATTGATGGTGGGATTCCAAAAAAAATCACCCCTTTGGGACCTTCCTATTGGCATGGATGGTCACCAGATGGAAAGACTTTGGCCTATTGTGCTGAACGAAATGGCAATTATGACATTTATGTGATCCCAGCTGAAGGAGGCGAAGAAATTCGTTTGACTTCTACCGAAGGCTTGGATGACGGTCCTGATTATTCCTTGGATGGCAACTCTATTTATTTCAACTCCGTTCGTACAGGTACAATGCAGATTTGGCGCATGAAACCTGACGGAAGCGACCAAGAACAAATCACAACAGATAAACTAAACGATTGGTTCGCCCACCCCTCGCCAGATGGAAAGTGGCTCGTTTATGTGTCTTTTGGTACCGATGTACCTGCAGATAAGCATCCAGCAAATAAGAACGTACAATTGCGATTAATGAATTTGGAAACACGCGACGTCCGAGTTATGGCCAAACTATTCGGAGGTCAAGGCACCATCAATGTGCCATCATGGTCACCCGATAGTCAGAAGGTTGCCTTTGTGAGCTACAGCTTAAAATAACTAAAATCAACATATGAAAACACCACTTAAAATCGCATTTCTTGCACTTTTCGTAATGACCACTGAACTCGCGGCACAGAACCTTTCCGACAAGGCGAATATTTTTTTGGAAACGCTATCTGATGAACTCAAATCGCAAGCAGTTTTTGCTATAGATGACGAAGAGCGTTACAATATGAACTATGTACC
>JARFRH010000026.1 GCA_029287355.1 Maribacter sp. | reverse complement strand
TTTCATAAAATCTATACATTTATTCAAGAAGACGATTTGCCGCAAATTTCTACGATTTTATTGGGGTTCCCGCTTCATTTGCCGCAAATATGGGCTTTCCCAAGGGTTTGTATTTTAAGTAAGGTGCTGGAAATAAGAAACCGCTAGAACGTAACGCCGCTTGAGCGCGTTACCATCTTGCTCTTCCCCCAAACTACTGTGGTAGAAATCTAATGGGAGTAAAATTTACATTTGACAGCTAAACAAGGGTAATTTTTACGTATATTTACCCTCGTACTCAGAACGAGTGTAAATTCGACCCTTAACAAATGGCTGCGTTTAACAAAGATATTCCATACAACGATTTACCATTACTCCCCCCAAAAAAGGATTTGGAAACTACAGCGGTTCTTCGCAAAACCATTACAGCAAGTAGGGCATTATCCAAACTAAATGGAGCAATAACTAATTTACCTAACCCTAGACTTTTTCTGGACACCATTCATTTACAAGAAGCAAAAGCAAGCTCTGAAATAGAAAACATCATTACAACAAACGACGATTTGTATCAGGCCCTTGTAGCCGATAAAAAATTTGACAATCCCGCAGCCAAGGAAGTAATAAGCTATAAAGAAGCCCTATGGCATGGGTTGGAGCAACTTGAAAAAAAACCGATTATAACAACCAACCTGTGTATCGAAATTGTTCAACGTATCAAGCAAAACACTTCTGAAATTAGAAAAACTCCCGGTACAACTTTATCAAATACCAAAGGAGAATCAATTTACACCCCACCATCAGGCGAGGAGATCATTAGAGATAAACTAGCAAATCTTGAAAAATTCATTAATAATAAAGACAAGCTAGACCCACTTATAAAAATGGCTCTAATGCATTATCAATTTGAAGCTATACATCCATTCTCAGATGGTAATGGTAGAACAGGGCGCATACTACTCCTACTCTACCTTAAATTAGAAAAGTTGTTGGATATACCTGCAATCTACTTAAGTGAATATATTATCAAGAATAAAGCTTCGTATTATAAGAAACTTAGACTGGTAACAGAAAAAGAAGATTGGGAGGGCTGGATACTCTATATGTTAGATATGGTTGAAACAACCGCTGAGAAAGGGCTAATTCGTTTAGAAGAAATCCTTGCCCTAATGGAAACCATGTCTTTAGAAGTAAAGGAAAAATTGCCCAAGGCATATTCCAAAGAATTGATAGAAATCCTTTTCCGTTTGCCCTACACCAAGAGACAACATTTGATCGATGCAAAACTAGGTACTCTGAAAACCGTCGGTAATTATTTAAGGGATTTAGAGCAAGAAGGTTTTCTAAAATCGGTCAAAGTCGGCAAAGAGAAATTATATCTGAATTATAGATTAATGGAGATACTGGATAAGCAATAAAAGTAATCCTATATTTGTATTTTGGTATTAGTTGATGCCAAATACCAACAAACAAGTTCATTTAAAATAAAAGTATATTCCGGTGCGCTATTCGGTGCCCGCTTTGAAAAGGCAGATTTTAACTTATTGAATATCAAATGATTACATCTGAGGTTCGAGCCCCAGCCACAGGTCACAAATTGAAATATGAACCCTGACGATATAGTCAGGGTTTTTTTATTGACTAAACTTTTCAAAGTCGAGATATTTATGCCGAACGCACTGGGTTCAAACCTCAGCTGGTTGACTTTAAGACCTTCATTTCAACAAAAAACCTGTATGAAACTAGGTATCTATATTGCTTAAGCTGACAGTTGAACTTGTTTCCCATTTTGAAATATCCGAACTCTGTCCAACACTTTGATAAGAAGTGTTATAATTGAACTAAAATGAAGGGCAATGTGCCGAGTAACTATTTAGATGAATTATTCCAAATGGGAGCAGTCCCCTATCCGGTTTATGGATTTGTTAGGGCTTATGCAGTAAGCAAAAACAAGGTTGGTCTGAACTCAGAACCAATGATGTTATGGGCCTTATCAATAAAAATGAATTGAAATTGCCCGTAACTATTTTGCAGATTTTATGTAGCTGATCAAAGCGTTAAGGGTAGTGATTTTACCGTAATCGTCTTCTGGGGTTGTAACGCCGAACTTTTCATCGAGACCAATAATAAATTGTAGAAAGTCAAATGAGTCAATACCGAACACTTCCCTGATATTGTCATTCATTTCCAATTCCTCTGGATCAATATCCGGTGCGATCTTATGCAATAATTTAAAAATAGTCGCTTTTACTTCCTGATCGTTCATAGTGTTTCGGGATTTTGAAGATGATGCTTTAGAGCCGTTAAAAACCTTCCTGCCAGATACCCATCGATGGCCCTGTGGTCGGCGGCAAGCGTAACATGAATAACAGGTCGGGCACTTATTGCACCGTTTTCAGCCCATGCCTCTTCTACGATATTTCCAAATCCAATAATCGCCACTTGGGGAGGATAAATTACCCCGAAAACTTTATCCACATTGCCTTCACCAACATTGGTCAAAGTAATTGTGGATTCGCTTAGTTCCGAACTTCTTAATTTCAAGGCCCTAGCCCGAGGAATCAAATCCTTTAAAAGCGTCATTAGTTCAGCTGGGGATTTTTGATCAGCATCGTGTATCGCTGGAATCACAACGCCCCCTTTTCGCAAAGAAACAGCAAACCCAATGTTAATGACATCTTTCAGTTGTAAACCATTTTCCCAATACGCATTGACTACTGGTACTTCCTTTATCGCTCTGGCCGTTGCTTTGATCAGCAGAACTACTGACAGCAATCTATCTTTTAGCTCCCTTTCCTTGTTCGTTTCCTTTAACCATTCAAGTGCTTTGGATATGTCGATTCTTGTCTCCAGATAAAAATGGGGAATCTCCCTATTGGATCTGCTCATTGCCATGGCAATAGCATCACGTATGCCCCGCGAAGCTATTTCCTTTTTTTCTTCGGAAGCTTCCATATGTGATTCCTCCTTGGTTTTGGCAGCTAGTTCTATATCCTTTTTGACGATACTACCTTCCGGTCCGCTTCCTTTTATGGTTGTTAAATCGATTCCTTTTTCGACAGCCATTCTTTTCGCAAGCGGCGAAATCTTCAGGTGCTTATGTGAAACTATCGAACCTTCTTTTAGTGGTTGCTTTGCAGGTTCTGTTGTAATTTGGGTTTTCGCTTTTTGCTTTACTTCGGATACCGCCTTGACTTGAACGGATTCCTTTCTTGATGATTCTAAGGCCCCTATTGGTATAATTGTGGCCATCACCGTTCCTACAGGAACCTTCTCACCTTCCTTGACCACAAGTCGATCGACCGTACCTTCCTCGAAGACCTCTATTTCAATCAATCCTTTTTGGGTGTCCACATCTGCTATGATATCACCGCGCTTAACTGCTTCACCTGATTTCACCCTCCATTCGACAAGGGTACCATCCTCCATATCCGCACCAAGACTTGGCATCTTAAACTCAATCATACTGAACCATATTTAAAATAGAGTTGACTATGTCCTCTTTCTGTGGTATCGATGCATCCTCCAAATGTTTAGGGTATGGTATAGGTACCTCAACACCGCACAGACGCTGGACCGGTGCATCCAAATCAAAAAAGGCATGCTCCATAATTCTGGAGATGATTTCGGACGATATGCTGACCGAACGCCAGGCCTCCTCAACGATTAAGACCCTATGGGTTTTGGCTACGGAAGTTAAGATCGTTTCATTGTCGATAGGATTGAGTACGCGAAGGTCCACCACTTCCGCATCAATTCCTGATAAATTCAATTCTTCTGCCGCCGCCAATGCTTTGTATACGCCAGGACCATAAGTAATAATCGATACATCTTTTCCTTCCCTCCTTACTTTTGCCTTATCAATATCCATTGCGCCTGAATCCAATGGAATCTCCGATTCCATATTGAGCAAGGAAGTGTATTCAAAAATGATTACCGGGTCAGGACTTTCCAAAGCGGTTAAGAGCATTCCCCTTGCATCTTCATGTGTTCCTACCGAAACCACCTTTAATCCTGGAACATGGGCATAAAAAGGCTCCCAACTATGAGAGTGCTGAGCTGCAAGCTGATTACCGATTCCAGAATTCATTCGAATCACCACGGGTACGTTGATCTGCCCGCCCGACATATGTAATAGGGTCGATGCATTATTAATGATCTGATCTAGTGCCAGTAGGCTGAAGTTTACTGTCATAACTTCCACTATGGGCCGCATGCCGCCCAAAGCAGCACCTATACCGGCTCCTACAAAACCTGATTCTGATAGTGGAACGTCCATAATACGATCTTCACCAAATTCTTCAAGAAATCCTTTGCTAACTGCAAAGGCTCCTCCATAGCGACCAACATCCTCTCCCATTAAGAATACCATGTCATCATTGATCAGGGCTTCACGAAGGCCGTGTTTCAGTGCTTCTCTATAGGTGATTCTCAATGTTGTTTTAGTATTCATTTCTAGCTGCTATAGACATACTTGGTTAATTCCCCAATGGGTTCAAATGTTCCCGCCTCCGCAAAATCAACGGCTTTTTGCACTTCGGTTTTTACCTTTTCCTCAATAAGATCAATATCATCATTAGAAATTAAGTTCTTTTCTAATAGTTGATTTCTTAATGTTGAAATTGGATCGCGTTCTTTCCATACCTCAACTTCCTTTTTATTACGGTACAGCTGGGCATCGAACATCGAATGAGCTCTAAAGCGATAGGTATTGCAAACCAGGAAATATGGTTTCCCTGATGATCTGATATATGCTGTTGCCTTCTCAACCGCTTTCTTCATCTCCAGCACATCCATTCCATTGACCGCGGCCGATTCAACACCATACGCATCCCCCTTTTTTTCCAGTTCCTGAATCGAATGTGAAAAACGTAGCGCCGTTCCCATACCATAAAGGTTGTTTTCACATAAAAAAAGGACAGATACCTTCCATAAGGCAGCAAGGTTCATCGATTCGTGAAATTCTCCCTCAGCAATTGCGCCCTCACCAAAGAAACAGCAGGTTATATTATTCTGGCCTTGTTTTTTTGATGCCAGCGCCATACCCACTGCCAAGGGTAAATGACCTCCAACAATCGCATTTCCACCGTAAAACTTTTTAGCTACATCAAACAGATGCATCGACCCTCCACGCCCCATGCTACACCCCTCTCGTTTGCCGTACATCTCGGCCATAATACTTCCTGGATCAACGCCTCGCGCCAACGCATGACCATGTTCGCGATAGGTGCTCAGGATATTGTCATCTTCTGTTAGTGACTGCATCACTCCTACAGCTACAGCTTCCTCCCCAACATACAGGTGTAAAAAACCGCGGATTTTTTCTTTGGTATACAATTCAGCGGACTTCTCTTCGAACCTCCTGATCAGAATCATCTGGTAAAGCAGTGCTAGACCGAGTTTCGCATCGATAGTTGGAGAAGGGTTTGTTTCTTCGTTTTCCATATTATTCCAATGTTGAGGTGTCTCCCTCTGGCAATCCCAATTCTCTCGCCTTTAACAAGCGTCTCAGAATTTTACCACTTTTTGTCTTTGGTAAACTGTCGATAAAGGTTATTTCTTTCGGAGCTACCGCTGGGCCTAATTTTTTACGTGAAAACCCTTTGATATCCAAGCGTGTTTTTTCATTCGCCTCGTAGCCTGAATCGAGTACGACGAACGCTTTGACCAATGCTCCGATAATAGGATCTGGTTTACCTATGATGGCAGCTTCGGCGACCGCTGGATGCTCCATTAATGTGCTTTCCACTTCGAAAGGCCCGACCATATGACCGGATGTTTTGATTATATCATCGGCCCTACCCACAAACCAGAAGTAACCATCGGCATCTTTCTTTGCCAGATCGCCGGTAATATACCACGCCCCTTTAAAGCATTTCTTATAGCGTTCCTCTTCATCAAGATATGCCCTGAACATTGACGGCCATCCGGTTTTTAACAAAAGATGCCCCGGTTCTCCCGGTTTTGTCAGGAGACGTATCGCTTCCGCTTCGACTTCTCCAATTGCGGCCTCGATCCCTGGCAAAGGCTTGCCCATAGAGCCGGGTCGTACTTCCATTGTGGCGTAGTTGGAAATCATTATTCCACCCGTCTCGGTTTGCCACCAGTTATCACAAATAGGCCTTCCAAAGGTTTTCTCACCCCAAATCACTTCGTCTGCTTGTAAAGGTTCCCCAACACTATGGATCAGGCGTAAGTTTGATAGATCATATCTGTCCGTCGGCTTAAAATCCAAGCGCATTAATCTTCGGATTGCCGTTGGTGCGGTATACCATACATTAACATAATGTTCTTCAAGAATGGAATACCAACGTGTTGCGTCGAACTCTTCTTCATCAACGATATTGGTGACACCATTTACCAGTGGAGCAATGATTCCATAGGAAGTACCTGTTACCCATCCTGGATCGGCAGTACACCAGAATACATCACCAGGTCGAAGATCGAGAACATATTTCCCGGTCACATAATGGGTAAGGACCGCTTGGTGAACATGAAGAGCTCCTTTTGGCATGCCTGTGGTACCGCTCGTAAAATGTAATAAAGCAGGATCTTCCTGTTGCGTGTTTTTGATCACATAATCATCCGATGCTTGTTTCATAAGTGTGGATAGGGACAATACCTTATCGTCAATATCTTGTTTGGCATCTGTCAATAGAATGTACTGAAGAAGTGGGAGCCGATCTAACAGTTGTTTGATTTTTTTCTCGTACAATCCGGTAGTTGTGACCAGAACTTTGGCTTTTCCCTTACCTAAGCGTTGAAATGCGGGCTCTGGACCGAATACTGAAAACATCGGGCAAAATACGGCTCCGGCTTTAAGTGTCCCTAATGCTGCGATATATAGCGATGGAATCCTTCCTGCAAGACTAAATACACTTTCGCCTTTTGCTACATTCAACTTTTCCAGAACATTAGCAAAACGTGAAGTCTGTACTTTTAAATCGGCATAGGTGAGATCATCAAAAGATCGGTCCTTCCGAATCCATCGTATAGCGATAGTATTGCCTTTACCACTATTAACGTGTCGGTCGACCGCTTCGTGTGCGATATTGATCCCTCCTCCAGGTAGCCCTTCTAAACTATCCTTTTCATTCTCCCAACTAAACTGCCTACAAAAAGAATCGTATTCAGGCATATTTGGTGTTTTCTGAAGGGATGTATGTACTTTATCTTTCATAAATAGTTGTGGCTAAAATCTATTGTTAGCGCAACTAATGTAGTTTACAATTATGGCTTTAATAATGATATTGATCAGTGACTCACAAATATTCAATTGGTATTCGTCTGGGCTATCGAAATGTTGAAGCGTTGCTTCATCTTTTAGACGCTACAATTGAAAATGCCACTTACAGTGCCGGGCAGGATTCGGAAACCTGGGAAAGAACCTTATTTTTTTACTAATTTATAAAGTTCACTCATCCATAGAACAAGCGAAGAAATTCCGAAGAACATCATATACTCAACGAAGTCAAGCGGTTGAAAATGAAAGAGTGATGACAGTATTGGTACCTGTGTAATAATTATCAAAAGTAGCGCCGAAAGGCCAACCCCCCAATTAATATACTTGTTTGTGAAGAAACCTAGTTTGAATACTGATCCTTTAAGGGATCTTAGGTTGAATACATTGTACAGTTGCGTAAAAGACATTATAACAAAAGCTACCGTACGCGCTTTTTCCAAATCTTCATCAATGTAATGGAAAAAAGCACCGATTGTAAGTATAGTCATAACGCCAACATTGATCAATATGTGAGGCAAGACCTTACGATTCATTATTTTTTCCTTCTTCGCAATAGGTTTCTCCTTCATTATTCCTTCATGGCCTGGTTCGGTAGCAAGAGCCATATCCGTAACGCCATCGGTGACAATGTTCAGCCAAAGGAGTTGGGTTGCCGTTAAGGGTATTGGAAGTCCTATCATAATGGAAACAAGTAGTGTAACACTTTCTGCAATATTTGTCGTCACCAGAAAGAAACTTGTATTTCGCGAATTAGTGAAGACGATCCTTCCTTCTTCAATTGCGTTGACTATCGTCGCAAAATTGTCATCCGCTAAAATTACATCAGATGTTTCCCGAGCCATATCCGTGCCCATAATTCCCATGGCTATACCAACATCGGCTTGCTTTAACGCAGGTGCGTCATTGACACCGTCACCGGTCATCGCTATCAGATGTCCCATACTTTGTAATCGTCCAGCGATCCTTAGTTTCATTTGGGGTGTGAGGCGAGCAAATACAGAAACATTCTTGATGGTATCATCAAATTCATCTTCGTCCAATTGAAGAAGTTGTTGCTGGCTTATTGCCTTTACTTCATGTTTAGGATCTTCTGTAATGATACCGGTAGCCCGGGCAATTGCTGCGGCAGTATTTACGTGATCTCCTGTTACCATGATTACTCGTATGCCCGCTTCTTTACATTTTCTTACGGACTCTTTAGCATCTGATCTGGGAGGGTCAATCATACCTACGACACCAACAAACACCAACCCATCAATTGCACCTTCATCTATCGATTCTGCTGCTTGTTTTTTGTACGCCAGGGCGAGTACGCGCATAGCCTGATTAGACCATTCCGTTATTTTTTGTTCAATTTTATTTTTTTTCGCTTCGGTCAATGCTGTTTCACCCTGAGGCGTTAAAACACTAATTGAGCGGTCGAGTAATTCCTCTGGCGCCCCAATCACGCATAGTTCAAATTGACCTACCTGTTTTATTAAAGTTGCTCTTAACTTAGTAATCGAACTAAATGGTAAATCATCTGACTTAAGTTGATTGAATTGTTCGGGCAGTAATCCCCCTTTTCTCCCCAGAACTGACAAGGCACCCTCTGTTGGGTCTCCAATCAGCTCGTGTTTATTCTGTTCTTTATTGTGAATTATTTCCGAATTATTTGAAATGACCGCTATCTTCAAAAGATGCGATAAGACATTGTTTCGGTCTACCTCAATTATGGCATTATCATATATGAAATTCCCTACAGGGAACCAACCTTCTCCAGAAACTGAATATTCTTCTGTGCCAAAAACAAAAACTTTTTTCACGGTAAGCGAATTCTGCGTAAGCGTTCCAGTCTTGTCCGTAAGAATTACGGATACTGCTCCGAGTGTTTCTGTAGCGGTAAAATCGCGAATAATTACATTTCGTTTGGACATACGGTGAGCACCGATAGCCAAAACCACCGTAATGAGTGCTGGTAAACTTTCTGGTATGGCAGCGACCAATGCGGCAATCGATGTGAGTAGAATTTCATCTAGTTCGAGGTGTCGTATAAAATATCCTGTTAGGAATAAGGTGGCGGCACTGATTATGGCAATAATGGACATTTGTTTGGCTAGAACATTTGTCTTTTGTATGAAATTCGTCTTACGAATAGCAATCTTGGTGAGTGCCCTGGATATCTCCCCAATAGCGGTGCCAGTGCCTGTTGAGGTAACAATTACTTTAGCGTACCCACCAGCCACAAACGTTCCACTCCAAACCATATTCTTTTGATCGGCAAGCAACGTATCAGCGCTTAATGAATCAATATTCTTACTTACGGGTAGTGATTCACCGGTAAGCGAGGCCTCCATGGTTCTAAAATTTTTAGATTGAATGATTCTGGCGTCTGCAGCAACACGGTCGCCTTCTTCCAGGACTAATACATCACCTGGAACCACCTCAGAAGAAAGTATGGTTTTTTGTTTTCCATCCCTTAATACCTTTGCCGTTTTTACAATTATTTTTTGAAGGGATGTAATGGCTTTTTCTGCACGATATTCCTGAAAAAAACCAAAAACCGTATCCGTAAATATTATAAAAACAATTATCCAACAGTCTACAACTTGTCCGACGGCATATGAGATAATCGCCGCGGGTATCAAGATAAGTACCATTAGGTTTTTAAACTGTCTTATGTACAACTTGAGCAATGAAATTCGTTGTGCCTCAGGAAGTGCATTAGGACCGTAATTTTCTAAACGTTCTTTAGCATCCTCGGTATCGAGGCCATCACTCTTACTTGACAAGGCGACAATAACGTCCTGCACGTCAAATGAATGAGGATTCTCAATGGGCTTCTTCATTTACTGACGAAAATTTATTATTATTAAATTTAGGTATTACTTTGAAGTGATGACCTTGGCCTGGGCGGATGAACAAGTATTTCCGTGGTATCGCAGATGACCTGATTTACCCAACAACTATTCTTTATTATCTTGATATTTTTTCCAATCGGGAAAATTGTACGGTGTGTTCTTTTGGTAGAACCCATCCTTTGCAATGTCACTTGAAAATCGATTCATAGTCAAAGGGCGCTTATTTAGATAGGGTAGCATGCAATGCGCTACGTGCTCATAATAATGAATCTGTTCGCTTTTGACATTTCCCTATTTGGGTAACAAGAATTTATTCTTTTTTGATGCCGCAATGCTTTGCATGCTGCTCTTCATGTTTAATTCCGGACCAATATCAACTAAGCGAATTCAGGATAATACTGAACAACTAGGTCATTTTGTACCTTAAGAACGCCAGGGGCTTTATAGGCCGTTTTTTCTGCCAACTCCTTCTCTCTCATTGAATGTACCCTGCCTTTGAGCTGTAGTGTATGGCCATCGACTTGAACCCTTATACCCTTGGCTTCCAAATCTGCGGAACGCTCAAAGGCCTTTTTAATCCGCTCTTCGATATTATGAGCTTTCACTTTCGGCGCAATCTCGATATTATTGATTACCCCTTTAACGCCCAATAGGTTTTGTAGGGTTCTTTTAGCGGCATTCCGTTCGTAGTCCCAAGCAACTTCACCCGTTAGATAAATATATCCATCCTCTACAAATACCATGACCTTTTCCTTGGGCACGGTGGCATTCCATTCTAAAGCATTGACCGCCGCTTTTGCGATTTCCTTATCGGTCTTCTTAAAGTCGTCGCCATATTTGACTTCTATATCCTCGGCAACCGCCTTCACCCCGACCACGCTTTTCGCTACTTTATTTGCCGCTGCTTTCTTGGAGTACTCATTTACCACCCCACTTAAAGTAACCACTCCGTCCTCAACAATGACCCCGATTTGGGTCTCGTCGATGTTGGGGTGAAATACTAATTCATCCAAAACATCCTGTTTGATCTGTGCATCTGTTTTCATGATATCTTACTTTAAATTAATTTAACCCTAAATGTACAGCTATGGGTAGCCGTTCTAAATGACTTAGATCAGAGTTCTCCATTTTGTTTCGGAATTCGATATGTTTCTTGACCATTGTGGTATCGAAGGTATCATAACCTGATTTGCTTTGGCCAGCGCTTCGGGTTTCATGTACTTCTTTGTCGATTAGTCGTGCCTTATTTCGCTATATGGTTTTGCCAATAATCGTTCATTTTGACAGGAGGAATCGTAAAAACGGATAAGGCCTACCTCCTCATCCAATACCTAGTATGCTACCATAACATGACCTGCTTGGCCACTTTTTCCAAATCGTCCAGAGCTAAGAAGGTTCACCAAAAATGATTTCCTCTGCGGCACGGCCACCAAGGGAGGCACAGTTTTGACCCATGAACTGTGACTTGGTCACATTATGGCTTTCCTAGGGCAAATACCATGCGGAACCCAACAATTTCCCTCTAGGGCTAATGGAGACCCTGACTAAGGATTCCAAATGCTCCAAATAACAGCTTGCCACCGCACGCCCCATTTCGTGGTGTACGGCAAATTCCTTCTCTGTGGGCGAGACGATTTTGCTCTTACGTCAGATGCTACGGCCGACCCGATCCCGAGTTTCCATAAAAACTATCGGTTCTATTTGTGGCTTTTTTTTCGCGCAGAAATTAAAACGGCATCGTTACAAATATTGGCTATATCGGCCCCCGATAATTATAGGTTTCCAGAAGATGTATTGATAAGGAGGGGCCGCCTCTAATGACCTAAGTCATAAATTTTTAGACCGAGAGATGGTAATTTTACTGCTAGAAAAATCCTTAAATCATGAAAACGATACTGTACGCCACAGATTATTCTATCAATTCCGTAGCCGCTTTGAAATACGCCCATAAAATGTCCGAAGAAATGGGTACGCGTTTGGTAGTTACCCATGTATTCGGATACCCAATAATTTTGGGACTGGAAGACCTGAATAAACCCTTTCCGCATTCTGAGGAAAATGCCTTTTTACATCACCGAGAACAATTGGAGGAATTCTGTGCGGAACATTTGGGGAACCAATGGAAATCGCCTAATGTGCAAGTTGAGCCAGTCACTGAAAAGTCGGTTGTACAAGGTATCATTTCGAAGGCAATAGACTGGCATGCCTATTTGATCATCGTAGGTGTTAAGGGCGAAAGTGCCGTACGGGAGCTTTTAGTGGGTAGCACTACAAAGCACCTTATGGAGAAAGCACCATGTCCAATTTTGGCCGTACCCACAGATGCAGGCTATTTGCACCCGAAGACGATCGTATATGCATCCGATTTTGAGGAAGAGGATATCTACGCCATCCGAAAATTGGCCGAAATGGCCGAATCGTTAGATGCGGAAATAAAGGTTGTCCATATTTCCACCAAAAAAGAATATGTGGGAGAGATGCACATGGAATGGTTCAAAGATCAGCTAAAAAAGAAGGTAACCTATTCAAGAATAGGTTTTGAACTATTATTTTCAGAGGATGTCTTTGAATCGTTACGGCTCTATCTTGGAGAGGTCAACGCGGATTTAATAGTCATGTTGGAACGCAAAAAAAAGGGTTTGTCCAAAAAATGGTTCCATCGGGACCTGGTCAAAAAAATGGAGACCTATGGCAAGGTGCCCCTTTTGAGTTTTAGGGAGGGCAACCACCAGTTATTTTACTTTAAGGCAGCACTTTAGGACTGCCTTAGCAAACTATAAACCTATTTCTTGAACCCACTAATTAGTAAAAACATGCTGGTATGATAAAAGTAAGGCCATTGGGTCATGGAAAATTCGACTGACCATGTCATAGCCAGCTGAAAAAAGCTTATCCAAAATTATCCAAAAAAGAGAATTGTCCGAAATAGGAAATTAAAATACGCGCTTATGACCTACATCATTTTAAAGCATAATGAGTTGGCCTATATTGAGAAACCTACTTAAAAACGAATTCAGTAGACTATGAAAGCCCTGGTACAATTAGAAAATTTGAATTGCCCCGAAGATAAAAGAATCATATTGAGAAATTTATGCCGCATCATGGACGTACGAATTATTGATATTGATGTGGATAGAGGATTACTGCTTTTATTGTATGCGGTTCCGATAGCGCTTCAAAAAGTGCGTCAAGAACTGTCACGATTGGGATACCACATTCAATCGTGCAAATTTCAAGTTTCCGACCTACCCCTGCTTAATGGAAATGACGCATCAAAAACGGCAACGGTATAGGAAAGTAAACCTAATCTATTTTTTGGAAGCATTGGAAGCAACGGAAGGAGCACTTCAGTCTTAAAAATCAGATCGCGGATAAGGTCCAATTCCAATTAATTAAGATTTAGTTCTTTTCGGTAATTTTCCAATACAATATTTTGTCTTAAATCGTCAAGTGTCATTTCTTTCTTCTGGACATAGTGCGGATTCACCAAAGAGACTTTGTAAAATGTATATGGCCATGCTCCTTTAACCGAACAAAGATCTTATCTTCAGTTCCTATTCTAAAAAGTCTCTTTCCTCGTATGCACTAAAAACCCAACCTATCATTTTTGCGACCCTTGCTCCAAAAGCTTTATTGTAACATTTGGCGAAAATCAGGTTTTTGGTAGTGTTCATTTTTATTTGAAGGAATAGAAATGTTTCCTGCGAAATTGATAAAACCGAAGTGCCATTCAATGATTATAGTCAGCCGGTTAAAATGACCTACATCATTGTAGAACGCCTATTGACGTCATAATTTTAAGACCATCGCACTGGGATTCTGTACTAACGGGTGATGCAAATAATAATCATTCTAAAACAAGTAATAATGAAACATTCCAAAAAATTCAACTTTAGATACGCGCTGACATTATTTCTAGTCATGGGCATAACATCCGTTTCCTGTAAGAGAGCTGTGGAAAAGACCACTGAAAAGATTATAGAAAAGTCTATAGGTGATGAGGCGGAAGTAGCTATCGATGATGAGAAAGTGGTCATCAAAACCGATGAGGGAACCTTTACCACAGACGGTACAGTAAATAGTTGGCCTAAAGAAATTCCAAGAGATGTGCCTGAATTCAAGGACGGTACTATAATCAGTGTTACTACACAAGAAATGGACGGGAACAAGAACTGGGTGGTCATTTTTGAAGATGTGCCCCAAACCGCCTTGGTGAAATACAAAGAGCAACTGGAGAACGAAGGTTTTGAAATTAAGTATACTACCACTGCAGGTACGGGCGGCCATCTCGCTGGCGAAAAAGGGAAACGTACCGTGATGATTATGGTTGGCGATGGGAATGCTACGGTTACTGTAGGTTCCAACCAATGAGACAGGTATTTAAAACGGATTAATACATACTAAAAAGACAAGAAATGGCTTCCATCATACATTTTGATATTTCAGCGGACGACGTACTTAGGGCAAAGAATTTTTATGAAAATTTATTCGGATGGAAAATTGAAAAATTTCCTTCCGGTCCTACGGAATATTACCTTATTGAAACCTTGGCGAAGACAGGCAAAAAAGGTATTAGTGGCGGAATCGCCAAAAGGGAAAAGGCCCATGAGCAAATCACAAACTTCATTGAAGTCGATTCCATAGACGAGGCTATTGCCAAAGTGAGGGAACTAGGAGGGGAAATCGTTGAACCCAAGTCCACCATCCCAAATATAGGATACATCGCTGGCTGCAAAGATACCGAGGGGAATGTCTTTGGCCTTATGGAAGTCAAGGAAAAGTAGCATGATCGAACATAACACGGTAGCACTGGGTGTATTGCCGGATACAGAAAACTACAACCATCCTAATGAAAAGTAGTAATTAAAAAATCATGAAAACTAAAACAGTGTATAGAAATCGTTTATTATTTTTAAATATAACCGCATTCCTAATAGGCATGGGCACCTACGCACAGGGACAGATAGGCGGATGGGATCCAGGGCTTGAAACTAAGGCACGTGAGACCATAGAATTGTTCATGGAAAAAGATCCGGGATTGGCGAATTTTTTTAAGGCAGCCCATGGTTATGCTGTCTTGCCCGGAGTGGGAAAAGGTGCGGTAGGTGTGGGTGGCGCCCATGGATCAGGGATTGTTTTCCAATCGGACGAGCCTATAGGAAAGGTCACTATGACTCAGATTACTGTGGGATTCCAGTTTGGCGGACAGGCCTATAGCGAGCTTATATTTTTTGAGAATGAACAGGCGATGAGGAGGTTTAAGAGGGGAAAACTTAAATTTGCCGGCCAGGTCTCCGCCGTAGCGGTAACGCTGGGTGTGTCAGCCGACGTCGCCTATCAAAATGGCGTCGCCGTATTTACCATGACCAAAGCAGGCCTTATGTACGAAGCTTCCCTTGGGGGACAAAAGTTCAAATACAGACCTATAAAGGAATAAGGACTTAGAAAATGGAAAGGGCTTGGTGATTTTGCTCCTCTTTGATATCTCAATCAGACCGTTCAATAGTTCAATTGCGATAAGATTAAGATCGGCGGGAAAATTATTTTGACAATCCCCAATTCCATCTTTGTCCTGGTATTAACCTTCATCCGACATTTTCACAAACTCCACGCGTCTATTCGCCGCTATACCCTCAGGCGTATCGTTCGTATGTATCGGCTTGCTTTCCCCAAAACCTTTAGTGCTCAATCGGTCGGTGCTTATCCCCATAGCGATGAGTTGCTTCATTACGGTATTCGCCCTTTCCTCGGAGAGCCGCTGGTTAAAGTCATCTTCACCATCGCTATCCGTATGGCCCTCAATACTGAATTTTATTTCTGAATGATCTGTCAGGAGGTCGTGAATCTCATTTATAACGCCCATAGACTCCCGTCTTAGGGTGGCCTTGTTCACATCAAAACGGATGCCGTTGGCTACAATTTTACCTTCCTGTAGAAATCTATCGTAGTATTTTACACCACCTTCGGCCAACCTGAAATTCTTTATGTAGTAGCGTCTATCATCCTTGGCAAAGCAGGCATGGAGCGAAATACCGGTAGGGTTATAATTCAGATGAGGTATATTGATAAGTCTGGTATCATCAATATAGGCCTTCATTTTATCATTGGTATGGGCAATGGAAATATGGGCCCATTGGTTTTGGATCGATCCCTTGTCGGGGATACTACTTTTCGCCGGCCTGAGTTCCATAGACTCCGGGCGAATAAGCAATTTGGCAGTAACACTGTTGGAGGGCGGTCTCTGGTTCTTCCGGTCATAGAAAAATACGGTGAAGTAATTCCTGTCGGGCAAGAAGAGATCGAATTCCACGGTAGAAACATCTGGAAGATAGTCCTTCTCCGGGTTTTTCAAATATGGAATAATCATAGGAAAGCCACCTCTGAACATAATGACCTTCTCGTCACCAAATGCCGCATTCTGAACATTACCCTCCTTCAGGTCCCATCTAGACGGAAATTCCCCATTTTCCTCATTTTCTTGGTTGTCTTCAAAAATAATATGTTCTCCGGGCACTACATCATATTTTGCCCAGACCAATTGAGGCTCTTGTGAGGCTAACACAGGTTCTTGTACCCCTTCTTTTTCTTTCGCCTGTATTTTTTTAGGTATAGAATCCCCCCTTTTTTCTTCAAAGACTTTCCCAACTTCCTACTCGGTTTTATTCTTCACCTTTTTGACCACCTTTTTAAAATTTGGGCTTCGGCTACAATCGGCGCCTGAAGAAATAACCCAATGACTAGGAATAACATTATTTTTTTCATGATTCGGTATTTTAAATTAATAGTATTCAAATGATCCATTACTTCAATCACACAATAGTGGCCCCCGAAACGACAAAAAGAACATAGCATTTTTCATTTGTTTTACATTTTTTAGGGCTGTCTTTCAAAGATATGGACGCAATGAATGGGGTTCAATACTATAAATCATTAGATGCTTCTTTGTTCTTGGTCGTTCAATGAATCATTTCACTTGATGGGGACTGAAGGAGACTGAAGGAGACTGATGGATATCATATTTATTCGATTGATTTATCGATATTTTTATGCGAATCCCCAATTGTTAATGAATTATTCGATATCAACTTTTTAATCCTAAACACTATGTCGCCCAAAGAATTGCATATGTATAAGCAGGAAAACAACTTTGAGCAGTTTTATAAAAAAATTGCCGCTCTAGTTCCCGAATTGAAGAATTTTATGACCGGAAGCCTCAAAGCTACGGAGAACCAAGGACTGCTTGACAGGGGGTTTTATAGTACTGATGAAATGTTGGATGAAGTCTACTTGGAAGCTTTTAATGCTTTTTCGGCTGAATCGGACATCATAAAACTGAGAAGATCGCTTTTTAAAAAGGCCATTCAAAAAATAGAAGGTAAAAAGGCGGAAGAGGTTCCCGATGAGGTCAATACCCATGCCCTTTTAAAGGCCGAATTGAAATCTTTGGACGAAGAATTTACTACCGATGGTGATGGCGATCGAATACTCTACGAAGAATTGGACGATATTTCCTATCAACAAAAACCGGGTTGGTCCAAACAGATTTATTTAGATGAATACTTCGAAAAGCTATTGGTGGGAAAACTTGAACTTCATGAAGCCTCCTTGCTTTCCGATGAAAAAAGACGGCTTTTAGGGATA
The DNA here is from genome assembly GCA_029287355.1 of Maribacter sp. Classification (GTDB taxonomy): domain Bacteria; phylum Bacteroidota; class Bacteroidia; order Flavobacteriales; family Flavobacteriaceae; genus Maribacter_C. The sequence goes on along the minus strand of JARFRH010000026.1, from coordinate 25,723 downwards.
TTGTATACCACCATTCCCTTGAGAAGTAAAACGGTCATCGAATTACTCGTTTTTGGTAATCAGGATACTCACGAAATCTCCGAAATATTAGAGGTGCCCAAGGAGATTGTTGACCGAATCCTGTTCAAGGTCAAGGAACGATTTAAACTGGTTTAACTCGTATAAAATCAAAAACCCATGCGAAAATATACGTTCAATCTGGCAAATACCTTTTACTTTGTTTTTACCCTAACGGTCCTAATCTGGATTTTAATTGTAGCCAAGGTGATTTTTGTCCCGCTAGTATTCAGTTTTTTTTTGCCCTGATGCTAAAGCCCATAGTTGGCTTTTTCGAACTAAAATTACGCAGCAGGATATTGGCTATACTTACCTCGTACCTATTGGCCGTGGGACCTTTATTCGCAGTGCTTTTCTTCTTTTACAACCAAACAAGGATTTTGTTCAATGACCTTCCTTCGGTTAGAGAAGGGTTAAATAAAGTGTTGGTGTCGCTTTCCGGTTGGTCAGATCAAAAATTCAACTTGGAGGCCGATGCTACTTTCAGTTGGATCTCCGACAACATTATGGCGGCATCCGACAGTTCACTGGGCTTAATTCGGGAAAGCCTACAATCAACCACCATCGTTTTGGCCAATATGGTATTAATCGTCTTAATTACCTATTTTATGCTATTGTACCGGACCGCTTTTAAAAACTTTCTTCTCGTTCAAGTAAATGCCAAACGGAGGGAAACAGTGGAACAACTTTTACATCAAATTCAAAATCTTACCAAACGCTATATGTTTGGACAGGGATTGGTCATTATTATCCTTGGTCTCTTAATTGGTTCGGGACTGTGGTTAATAGGCGTCCCCTATCCATTCTTTTGGGGATTCTTGGCCGGATTTCTTGAAATCATCCCTTATGTCGGAACATCCATTGGTGGAATTTTGCCATTTTTTTACATGATGATGGTATCCGAAACCATCTGGCAACCTTTAGCTGTAATTGGGCTCTACATTTTGGTTCAACAAATCGAGGGTAATTTTATCTCCCCGAATATTATGGGAAAAAGTATTAGGATAAACCCTTTGTTTGTTATTCTCGGTCTGTTCGTTGGTGGAATCACGTGGGGCATCTCAGGAATGATCTTAGCTTTGCCCATATTGGCCATCTCGAAAGAAATTTTTAGGAGTTTTGACATCTTTGAACCACTAAGCTATTTAATGGAAGATGGTCTTGCCCGTAAAAAGGATGTTTTCAAAACGCAGTTCGACGGGGACAAGTATCGTATACTTAATCTTTTTTTTGAGAAAAGAAAAGAATAGCCAAATGTGCCCATTTAAGTCACTAGGCCGCTTTCTTTAGTAACATGTTTATTTTGCGATACAAGGCAATATCCAAACAAATAAACCAACCAATAGCTTCTTGCAAAAGTTTTTGCTTCACACTTCTATTTCTAACTCGCTTCTTTTCGAGGCTGTGAAAGAATGATCTATGGTCATACTGCTTTATTAAGCATTGATTCCGTGTTTGATGAACTATTTTTTGAGTTCTACCTCAAAAATATTTCGTGCAGTAAGATTTTCGGTCATACCGATGACCAAGAGCTTTTGGAAGCGAAGCGCTGCTATCGCCTTGTTTTTCAAGCGATCCACAAATCATGTAGAGGAACGTGCGGTCATTTTTAGCATTCCGATCTTCAAAGCTATTTTTTTCATGATATCAATATCTAAAACATAAAAGTATAGATTGGAGCTCTTGACAACGATAATCTCTAGCATCTGTAGAACCATGAATTTATAGACCATATTGAATTTTTCGAAACTCGGCTATTAAGGTGGTTATTTTCAAAATTCTTTATCATGAAATACTTGTTTCGATCCTAAACAGAAACAGGAGACCCGAGGTCTCCTGTTTCCTTTTGAAGTGTTCATCATATTTTATAAAAGACCGGAATAGTGGAGTATTCCGGTCTTTTTTTAGGTATCGATTTCCCTTAATTCTTGAGTGCAGACCAAGCAGGAACGTACTAGCTACGCAATTACTTGGATTATCAAAATCAAAGAAATAGCTTCGATACCATTGTATGGCCGCTAAGGCATTACTGCTTAGAAGCCTTTGTCTTTATTTATCATGTCAAAGAGAAAAAACAGGAAGCCGAAACTTCCTGTTTTCCATAAAGAAATGGAATTCATCTATATCGGTCATTAATCTTTAAAACCACCTTATTGCTAAAATAATCTAGCGGATCAACTTTGATACCAACTGCATCCTTCTTCTTTACTATGAGCGCTACCGTCTTGCGACCGTACCGATCAATAATTTGCTGTTCTTTAAAAGAAACCGGAACGCCGAAACGTTCCGGTCTCCTAGAAGACGTTAATCAACCCGATTTCCACTTATACTGATCCCTACTTGAACCTATCACTAGATCCGTTCACGATTCAAAAGGTATGAAAGGGTGTCTGTAACCTCTTCTTGCTTTTTGGGTCTTGAGTTCCCCCGAACAAGACCCAACTTTTTTTCAAAGAACTACGTTGTATTAATTAAGGTACTAAAGTACATACCCTCTTTTGACTTTAAAATGACCTAGGTCAGTTTTGGTTTATTTTTGTCTCTTTAGTTATCAATTCATATAAACTATCCACATCCTTTTTGTCGCATAACTGTGTGCCAGGGCGCAGGGTAGCCGCAGTACCGCAGGCCACTCCGTATTGCAACATTTCATCTAAGGATTTGCCTTGAACTAGGCTTAGCACCATTCCTGCCACCATACTATCCCCGGCTCCTAAAGTACTTTTTTGAAGTACCGTTGGGGCGGAAATGTGTTCCATTTTATTTTTTGTGGCTAGCAAGGCCCCGTTTGCACCTAACGAAACTACCAGCACCTCACAGGAATAATCTTTTAGAAACTTTATGGCAAAAGATTCCAATTCCATAGCCGAGATAGATTTTACTCCATTTAGAATACTAAGCTCCGCTAAATTTGGCTTCATCATAAAAATATTAGCTTCCATACTTGGCAACAATGCTTTACCGGAGGTATCCAGAACAAGTCTTGCCTCATTTTTTTCTGTAATTTTAGAGACCATTACATAAAAATTCGGGGGAACTCCCGGCGGTAGTTTACCGCTGACCACCAAGTAATCACCTTTCTGAATGTGTTCTTCCAGTAGCTTCAGGACATGTTCCCATTCTTTTTCTTTCACGTGGGGGCCCGGTACCCCGAACCGGTATTGTAAGTTCGTAATGGTATCGGTTACCGAAAGGTAATCACGGGTCCGGCCTTCTACCGAAATCACTTCTTGTGCTATGCCTGCATTCGCCACCAGCTCTCTAAGGTGATCTCCTCTGTACCCGCCTGCCAAATAAATACAAAGTGATTTTCCTCCTAATTTATTCAAAGCACGAGATACATTGATGCCTCCTCCTCCCGCTTGGTAGGTAGGTGAAGCACAACGTAACTTGGTATTTGGCCTGATACTCGCGACAGAAGTATCCTTTTCTACAAGGGGGTTCATTGTAAGGGTGACTATTTTGTGCATTTGTTAGATTTGGTATGGATCAATTTGTATCGTTGTTTTGCCTTTCTGTTATTTTTTGACGATACTTTTATGACCTTTTCTTAGAATCGTCGATTTTCGGGTATCCCCAAATTTAAGCCCTGTAAAATAGACCAAGCCTTTATGAGGTTTTCCTTGCTGATTAGGGCAAGGGTATTCAAAGTCTTCGCTTTTTCTGAATTTCAGTTTGTAAAATGTTCTAATGCAAAGAAAGTATTGATACCATTTTTGTGAAATGATATGCATCATTCCTGATACGCTTTGATACGGTTATGGTCTTTCTGCAGGAAAGACCATTCCTCATTTTTGTTAAAATCCCTTTTGTTTTGCACCGCCCTCGGTAAAAACTAAAATTTAGTAGGACTGCTACTCACCAATTTCTTTGTTTCCCCGTAATTTTGTCGATATTGAGGCGGTAAACTATAGGAATGCCTTCTGCTTCAAGTTTGCTTGAAAATTCACCTATAAATTGAGGATTTTCCTTTTCCTTGGTAGCTATGATGTTTTTCACACCTTGTGCAAACTGATGTAGTTGGTGTTTTGCATCAATGCTACTCAGTTCTTCAAAAAGACCATGCGCAAGTACGGAACGCCAACGATTTACAGATCTAATTTCATCCACTTCCAACGAAATCAGGCTGTTTTTTCGCATCGATTCAATTTTAAAGCCTCCCGCAGAATAGCTGATGATACTGTTGTTGTGGCGGTCGTAATAATAGGTTATTGGCACTACGAAAGGTTGCCCTTGAGCTATATAGGCCAAACGACCGATGTAATTGTTGCTTAGGATTTCTATGCACTCTTTAACGATCAAATTTTTTATCATGATATTCTTTTTAATTAAAAGTATTCTAGATCCATTCTACCAAAGGCAGGTCTCTACGATAGGTCAACCAAGGGTTTTTTGGGAAAAAACGGATTCCATACTGAAAAGCCCCGGTCAACGAAGCAGTAACTTGGCCCTTGTAGCGTACATGGTGTTTTTTTTGTGATTGGAATTTTAGTTCTTGTATATTCCGGATTCGATAGTCGCCATTTTCAGAGCGTTTGGCAAATACCAATTCTACCCCAATATCTTCAGCGGGAAGCCCTCCAAGGTCTAGGGTGACTTCAGCTTCGAACTTTTCGCCAAGTTCTAAGGGTTTTATGCTATCCGACACCTGAACGTCCACCACCGAAATAGCATCCCATGAGGCATTGATGTTCTTCATCCAGCCCACCATTTTCCTAGTTCCTTCATAATTGTTTTTTTTCATCTTTTTCACGCGCCCGTACATTGTTGTATAATAGTTATCGGTGTACTCACGAAGCATTCTTGTAGTGCTAAAGTTCGGGGCTATATGGGTCAATGCATTCTTAATTCGATCTATCCATTTTTCAGGAATGCCTTTATCATTTAATTCATAGTATTCAGGAATGATCTCATGTTCTAGAATATTATAAATGGTCTCTGCATCCAAGTCATTTTGATCTTCTTTGTTTTCATAAACCTTTTCTTTTGAAAGTGCCCAGCCCGAATCGCTTCTATATCCCTCGGCCCACCAACCATCTTGTACACTGAAGTTAAGCGTGCCATTGAATACGGCTTTCATTCCGCTTGTACCTGAAGCTTCCTTACCTCTTTCTGGGGTATTGAGCCAAATATCCACGCCTTGCACCATTAATCGGGCCAAAGCCATATCATAATTTTGGATGAAAATGACTTTACCCCGAAATTCCGACCGTTCAGAAATTTCAATGATCCGTTTTATCATTGCCTGCCCCTCCTTATCTGCCGGATGCGCCTTACCTGCGAATATCAATTTCACAGTCCGTGTTTTATGGCCCATCACTTTAGAGAGTCTACCGATATCCCTGAACAAGAGGTCGGCTCGCTTATACGTCGCAAAACGGCGAGCAAAACCAATAATCAAATCACCTTCTTTCAAAGCGTCGAGTGTACCGTAAATATGTTTGGGACCAGGATGCAAATTTTTCAATCCTTGGCGAAACCTATTTTCCAATGCCTTGATCAGCTTCTTTTTTAGTTTGGTTTTAATACTTCTGATTTGTTCGTTGGGTATCTCCTTGATTTTTGACCAATATGCTACATTTGAAGCATCCTTCAAAAAATCCTTTCCAAAGGTATCGATGAACAGTTTTTGCCATACCGGAGCTGTCCAAGTTGTAAAATGTACCCCGTTGGTGACGTTATTGATCTGAAGTTCTTCGGACAGGAACCCTTTCCAAATGGGACAGAACATTTTTTGCATAACTTCGGCATGTATCTTACTCACTGCGTTAATTTCCCCGGCCAGTTTAGCAGCCAAATAAGTCATTGAAAAATTTTCTTTTGGGTCATTAGGATTTATTTTCCCTAGGCCATAGAACCGATCCCAGGTCATGTTCATGCTATCCGCAAAATGTGCCTGATAGCTTCTAAGCAAATCTTCGCCAAAAATGTCCTGTCCGGCAGGTACAGGGGTATGTGTCGTGAAAAGTGTGGATGCCTTTACGAATTGGCCTGCTTCCTCAAAACTTAAATTTTCCTGTGCCACAAGTTTGACAATCCGAATCAAGCCCGTAAAAGCGGTATGGCCTTCGTTATAATGAAACAAATCAGGTTTTATTTGAAGTATTTCCATGAGCTCTAGTGAATTTGCGGCCAATAAAAGCTCTTGCCGAAATCGGTTCTCAGTATTGCCACCATATAAATTGTGCGTTATCTTCTTATTCTCATCGCTATTTTCGGGAATATCGGTATCGAATAAATACAACGCAATACGGCCTATCTCCATTTTCCATACCTGTGCGCTAATAATAGGACCACGGAAAGGAAGCGGTAAGATCAATCGCTTGCCCATTGCATCACATACAGGGCTAATGGGTAACATTGTAAAATGTTGTTTGATATATTGTGCGACCTGATTGCCATGCAAGGTAAGCCCCTGATCAAAATAGCCGTACCTGTATAGCAGACCAAACGCCACTACATCGGTATTTTGGTCACTTGCCTCTTTTAGATAGTCACCCGCCAAAATTCCTAATCCACCAGAATATATGGGGATGGATTCGTGTAGCCCGTATTCCATGCATAAATAAGCTACCTTGAAATTTGTTTTTTTAGGTGCTTTTGCCATATAATCATCAAATTTTGCTGAAATTCTTTGGAGGCTTTCCATAAAACCTGTATCCTTTTCCAGTTCTAGAAGCCGGTTATAATCCAACGCGCTGAGCAGTGCGATAGGGTTGTGTTTTTTCGTCTCCCATATTTCTTCATCAATGGAGGCGAATAGCTCACTTGCCTCTTGATGCCATGTCCACCAGAGATTTTTCGATAATTTTTCTAGATTTTTCAAGGCTTTTGGCAGCTTAAATTTAACCATAGCTTTTTTCCAAATAGGATCATTCGATTTTGCCATTTCAACGTCGACCGCCGGAGCCAGCTTTCTAAGGCGTTCAAAGGAAACTGTTCGTAAGGCCTGTCGTCTCAATGCCAAGGAATAAACAGCATCATAATGATGAATCAGATTCTTCCATAAAAAGGATTGGGAAATTTCGAAAGCCTTCTCCCTAGCCAATTGCATTTCTTTCGCATCTTGATTGCTTAATTCATAGATATGGTTGGTAATCTGGTCGGTAACGCTCCGATCGTTATAATCGGAACGTTCTATAACCTGCATGCCTTGCTTGAAATTGGTCAATTTTGATTTTACCTGCTTACCAAAGCCCGTTAAAGTAGTAGTGACCGTGGGAACGTGGAAGGCTAGGCTCTCTAAAGGAGTATATCCAAAAGGTTCGTAATACGAAGGAAAAATGGTAAGATCAAAACCAATTAAAAGATTATAGTAGGTCATATTGAATACTCCATCGCTACCATTTAAATAGATTGGGGCGTAGATAATCTTTACATTGGATGTAGGGTAGTTGAATAGGCCGCTGTTATTGATTTGTTGGAGAATAAGATCTTTATCCGGATTTTGTAAATAATGGGTCAGTGGCGATGGTTCGTCTGCGCGTTCAAAATGGTTGGAAGCAAGACCATCGGTTACCTCCGGCCTTGCATTGGTATGCGGTGCCGGTACCAGTACAAAAGCGATTACCTGCCGTTTCGCATCTTTTTTGCCCTCCAAATTTGCCATGGCGTCAACGAAGATGTCAATGCCCTTGTTTCTGTATTCGTATCTTCCGCTAGTGGCTACTAGAAAACTGTCTTGGTTCACCTCGTATCCTAAAACCGCCGAAGCTACCTGCACTATTTTTTTTCTAGCCTCTGTTTGTTTTTTTGCAAACTGGTCTTTCTGGGGCAAAAACGAATCGTCAAAGCCATTGGTCGTTACCAGGTCTACGGCCTTACCAAGTAATTGTTGGCATTCTTGTGCCGTATTATCGCTAACCGTAGTAAAGGCGTCCGCAGTTATGGCTGCAATTTTTTCAAGGGAATGTTGTGCCACGACATTAAATTCCTTAGCAACTTGATTACCGTCGTACGTTTCGAATCGGCTATAAAATGGTTCACCGTTACTACACAGTACCCTACCGGTAAAGGTGGCATGGGTAGTAAATACGGTAGAAATTTCCGGTGCTAAATTTTCAAGATATAGCACACCGGCACCGGTCATCCATTCATGAAAATGTGCTAGGCCATGCTGGTCACGCTGAAGATTAAACTGGCAAAAACGTTCGATGACCTTACCCGATGCCACACCGAACAGAGCAGGTTCGATATAATTCCATCCACCCATGAGCGAATCCAGTCCGTTCTTTGCCCACAACTCGCTGAAGATTTGGTCTTTTTTAACGAATAATGGTGAAAAATCAATAAGGATGACAATCGGTTTACTTGGAATATTCCATCGGCCTGTCCTAATTTTTAGGGAGTCGGTATTGAACTGATCTTTCCAGGTTTGGAAGAGCTCGGTATCTTCTAAGAATTCCTTGTTTCCGTTTTCCTCTTTGTACAAGTCTGGACCGATCATGATGAAGTTATCACCATATTTCTCCTTCATTAAAGATGCCTTGGTGGATACCACGGTGTAAATGCCACCAAGTTTATTGCATACTTCCCAGCTTACCTCAAAGACAAAATCCGGCGTTTGGTGTGCTTCATTGTTATTTTCCATGCTTGGAGACCTATATATTTAATTAGGGTATTTGAAGGATAAAACTATGAGGAGGAAAAGACTTTTGGTATGACACACATCAGTTGGGGATAATTGTCCTATAAATAACAGCTTGATATCGCCCCTGAGTTTAAGACGGGTATAATCCAAGGCTTCATAAACAAGAAGAATATTCCTTCAAATTATACTATTTTTTGTATCTTTTTCCTCCCTCAAATTTTATAATATTCGCTTTGGCAATGATTAGAATCCTTATTATCGAGGACAGCACGACCATTCGAGAAAATACGGCAGAACTTCTGGAACTTGAGGGCTACGCTACTTTGACCGCCTCGAATGGGAAGATAGGCCTCGAACAAATCAAACTTCACATGCCCGATTTGATTTTATGCGACCTCCTTATGCCGGAAATGGATGGCTTTACCGTACTCAAAAATCTAGGGCAACATCCCGATCTTAAAAGAATTCCCTTTATTTTCTTTAGTGCCAAATCCGAAAAAATGGAAGTTAATAAGGGTATGGATGCAGGAGCAGATGCTTACATCACTAAGCCCTTTGAATTAGAGGAACTTTTGGCATCAATCGAAAAATGCCTAAAGGGCAAAAGCCTTTTCAAATGAGATGCTGTGTGTAGTATACTTCCTTACTTCTTTTTGTCAGCGTCTAAAATTTGCTTATTTTCTTTTTCCTAGCTGATTGAAATCATTTTGAGTATACCATCCAATCGGTACATTGGCCCAAAATAGTTTGGCCATGCATACTTCTGAAACACATCCGTTACCAAAAGAAATTTTTGAATCCTTAATGGAGAAACGTGCACTCCATTGTATTTCCATCTACCTCCCCATGGATAAAAAGGGAAAGGAGCAAAACATGCACCTGGCACAAGCCTCACTTAAACAAAGTATCAATAAAGTGAAGGTGACTTTGACGGAACATCAAATGCATAAGGACGAAATAGCTAACTATCTTAAACCCGTAGTGCAACTTCTTGATCAGGTTGAACTCTGGAGGAATCCGTCAGAAGGGTTGGTCATTTTCTTAGATCCGGAAGAAGGAATGCGCTTGTATCAGGTACCCATAGCATTCAAGGCAAAGACTTACGTGTCCAGTCGTTTTTATCTAAATCCCTTGTTGGCACTTTACCATAATAATGGCCGATATTATCTTTTGGAGCTGAGTCAAGACTATATACGTCTCTATAAAGCATCTAGATACGGTTTTAAGGATATGAACATTGAGGATTTTGCCCCAAATCGACTAGAGGAGGCTGTAGGCTTTGACTACAAGCCAAAAATGCTACAGTTTAGAAGCGGTCAGAACGTACATGGCGCTGGCGTATTTCACGGCCACGGTGAGGGTAAGGATGATCATAGAAAAGAACTGCTTACCTTTTTCAAGGCAGTTGATCAAGGAGTGAAAAAGGCCATTTCAGATAAAAGTGCGCCCTTGGTATTAGCTTGTGTAGACTATTTGTTCGATCTCTATAAGCAGGCGAGCACATATACTGAACTTTACCAAGAAAACATAGGGGGTGATCCAGAGTTCAAAGTGAAGACAAGTTTGCACCAGGCATCTTGGGATTTGATGGAACCCCATTTCGCAAAACCCCTAGCAGAGAAGTTAACGCAATTTAAGGAATTGTACCATACCCAAAAGACATCCTATGAGATTGATGAGATTATCAACGCTGCCTTGAACGGAAAGGTCGATACCCTTTTCATTGAAAATGACATTGATCTTTTCGGTATTTATGATATCGAGAGCAACAAAGTTACCATTGACGACCAACAAGAAACGTACAATACCTCATTGACCAACCTTGCCGCATTGGAAACCTTTCGCCAAGGTGGCCAAGCATATTTTTTGAATTCCGAAGAAATGCCCGTAACAGGTAGTTCGATGAATGCGCTTTTTAGGTTTTGATGGTCATTCTCAGGTATAGTTCAATGTGGTTAGTATTCCAGGCCTAATCAAGGTCATTGCTTATCATCCCACTGGTTGGGATATTTGGAAAAATTAAAAACAAGATGATTATGTTACAGACAGAAATATTCGACAAAAATGTTGAAGCATACGAAAAATGGTATGAAGCCTATGCCGAGGTCTATCAATCGGAGATAATGGCCATAAGGGAACAGTTACAGAAATTACCCGAAAACTTGCGGGGTATCGAAGTGGGTCTTGGTACAGGACAGTTTGCACTTCCTTTAGGTATCAAAGAAGGTGTTGAACCTTCTAAGGCCATGGCCAAAAAAGCCATAGGAAGGGGAATCGAGGTAATAGATGGCGTTGCGGAAAGTCTTCCCTATAGCGATTTGCAATTCGATTTTGTGCTTTTTGTGACCGTATGCCACCTTGATAAAATTAAGCAAGCCTTGGCAGAGGCTCATAGGGTATTGAAACACAAGGGTGCCATCTTGATCGGTTTTTTGGATAAGGACCAAAGCGTGGCAAAACAATATTTGGGAAAGCGCCACCGCAGTACCTTTTTTGGAAAGGCCACTTTCTATTCTGTTGACCGAATAGAGAAATTGCTTAAGGAAAATGGATTCAAGAATCTGGAATTCATACAGACGCTGTTTGGCGATTTAGACGAAATCAAAGAAGTACAAATGCCGAAGGCAGGCTATGGGGAAGGGTCTTTTGTGGTTGTGAAAGCGACTAAAAAATGAAAATCATAACGAATAGTAACCTACACTTAAAGTGGGGGTGTACAAAAAAAGTGCTAGTTCCCCATTATTAGAGCCCAGACTTCGTAGGCGCATTGGCTTCGATTAATAATTGTATGGCCTCTTGACTCGAAACTTGATGAAATTCTTCATAAAACTGGCCAACTGCCTGAAAATTATTAGGAACCAATAAACAGATTACTTTACTCACATCGGGGTTATTTTCCAATCTGTGGATGGCTGTTGAAGGCGCAACAGGTATAGCAACTATGACTTTAGTTGGGGTTTGTTTGCTAACTAGCTTTATCGTAGCCATAAGGGTATTTCCTGTAGCGATGCCATCGTCAACAATGATTATCGTTTTGTCCTTTAGGCTTTCGGGAGGCCTATCTTTATAATATTGATCGTATTGCTCTTTTAGTTTTTCCCGTATACGGGCGGTCTCTTTATCGATATAACTTTTGGTAATCGCTTTATCTTCGGTCAGTATAATGTCTTCAAGACTTACCGCTCCAATAGCATATTCTTTTTGGAAAGGGTGTCCAATTTTTTTGGTCAGTACCACATCGAGTGGTGCATTCAGGGTTTTTGCAATAATCGCACCGAGTGGTAGTCCCCCTTTTGGAATGGCCAGGACCACTATATTTTCATTTTTGAACTTGACTAGCTTTTTCGCTAATTGTATACCGGCATCCGTTCTGTTCTTAAACATCTTTCGCTTTTTTTTCTGGTTGTAAATGTGCGGCAAACCAGTTGGCCGATATCCGAGCTACTTCTTCCAATTTGCCCGGTTCTTCGAACAAGTGTGTGGCTTTGGGTATAATTTCCAGTTTCCTTTCGCATTGTAGTTTTTGATAGGCTTTTTCATTTAGTTCGATGACCACATTGTCCCGACCTCCAACAATCAAGAGTGTAGGTGCTGTTACTTTGTATAGATCCTGTAGTGCGAGATCCGGCCTACCTCCCCTTGAGACCACGGCCATAATGTCATTGCCATAAAAAGCGGCTGCCCGTAATGCCGAAGCAGCTCCTGTACTCGCCCCAAAATATCCGATTGACAAACCCTTGACTTCTTTTTGATGCTGTACCCACTGCGTAACATCAATAAGGCGCATGGTAATCAAATCGATATTGAACCTATTTTCATAAACCCCATCTTCCTTTTCGGTCAATAAGTCGAACAATAAGGTGGCCAACCCCTTTTCTTGTAAAACCCCGGCCACATAATTATTTCTAGGACTTAGACGACTACTCCCGCTCCCATGTGAAAAAATGACCATCCCGATTGCGTTTTTGGGAATAGCGAGATTTCCTTTTAGCGTAAGCCCATCTAAGGTAATATTTACGGATTTATATTCCTGTTCTGTCTTCATTTGTGATTTCACTTTGGTTTCCGGATAAAATTAACGAAATGCCCTAATAGTTAAAATGACGGACATCATATAGAACCGGGACTGTTTCAATTACATTTATGATAATTAATCTTTAAGGATTCCCACACTGATGGCTTATGATAAAAAGCGCCCTTATTAATTACCCTCATTTGATTCTTATGGTAAAGTGAATATGGGACGACAACAAATCGATGTATGAAAGCAATGGTTCTTAATAGGATTTCTTTGGTAAAAGAGAATAGTTTACCCCTTGATTTGGTCGATATTCCTATACCCATACCAAAGAATGGGGAAGTACGTATTAAAATTTCGGTCTGTGGCGTCTGCCATACCGAACTCGATGAAATCGAGGGAAGGTTGGTACCGCCAAAACTTCCCGTGGTCCTTGGGCATCAAGTTATTGGTATTGTGGAGAAATTAGGCAAAAGCACTTCAAAATTCAAGGTCGGCGATCGAGTTGGGGTAGCATGGATATTTTCCGCCTGTGGTAAATGCAAATTTTGTCTGGAGAGCAATGAAAACCTATGTGATGATTTTATAGGCACTGGAAAGGACGTGAACGGTGGTTATACCGAATATATGACAGTTCCCGAACAATACACCCATGCCATTCCCAACTTTTTTACAGATGCCGAAGCAGCCCCTTTGCTATGTGCAGGGGCCATCGGTTACCGCTCCCTTCAACTTGCACTAATCAAGGATGGGGATAATTTGGGACTAACGGGTTTTGGGGCTTCTGCACATTTAGTGCTCAAAATGGTCAACCACAGCTATCCGAATACAAAAGTTTTTGTGTTCGCAAGAAATGCCGAGGAAAGGCAGTTCGCCAAGGAACTTGGGGCCGTCTGGTCGGGCGATACTGCCGACCCGTCCCCTGAAAAACTAGATGCCATTATCGATACCACGCCCGCATGGAAACCCACTGTGGAAGCCCTTGGCAATCTCCAAAAAGGTGGCCGATTGGTCATCAATGCCATCCGTAAAGAGAAAAATGATATGCTCTATCTTCAAAATCTGTCTTACCGAGACCATCTTTGGATGGAAAAGGAAATCAAGTCGGTCGCCAATGTAACAAGTAAAGACGTAGCCGATTTTTTGGAACTGGCTGTAAAGGCTTCCATCAAACCAGCGTACCAAATATATCCTTTGGAACAAGCCAACGAAGTACTCATTGAGCTCAAGGAACAAAAGATCAGAGGTGCTAAAGTGTTGCAAATCCTTTAGAAAAATAATCAATTGAAATGACAACGATCATTTTAAGAAGACGTCACAAAACGTAATTTTAGATTAATTTTAAAATATTAAAAATGTTGGGCGAACAAAATACACAGGAAGAACTATTGACCGCTTTTCAACGTGATGCCCAATGGTGGAAATCAACCCTTGAATCTATTGAGACTGAAACCCAGTTTATAGAAAAGTTATTGAATGCCCATATATACAAGAATAACACACCCAATCTTTTTGAGCGATTACAACAGTTCAAGCAAGAAGTAGGTACCAGAACATTGGAAGCGAAGAATCTAAAAAAAGAAATCACCGAATATGAGGACAAATTGCGCGGTTTTTTGGAGTGTCAGGACATTTCTTGCGATACCTACTACTTGGAAAACCATAAGGTGTTAAAAGATTGTTTTGAGGAATTCTATGCAGGTATTAACGATTACAAAACAAGGATTTACAATTATATAGGAGGATTTCTTTAGGCTATCCTTCAGGTTGAAAACTAAATATTGAATACATAGTAACCTAAAAATAAAGAAAATGTCAATCTTAGAAGCTTACGAATCAGGCGAACACCAAAGTAATGTTTCCCACTTTGCGGCCATAGTGAAGTTGGCCAGCATCGACGGCCCAATCAACCCGGAAGAAGAAACCGTTTTGAAACGTTTGGCTTTAAAGCTCGATGTTTCCGAAGAGGAGGTCAAACCCATATTGAAACATCCAGAGAAATATCCATTGATTCCGCCCTATTCCTTGGAAGAACGTATTGAGCGACTCCATGATTTGTGTCGCATTATCTATGCCGACCATAAAATCGATGAAGAGGAACGAAAATTGATTTTTAAATATGCCATTGGACTCGGTTTTACAACGGATAGGGCAAATGAGGAAATTGGAAAATGCAACCAAGCCTATAGTGATGAAAACGATTTTTAGGATTGATCTTTTAGATAAATTTAGTAAAAGCAACAAGGATAAAACATATCAAAACAATCGAAGAAAAGAAGTATTGGATATAAAATAAAAGAGGTCTATAATTATAAATGCCTAGTAAGTTTATTTCATTTTCCTACAAACAAGTTCATATAAAATTCAGGTACATTTCGGTGCGCCATTCAGTGCATACTTTGCCAGGCCCAGTTTTAATTTTTTGATTATAAAATAATTAAAGGCCCTAAGCCAACTGGCCCAGAACGGCATATGTGCACCGGTATTTTTTGAATCCCTCGGTCCGATTCGAGCACCAGCCAAATTAAAAATCGAAATATGAACCCTGACGATGTCGTCAGGTTTTTTATGTCCTATCCCATGGCGAGAAATTCATGCAAGGGGAATTCAAACCCTATCGAGCTCACTTTTAGACTACATAAAACACTCAAATAGCCTTTAAATCTTTGATTTACAGGTTATATTGTTTTTGAATTACAAGGAACTATTAATCCGGGCAATTGGATATGCTAGATGAAATTCATGTAAGTACAGGGTCTGTGTAATAACGGATTTGAATTTAGTTACTGTGCTATACGACTACCTTCATTTTTTTTTACCCCTAATTTCAAAAGAATTATCTCCAATAAACACCACTTCGTAAATGCGGATTGTATTAAATTAACACCAATGAAAACAGTAAACCACAACCAGTTCATATGCACATAAACGGACAGGGCAACACTTACTAAAACTAATGTGCCAACGATAACTCTAAAATAAGTATTTAACATTTTATGATTTTTTAAGATTAAATTGATTTTTCAATTGGAACCACCACTGCCTTGATCGGATTGTTGGTTTCCAGATTTTTATTGAATGTCTTAATTAGCTCAAAAAGGGTAGTAATATTTTCATCTTCCGTGAACGAAAAGAACAAACTCGATTCGATTCCACCCTTTTCACTAGGGAACCAGCTTGCTGTTCGAACCAGTGGTGTGGAAGTCTTATACCCATCGATTTGACTCTCGCTAAAACTCTCGATCTTGGCTTTTTTAAAGAGTCGTAAAATGTCCTTTTCGAACTCCGCCACCACGGTTACAATTAATAATTTCATAGCTTATTATTTAGTCTTGAATATGATCTTTGATTTCTTTTACCACCTCCTCAGGATAATTCTTGCGCTCTATCATATAATATACCAAAGGCACCACTAATAAGGTCAACACAGTTGAAACTATCGTTCCACCCATCAACGAAATAGCCAGTCCTTGAAAAATGGGGTCAAATAGTATGACGAATGCGCCAATGACTACCGTTCCAGCAGTTAACAAAATCGGGGTGGTTCTTACTGCTCCAGCCTCAATCGCAGCTTGTTTTAAGGGTACTCCTTCAGCTAAGCGTAAATTGATAAAATCGATAAGCAATACCGAATTACGAACCATAATACCCGCTAGTGCTATCATTCCAATAAAAGAGGTTGCTGTAAAAAATGCGCCCATAATCCAATGTCCCAAAACAATTCCTATCAAAGATAAGGGTATGGCAACCATCATAACTATTGGTGCTTTGAAGTTTTGAAACCAACCTACTATTAAGATGTAAATCAAGATAATGGCTCCTAAAAATGCGATTCCCAAATCTCTAAAAACCTCCAGTGTAATTTGCCATTCCCCGTCCCACTTCACCGTATAGTCATCTTCAAAATCAGGCTGACCTAAATACATTTCATTGATCTTATACCCTTGTGGTAAGACAATTTCTTTCAGTTTTTCTTCCATGCCTAAAATTGCGTAGGCGGGACTCTCCAAATTCCCCGCCATATCTGCCATCACATATACCACACGTTTTTGATTTTTACGGTAGATGCTTTTGGCACTTATCGTTTCTTTGATATCGACCAAATCTGCAATAGGTACCATATTGCCAAGTTTAGAAGTAACCTTCAATTGTGATATATCCGTAATAGTTGATTTTTCCTTTTCATCCAAAGCCAATACCAATGCAACTTGATTGGTGGCATCCTCGTCATACAAATTGGTAATTGCCCTATTAGACATGGCCATGTTCATAGTATAGGCGATTTGCTGTGGTGCAACCCCGTAAAGCATTGCTTTTTCTTTATCGATGTCGAATTGATATTCGGTTTGGTCGGCTTCCACCAACCAATCGATATCAACCACATCGTCAGTATTTTTCAAGATTTCTTGAACATTGTTGGCAATCTTCATTTGCTCATCGTAATCTGGTCCGTAGACTTCCGCAACAATAGTCGATAGCACTGGAGGACCCGGTGGCACCTCCACTATTTTCACGTTCGCATTGAATGTACTTGCGATTTTTTGAATTTCCGGTCGCAACAACTTTGCGATGTCATGACTTTGAGCAGAACGTTCTCCTTTGTCAATAAGATTCACTTGAATATCAGCCATATTACTACCCCCGCGTAAATCGTAATGACGAACCAAACCATTAAAGGTAATGGGTGCGGATGTACCAATGTAATTCTGATAGTTTACCACTTCTGGGCGCGTAGCCAGATATTGTGCAATTTCCCGTGCCACCACTCCTGTACGTTCGAGCGTTGTACCTTCAGGCATATCGATGACTACTTGAAACTCATTTTTGTTATCGAAGGGCAACATTTTTACGGCTACGGATTTGGTAAAAAACAAGACCATAGAGCCTATGAGCAATAAAAAGGTCAATCCTAAAAACAACCAGCGTTTGCGGCTACTTTCTATTAACGGGCGTTCAAATTTGTTATATAGCCTGTAAATAAAAGTGTCCTCCAAAGGCTTTTCTTTCTTCTCAACTTTCCCTTTCTTGTCTTTCCCCCTTAAGAAAACAAAACCTAAATATGGCGTAATGGTCAAAGCCACAAATAAGGACAGAATCATCGCAATCGAAGCACCAATGGGCATCGGAGCCATATATGGCCCCATTAATCCAGATACGAAAGCCATTGGTAATACCGAGGCGATTACCGTAAACGTGGCCAAAATGGTAGGGTTACCAACTTCGTTAATCGCATACAGAGCAGCTTGTTTAAAAGGAAGGCGTTTCATTTTGAAATGCCTGTGCATATTTTCGGCAATAATTATGGAATCATCAACCACTATACCCGTAACAAACACCAATGCGAAAAG
The DNA here is from genome assembly GCA_029287355.1 of Maribacter sp. Lineage (GTDB taxonomy): Bacteria > Bacteroidota > Bacteroidia > Flavobacteriales > Flavobacteriaceae > Maribacter_C. The sequence continues at coordinate 7,710 of JARFRH010000026.1, read as the reverse complement.
AGTAATTCTATTCAGGGTATAATCTAACATATAGTAGCTCAACAACGTTAAGGCAAACGTAATGGGAACCGATAAGAAAACCACCAAACCACCTCGCCAGCCCATTGCTAACATAACCACAAGGGTAACCGCAATAATAGAGCCTATAAGGTGCAGTAGTAATTCCGATACTTTATGAGACGCAGTTTCCCCGTAGTTTCTGGTAATTTCTACATGTACATCATCGGGAATTAAGGTGGAACGTAAGTGGTCTACTTTATCAATAACGATATCGGCAATTTTCATCGCATCCGCACCTTTTCTTTTCGCAACTGATATAGTAACCGCAGGATATTCGGATTTGTAATCAGTAATTTTATCACTCGCCTGTCCGAACCCTAAAGACACATAACTTTGCGGAATTTCAGGGCCGTCGATGATGCTTGCTATTTGCTTCAAATAAATAGGTTGATTCTGTTGTACCCCAACCACTAGATTTTCTACATCGGCAACCGATGCTAAAAACTTGCCCGTGTTGACCAAAAACTCCGTGTCGTTTTTATCAAAACTACCGGAGCTTAACTGCACGTTATTCGCCTTGATCATTTCAGAAACCGACAAGAAATCCAGTCCGCTGGCAGCCAATTTGTCCTTGTCCAAAACTACACGTAACTGACGGTTTTGGTTACCAATCTTATGGGTAATCGCCACTTCGCTCACCTTCTTGATCTCACTTTCCAATTCCTGCGCCATTTGGCTCAACTGATACCCATCATAATTTTCACTCCACAAAGTCAGACCAAGCATGGGAACATCATCGATAGCGCGCGTTTTAACTAATGGAAACGTTACCCCCTGCGGCATTTGGTCCATGTGCTTGTTGATTTCGTTGTACAGTTTCACGAACGAACGTTCAATATCCTCACCTACATAAAACTGTACGATGACCATTCCCTGCTCCTTCATCGACGTGGAATACACGTATTCCACTCCTTTGATATTCGAAATCAGTTTCTCTAAAGGCTTAATGACGCGCGACTCCACTTCTGTGGGGCTCGCCCCTGGGTATCCCACAAAAATATCCGCCATGGGCACATCAATTTGAGGCTCCTCTTCCCGCGGAATCAAAAACGAGCTATATACTCCGATGACCATGAAAACAATCATCAGAAGCACCGTTAACTTGCTTCCTATGAACATTTTGGCAATTTTGCCAGCTAAACCTTCCTTCATTCTTTCTACTTGTTTAATTTGAGCGTTCGGGCGAGCTTTCCGCTCTTACCCCTCTCTGCCAACTGATGGAAGCGGGGTAACCGCTACAATCCCTGCCTGCCGATGGGCATGCCTAATGCAGGCCCGTTTATTGTTTTGTGATTCTCACACCATTATATAGTCTTCCTTCTGATGAAACAATGTATTGTTCATCAGGGGAGAGTCCAGATAGCACTTCTACTTTGTCACCGAAAGTTCTTCCCAGGCGTAACCAACGCAATAGTGCGGTATTGCTTTGGCTAACCGTATAAACTCCTGTTAATTGTCCATTATTTACAATAGCGTTTACTGGAATCATAACCGCTGAACTAGTAGTTTTTCGAGCGACCGGAAACTGTACTGTCGCATACATACCCGATCGTATTCGGGCATTGGTTTTATTCAAAATAACTTTTACCAAGTATTGCCCTCCAGTATTTTTAGCCGAAGTGCTTACCTCAGTTACTTTGCCCGGTAAGGTCTCGTTCAATGCTTTTATTTCTATGGTTACTTCAGAGTCTTTTTTTATTTCCAGAATTTCTGATTCGGGCACCATTGCCAAAACTTGATACTTTCCTGGTGACTCTACTTCCAACAATGGTACTCCGGGGTTTGCCATATCACCTGCATCGATGAATTTGTTGGTTACTACACCGTTAAACGGAGCCCGAATGTTCGCGTATGATAATTGAGCGTTTACCTCGTTCTTCATTTGCTTGGCAGACTCTAAACGTGCTTTTGCCATGTTGTAGTTTGCGGTTATATCATCCAATTCTTTTTGTGTCGCGCTGTTCTCTTGAAACAATACGGTGAATCTGTTATAGTCTTTTTCAGCATTCGTGAAGGCTGCCGTTGCTTCGACAATGCCTGCATTCACCTGAGCCAATTTCGCAGAAACATCGGCATTGTTTACACTTATCAATAGTTGTCCGTTTCGCACTTTATCTCCCACTTGAACATAGATTTTGTCCACATAACCCATCATACGGGTACTGATGTCAGCGCTTTCGATTGCTTCTACTTTGCCACTAACCGTCAAAAAAGGACTGCTATTGTCTTCAGAAACGGTCTTTACTTCAACGGCCACCGCGGGGGAAGTATCGGCTACCGCTTTTTTGTCTTCTCCACCGCAACTCACTGCCAGTAAGGCTATTACGAAAAGTCCGACAATATGGTTTTTATGTTTCATATCATTTTATATTAGGTACTTCTTGTTATTGATGTTATCGTTTGTATTTATTCTTTCGTTAAAAACCGCACATACGCCAGAGCGTAATTGTGTTGAAAAATGGTCGTATAATATTCAAGTTGTTTTTGAGAGAATTGGGTTTCGGCCATTAACAAATCGGTGGTTTTTTCCAAGCCCTGTTCAAAACGATTTGCGCGTATGCGAAGTGATTCTTTTGATTGCCTTAGTGCAAGGGCCGTTAGTCCAACGCTGTTTTTGGCATCTTGGAGTGACCGTTTGGCCCTGTTCAGCTCTACCTGACTTTCCGCTTTATATTGTTCAAGCTCCAGTATTGATTTTTTGTATTCTGCCTTACTTTTCTGTGCTTTTCCGAAGCGTTTGCTCCCTTCAAGAATATTCCATTTGAATTCGGCTCCGAATAAATAGCCACTGGCGTCTCCTTGAAAAATTTCATCATCATGAAGCTCGTAGGTTCCAAAAGCATTTAATTGAGGTAAGAAGCTCATTTTATCGGCTTTGTGCATTTGCAGAAACGCAGCGGTGGCTGAATTCATCGCCAAAATATCCTTTCGGTTCTCAGAAAAGTCACTAGTTGCAATCGTGTGGTCAACCAGCGATAATGAATCTGTAGGCTTTAAAATTAGATTGTTGTTATCATTCATCAAAACCGATAAGTAATCACTTGCATTCTTAATATTGCTCTTGGCATATTGTATTTGGTTATCGATTTCGGTTACCCGCACTTCAACCGCCAACACATCCGCTTTTTGTAAGTAGCCCTGTTTGAAACTGTTGTCCGCGATGCGTTTGTTTTCCAAGGCGTTTTCTTGGGCTTTCTGCAAAACTTCTACCGTTTTATAGGCGAGTTGCAATTGCATATAACCTTTTTCAACCTCAAGCGCCAGATAATCTTGTGTACGTTCTGATTGCAGTTCTGTAGCGTTCCATTTGGCCTTAGCTGCTTTGCGCTGAAAAATTCCGTCGAAATTCAATAGTGGTTGCCGTATTTCAATACGCGTGGCGTAATCTTCAATTTGACTGGGTTCGTTTAATAAACCAGGATTGAAATCGGCGGCCGTAAGTATCTTTTGGTTGAGTTTTGAACCAAACGCCATCAAAGGATTGGTAGTGGCAATTCCTGTATGTGAAACGCTGATATTCGGCAACAAAATAGCATTCGTCTGTCTAAAATCACCCTTTGCGGCCAGTACATCTTGCTGGGCCATTTTAAGGGTATTGTTATTCTCCTGTACCTTGGCTAGAACTTCATCTTTGGTAATCAATCTCGCCTCTTGGGCCTGTATTGAATAAAAAACGAATAACAACAACCCTATTAATCTGTACTTCATTGTATCAATTTATTTATGACAAAATTACTGTGGTAAATTCATCTGCAGAGTAACTATTGTTACCAACTTACAGTCATGAGGAATTAATAGATAAGTATTAATCATTTTTCTTGGTATTAAACCAGTAACTGATTCCCGCAGAAAAATAGAAAACACTTTCCAAATTTTCACTAATTACGGCGTCCTCGCTAGTGATTGTGGCACTGCTTTGCGGAATGGCCAGAACAGGGGTAACGGAAAAAATAAATGAATTGTGATAGTATTGCAAAGGAAGACTCAGCTCCACCGCCAAAAAATTGAATTCGGAAGCTTCGGTAATTTCAACGGAAGTAACCATGGTTGGTTCAGAACTGCCAGAACCCTTACCCTCGCCTTTTCGGTTGCCCAAACGGCTGGTGCTGTAGTATTCTTCATAAAAATATTGTGACCCTGCATATAATGATATACGAGGGTCGATCAAGAGTTTATTTTCCGCGGCATAAAAGGTGCGATCGACCATAAATCCAACAAATATATCTGCTGAGCTGTTGCTGAAATAACTGCTGGCAGATATTGACAGTTCGAATGCCTTTAGGTCATAGCTGAGGATACCTGTGAAGTCGCCCACAACTTCCGACAATACATTGTAGCTATCTTCATTGTAAAAATAGCCAGTTCCCGAAATGCCACCCCTCCATTTTTTGGTGTCGACTATATAACCTACGGTAATCAAGAATAAATCTACTCGGTTCTCTTCAGAACCTGTGAGATATGAGACGGAAGCATCGGCAAAGAATCCCGATTTATCATAATATCCAATAGAAGGATATAGATAAGGGGCAGCAATTGAATCACGTCTTCCCATAAATACGGCGTCATTGATGTAACTAACATCCATCAAAACATACGATTTGTCTTCGCTAGATTTTTCCTTAATTGATTGTGGATTGTTTTGGGCCATAAGGCCTTTACTTATCAAAAACGCTATAAGTGAATAGCATAAGAGTCTTATTTTCATGGCGCGGACAAATTAAGTCAATAGAAAGGGGCTTTATCAAATTCCTATGCTAAAGCCCCACTAGGGATTATTAGGAGGATTTTTTACCTATCTTTTTTTTGGTCATAGGCTTTTTTGTTCCCTTTTTCATCATTTTGTTCGCCTTCATGTTTTTTTGAACCATCATTTTACGATGTTGGTAGGTGTTTTTAAACATCGCACCGTCCATGTTGATGCACTCGCCATCTTTAAGGCGCAATTGTTTTTGCTGCGAATTTTGGTAGCTGCCGTCAGGATTGACGATAATTCCATCTCCGAGATTTACGTGTTCTTGAATTCGGTGCTGTTCGCGATTTCTAATTTGAAAGGCTTCGCCATCAATCAACATTACCTGATATCGATTTTGATTGCGTTCCTGAATTTGGGCATCGGTCAAGCCTTTGTTCTCCTGTTTTACCTTGTAACGGTATTGATATTCATTACGATATTTTATACCGTCATTGTCGAGACATTCGCCATCTTGAAGACGCAAGCGATCCCGATCTCGAGTAGTATACCAACCATCGGGGTTTACAATGGTTCCGTCAGCAAGGGTAATAGGGTCTTGTAATCGTATTTGATCACGATCTCGTATTTGGAGCACATCGCCATCTACCAACATTAACCGGTCTTGATCTCTATCTTGATCTTGGGCTGTTAGTGCAGCAGTTCCTAGTACTATAAATGCTAGTAAAAAATGTATTCTTTTCATCTTTTCATTTCATTTTTTAGATTAATAATGAGGTAAAAATATTGCACAGAACTACCCCCTACAATGACATAGGTCAGCTAAAGTCAATAAATATGGGGGTTATGTGTAACCTTTGTTACATAAGAAGGCATCCGTTTTTTAAAATCCTTCCTTATATCTATACTTTGAAAAACAATTCAAAATTGTATGATAATAGTCATGAAAATGCTTCTCTGAAGTGCATAATTTTGACCTCCCGTATGAACGGAAATACAATTAAAACTTTATAGTATGGAAGTAATGGAAGACATCTGCACCCGAGTCTATCGGTTCGGCAACAAGACCGCCGACGGAAACAGCACAATGAAAAACCTCCTTGGAGGTAAAGGAGCCAATCTGGCGGAAATGAGTGCCATCGGTATTCCAGTTCCACCAGGTTTTACAATTACGACTGAGGTTTGCACGGAATACAACGCACTTGGCGAAGAAGCTGTTTTGGCTTTAATCAAAGAGGATATTGAAAAAGCGGTTGAAAATATTGAGGATATTATGGGGACGACCTTTGGGGACAAAAAGAATCCCTTATTGATTTCGGTACGTTCCGGAGCCAGGGTATCCATGCCGGGTATGATGGACACAGTGCTAAATCTAGGTCTTAACGATGAGGTGGTGAGAGGTTTGGCGGCCAAGACCAAAAATGATCGTTTTGCTTGGGACTCTTATCGTCGTTTTATCCAAATGTACGGTGGGGTTGTTTTGGGGATGAAACCCGAATCAAAAGATGATATCGATCCCTTTGAGGAAATCATGGAGCACCTCAAGGAAAAAAGGGAGATTCAGCTCGATACGGACTTTACCATACAAGATCTAAAAGACCTGGTCTATGACTTTAAGGATGCGGTCAAAAAACGTACAGGACATGATTTTCCGTCAGATCCTTGGCAGCAGCTTTGGGGAGCGGTAATCGCCGTGTTCAATAGTTGGAACGGAAATCGAGCCATTTACTACCGAAAAATGCATGGATACCCGGCCGATTGGGGTACTGCTGTCAACGTACAGGCCATGGTGTATGGTAATATGGGAGAAGCTTCAGGTACAGGGGTATGTTTTACCAGGGATGCAGGTACAGGCGAGAACGTCTTTAATGGCGAATACCTGATCAACGCCCAAGGCGAAGATGTAGTTGCTGGTGTTCGAACTCCACAACAAATTACCAAATTAGGTTCAGAGCGATGGGCTGAATTGGCAAAAATCGAGGAACCGGATCGAGCGGAAAACTATCCGTCATTAGAGGAATTGATGCCATCCATTTATAAGGAGCTTTTTGAATACCAAAACAAACTGGAGAACCATTACCGCGATATGCAGGATATGGAGTTCACCATACAAGAAGGAAAACTTTGGATCCTGCAGACCCGCAATGGTAAACGCACTGGGGCTGCCATGGTTAAAATTGCCATAGATCTGCTCAAGGACGAATCGTTGGATGACAAAGAGGCCCTACTCCGCATAGAGCCCAATAAGTTGGATGAATTATTGCATCCGGTCTTTGATCCAAAGGCCATTAAAAGAGCACATATCATCGCACAAGGCTTGCCTGCATCTCCAGGAGCGGCAACTGGTCAAATCGTATTTTTCGCGGATGAGGCCAAAAAATTTCGAAATACTATTTTGACTCGTATCGAGACTTCCCCCGAAGACTTGGAAGGCATGAACATGGCCAAAGGGATCTTGACTGCCCGAGGTGGAATGACCTCCCACGCAGCGGTTGTTGCAAGGGGAATGGGTAAATGTTGCATATCAGGAGCAGGTGCCTTGAAAATCGATTACAAAAACCGCACCCTGACTGTAGATGACAAGGAATACCACGAAGGCGACTGGATTTCGTTGAATGGCTCAACCGGAAATATTATAGAAGGAAAAGTAGCCACTATCGAGCCCACCTTAAGTGGCGAATTTGCCGAGCTGATGTATTTGGCGGAAAAATATACTACCATGGAGGTACGAACCAATGCAGACACCCCGAAAGATGCCAAGGTGGCTAGAAAATTTGGGGCCAAAGGTATCGGTTTGACCCGTACCGAGCATATGTTCTTTGAGGTGGATCGTATTAAGGCCATGAGGGAAATGATCCTGTCAGATACCGTAAAAGGCCGAAAACATGCATTGGAAGACCTTTTGCCCATGCAGCGCGAAGATTTTGAGGGCATTTTTGAGGCCATGAATGGACTACCTG
>JARFRH010000014.1 GCA_029287355.1 Maribacter sp. | reverse complement strand
TACAACCGCAGATTATAAATATAACAACCAAGGTTTTGAAGTATTGGGTCTTTATGAATTCAATTTCAAAAATCGAATCGAATTGGGTTTCAGTTTGTTTACGGAAGAATATGCGTACCTGTCTGGAGCAACAAACCCGACTGTGCCTCAAGCATTAAAGGTAGATAAGCACCTTTTCAAGTTCATTTATAAATTCGATGATATCGAATATTTCTACCAGTACCTTTCAGGCTTTCGTAGTAGTTTGAATTTTCAATACGTGGGTAGTTCAGATACAATGTTACCTGAGTTTATCATAGGGTTTAATGATTTTGCTTATTTCCACCGCCTCGGTGACAAGGGAAATTGGGCAAGTCGTTTGAGGCTTGGCTTGGCCAGTAATGTCAATACACCCTTTGCTCCATTTACAGTTGATAACAATTTGAATATTCGTGGTGTCGGAAATACTATTGATCGAGGAACCGGCGCTATAGTTTTCAATACGGAATATCGCCATACACTTATTGATAAAAATTGGTTTATTCTACAGGGCAATATTTTTATGGATGGAGGTTCATGGAGAAATCCTGGCGGGGGTTTCGGTGACTTTGCCGATGGTCGGAACATACGCATCTATCCTGGTGTCGGCCTCCGTTTCATGCATAAGAAAATATTCAATGCCATATTTCGCATTGATTACGGCTATGGAATCACTAAAGATGCGTCACGAGGGCTTGTTTTTGGAATTGGGCAGTATTTTTAGAGTTCTATATTTCCTTTCGGACTTTTCAATAACATTTTCAACCTGATTTCAGATGCCTTTTCTATTCTAAAACTTAGGCCAAGGGCACTAAGAATTCCGGTGTACAGCTCAGGATCTGGATGTGTGCCATATAGTTGCACCAATTCACACCCCATTTTGGGTAAGGCCTCATGTGGGTGAATTTCCGATTGACCCCAATCGAGCATGAATGGTACAAGTTCAACTTCGAGAAGGGATAATGGCATTGTCAATTCCCACCTTAATAGCGAACCAGTTGCAGTGTTTCTTGAACCTTTTGCAATTTGCCCCATTTTGGGATTGTATTTTTTCAATTCTCGACTATCGTTTTCGAGTTTGTCCGATTTTAATGCCCAACGAGTAATCTGTTCTTCCTTTAAAACATCGACACCCATCCATCTTGGTTTCTGAACATCCATATTCGAGTTGTCGGCTGCCAAAAGTTCTAGGTAAACCCCCTTATCCAAGTTGATAAGCGCATTCTTAGTGCCGAATGTTTTGTGATAACCTCCAAAGATGGGTCGAACTCCTAATAGCTCTTCGAAATCATCCATCGATTTGTCCAAATCGAAAACCGCATATACTATATGGTCTATTCGTCTGTTTTTGATACCCTCAATTTTCATAATCCAAAGATATTCATCTGAATTTTGGTAGTTACCCGGTTTCCTAAAAGCACCCTTCATTCTCTGTCGATGGCTTCAATACAAAGTTGAAGCAACATGGCCGCATAGTCCTTAAGAAATTTTAAAGATACGGTCATGAGTAAAAGCAATACTTTTGCAGTCTATTGATGGAAAAAAAATCAGCGAAATATATGATAGTGGGAGCCGGTCTTTCCGGCCTCACTTCTGCTTACCACCTTCATAAAGCGGGAGAAAGTGATTTTCTGGTTTTAGAATCACGGAATCGTATTGGAGGGCGCATCTTAACGAATGATAACATCGATTTTGGTGCTACTTGGTTTCAGAACCACCATGCTCATGTCCTATCACTATTGAAAGAGCTAGGTATTGGTAAATTCCATCAGTATTCAATGGGAAGAAGTGTTTTAGTCTACAGCACCATGGCTCCAGAGCATTATTTTGAGAGTGACCCCAATACGCCATCTGCCTATCGCATACAGCATAATTCCCATACAATGGTCCAAACTTTGGCGAAGCCATTTTCTAAAAAAGTACAGGTTGGCACTGTCGTAAAGGAAATTACCGACAAAAAAGACAAACTGCTTATTAAAACCAATAAAGGGTATTTTACTGCCGAGAAGGTCATTCTTGCCATTCCCCCTAAAATTGCAACGAGAATTACCTATACTCCCGAACTTCCTGAAGCCATTATAAAAGTAATGGAAAGAACCCATACCTGGATGAGTAATGCCATTAAGGTTGGATTGACTTTTGACACTCCTTTTTGGAGGAAAAATAATCTATCGGGAACAGTCATCGGTCAGGTGGGTGCTGTCACGGAATTGTATGATCATACGGATGTAGATGGCAACAATTTTGCATTGATGGGTTTTGTCAATGAAGGTTTGCGCGATGTTTCTTCAGGGGAAAGAAAAAGTAGGATTTTGGAATATCTTTCCAAGTATTTGGGACAAGAAATAATGGATTATAAGAGCTATGGCGAGAAAGATTGGGCACAAGATTCGAATACCTCATGTGAGACCATCAAGTCGGTTTACTTGAGTCCTTCTTATGGTCATCCGGTATTTGAAAAGATGTATTTAGGGAATAAGCTGCTATTTTCTGGAGCGGAAACTTCTCCAGTATATGGAGGCTATATGGATGGCGCCATCAATTCAGGTATTCGTTCCGCGAAGAAAGTATTAGGGTGATTTTATGACCAAGCGGTTTATAAGCGCTTGCTGATTTCGATAAAAGGCCCGATTCAAGGCTAGTGCAATACCATCTTCGCTAGGGCTATCATGAGAAATTGGAGTTTGAATTGTATGATTTGAATTTCTACTTCAAGAGTAGCGGTAAAAAGACTATTAAAATTTACGACGCCCCAAATTGGCGCGGTCAGTAACAAGATGGGCCTTGACTATGCTTCTTATTTCGTTATGTTTTTAAAGCGAAATGTGGGCGCTAGCCCAAAGGATGATAAAAATAATCTTACACACTAAATTTACCCCGACTTTTCACGTTTTAAATACAGGGTGGGTTTGACATTGTTGAAGAAATCGTTAACTATTTTTTATTGACTTTATATGCATATCCATTTGGGTTATTTAATTTTGTAATTGTTGAATAAATTTTAGGCACTGTTTTTGAAGTTTGCCTTTACAGGAAATTCTAAATGACTTTAATGATATTTAATAGAAGAGCTCTTTATTTTTTAGGGTTGTTTTTTGTGCTTGCAGACATAGTCGCTCAAGATTCATTTGCGACCGTAACTGCAGAAAAAGGGGATGGTATTCTCTCATTGCTTCGTAAGCAGGGGCTGAATCCGTATGATCATTATGATGACTTCATCGCTATGAACATGGAGAATCTAAGGGACAGTGTACACTTGTATGCAGGTCGCATGTATCGAATTCCACCTGTGAAAATCGATACCCTCCCGGTGGTAGATTCCATTGAAAAACAAACCACCGAAATCAAAAAAGTGGTTGGTAAGACCTTTGAGATTTTCGGCGATAAGCATTCTGCTGTTGTCGTTAAGAGCGAACAGCTGAAAGATGCGGTATATTACTTGGTATCAGGTCATGGAGGTCCCGACCCAGGGGCAATGGCGGTTTATGCGGGAAAGTCCTTGGCTGAGGATGAATATGCATATGATATCACTTTGCGCTTGGCGAAAGAGTTATTGGCTCATGGGGCAACGGTATATGTTATCATCCGTGATAAAAATGATGGTATTCGAGATGAACGAATTTTAGAAATCGATCATGACGAAGTCGCTTATGGAGATAAGGTCATTCCATTAAATCAAGTAGCCCGATTGAAACAGCGCGTCAACATTATAAATGACCTACATAGAAAAAACCGAGGAAAATTTCAGCGTTTGATCGTTACTCATGTCGATAGCCGAAGCAAAGGTCAAAATATTGACGTCTTTTTCTATCACCATGAAAAAAGTAAAAATGGTAAGAAGTTAGCGGAGAGTATCCACAAGACTTTTCAAAAGAAATACAAAAAATATCAGCCCAATCGAACCTATACGGGCACTTTTGAGGATCGAACTTCTTTGTATTTGGTGAAGAAAACGCATCCGGCGATGACCTTTATCGAAATCGGAAATATCAGGAATAAAAAAGACCAAGTTCGTATTTTGGATTCTGATAATAGACAAGCGCTCGCCAAATGGATTGGTGAAGGGGTTTTGTTGGATTATAAAGGGGGTGAAATAGGGCCTATTCGCTAAACGACTATTTTCCGTTTGTAGTATTCATGCAATTGTTCTGGTCCAGCACCGAAATAATTTTTTAAATGAATCACTCCGAAATGATACTGTAACGCAACTTCGCCCCGTTCTTCATATCTTCTAGCTGAGGTGATGACGTGTCTAGGTAAGATTTTGAAATCAACGATGCTGTATAGTCTATCGGTAAATTCATTGTCTTCGTAAACCACATAATTTTCATTAAAACCTCCTGTTTTTTGAAACAGATTTTTTGTAATGAAAAGGGATTGATCCCCACCGCGACAAACTTTGAAATTTAACTTGGTGAACCAGGCAAAAAATGCTAAAAATCGACTAGAGCTATCAAACTTCATTCGGAAACACCCTGCTTCATTGCCAGTTTGTACGGCATTCAGAATAGACTCATCGAAGTTTTTTGGCGGAAGCGTATCAACATGTAGAAAATAGAGGATTTCCCCTTTGGCTATTTTCGCGCCAAAATTCAATTGCTTGGCCCTGCCTTTAGGAGATTGAATAACATCGACTCCTAACCGAGAAGCAATTTCTATGGTACGGTCTGAGCTGCCACCATCGATGACTAAAATTTCTTTGATGTTTTTTGGGGTCCCGTTTTCTTTGAGAAACCCAATTATTTTGGTGATACTTTTTTCCTCGTTGAGAACAGGGATGATGATACTGATTTGTGGATTCTGTGCTTTCATTCAATCGATTTTAACAACAACCGCACCCATAGTTCATTTCCTGCATTATTTTGGGAATGAACAATCCAGGGAATTGCCAAATGGGATGGGTGTTAAAGCAAAGTCCGATGTCTGGAGTTAGCGCTGCTTCTTTATATAAATCGTTTGTTGCTTCTAAGTAGCTCATGCTTTTTCGAAGGATACCTATAAAGTTAGGTGTCTGATTCAAGAAGCTTTTTATATGGAGCGCCAGTTTTCCCACATCAAAATATGTGATTATATTTCATTTATCAATGCTCTAAATAGTCTGACCATTTTAGGCTCCGTATGCTCTGCCACTGCTATAATTTCTTGAATGTTAACAGGTTGCAAGTTGTCAGGATTGCACTCATCGGTTAAAACTGAAACGGCTACAATAGGTAGTCGTAAATGATTGGCAACAATTACTTCTGGTACGGTACTCATTCCAACGGCATCGGCACCTAAAATATTCAACATGCGGTATTCTGCCTTTGTTTCCAATTGCGGACCTACGACCGAAGCGTAAACCCCTCTATGAAGTCTAATGCCTTCTTTTTTGGCAATTACAATAAGTTTGGCGCGCATAGCTACATCATAGGGCTCTAACATGTCGACAAATCGGTCGCCGAATTGTGCTACATTTTTAAATGCCAAAGGAGAACTACCCTGTAGATTAATATGGTCTTCAATCAACATCATATCACCTTTTTTGAAGTTGAGATTAATGGCTCCCGAAGCATTGGAGATGAACAATTTTTTGATGCCTAGCTGGTGCATTACTCGAATCGGGTAGGTAATATCCATCAAGTCGTAGCCTTCATATAAATGAAAACGACCTTGCATTACTACGACTTTCTTTCCTTCAAAAGTGCCATAAATCAATTTACCGGTATGGAACCCTACCGTTGCCAACGGAAAGAATGGAATTTGATTATAGTGGGCTACTATTTGATCTTCGATTTCATCTACCAATTTGCCCAACCCTGTACCTAAAACGATACCGATTTCCGGTGCTTCGAATCCTTTGCTTTTGAGATAGGCTGTTGAATCGTGCAGTTGTTTTTCAGTTAATATCATAAATTTCTTAGAAAGGGTTGAAAAGCTTCAATATCTTTAATATCCTCATAAATGTCAACGTCATTTCGAGTAGCCAACAAGTGGATGTTTTTTTGATTTAAATCATCTAAGGTGTCACGTAAAACAGTTTCCGTTCCCCATGATTTGTTCTGGAATAATGCTCCGTTGAAAGCGGTCATTCCAAGTAAATAGTAACCGCCATCATCGGCAGGGCCAATGACGACATCTTTACTTTCTAAAAAGGCAAAAGCCTGATCTATATCGGTGGTGGTTAGGTCATACATATCGCTTCCGATAACAATGATACGTTCAAAACCAGCTGCAAAACCTTCTTGAAATGCATGAGCCATGCGAATACCCAGATCATCCCCTTGCTGTAGTTTTTTATCAAAAGTGTCCCTATCCCATATATCATTTTCCCAAATTTCATCAGAATACCAAACCTGTTTTGCTGCATTTACGTCTTTGGTCAATGCTGCTGTATGGTTTAACAAAAAGGTATATATGTCCAGCGCATTTTGATATCCGATGGTTGCCGCCAAGCGTGTCTTGCATTTGCCTAATTCAGGGTTTCTGGTAAAAATCATCAATAGATTCTTAGCGTTAACATTATGATAATGTATAGTAGCCCGTTCTTTCTTTTTTTCCTTTGGGAGAATAATGCTCATGCAATGATGATAGTTTTACGAAGTGAATTAGGATAAGGTTTAGTGGATTTTTTCGGTATCATAAACTTTGACACCGGTATTCAAAAGCTTGCTCCACTGTTTGTTGAAGGTGTGAACGCTATCGGTTTCCATATTGTTTTTGTACACCGCGTTTCCTTGATTCTTCCACTCGAAAATTCCACCATACAGGTTTTTTACGTTAGTAAAACCGGCTTTCTGCAATTTTTCGCCAATATCCTCTGACCGAACGCCGATAGAACAGTACACCACAATGGGCGTATTCTTATCGTCGATTTTACTGCTAACGGAGTCTTTTTCGAAATTCTTATAACCTACCCAAATGGCACCTTTGAGATGGCTTACTTCATATTCGGTTCTTTTACGGGTGTCCAAGATTGTTGTACCTTCTAATAATCGAAGCTCGTTCACATAAATATAGGGTACACTTTCCGAATTTAATTGCTTTAGCGTGCGCTCCAACTTCTTCTGAGCCGAAGCTGATAAGATAATAGTTAGTATTAGTACAACGGTAAAAAGAAATCTCATGTTATGTTTAAATAGTTAGTACAAAGATACTATTTTAGAGGTGGGTTCTTAAAGCCATGCAGTCTATAAACCCTAAAAAAGATGAACACTCGAAATGTATTGACAACCATTTTTTTACTTCTAATCCTAGTATCTTGCAAGGAAAAAAAGAAAGAGCAGACGGTTATAACTGAAACTACTATGTCGGACTATTATACTGAACCTTACCGGCCTCAATTCCACTTTTCACCTGAGGAGAAGTGGATGAACGATCCCAACGGCATGGTGTATCACAAAGGGATTTACCATTTGTTCTATCAATACTATCCGGAGGATATTGTTTGGGGGCCCATGCATTGGGGGCATGCGACAAGTAAAGATTTGGTGCATTGGGAACACAAACCTATTGCCCTTTATCCTGATGAACACGGATTGATTTTCTCTGGAAGTGCTGTTGTTGATTTTGCCAACACATCTGGGTTCGGTACTGCTGAGAATCCACCATTAGTCGCGATTTTTACCTATCATTTAATGGATGGTGAAACGACGGGCAGGAAAGATTTTCAAACCCAGGGAATTGCCTATAGTTTGGATAACGGTGATACGTGGACAAAGTTCGAGGGAAATCCCGTGATAGGAAACGATGGTATGAAGGATTTTCGAGACCCCAAGGTTTTTTGGGATAACAAAAACCAGCAATGGGTGATGAGTTTAGTTGCCGGTGACCATTTGCAAATATGGGGTTCAGGTGACTTGAGAGAATGGTCAAAACTTAGCGAATTCGGAAAAGACAAAGGCGCACATGGGGGTGTTTGGGAATGCCCGGATCTATTTCCTTTAAAAATTGAGGGAAGCGAAGAACAAAAATGGGTTCTACTTATAAGTATTAACCCCGGGGCGCCCAATGGCGGTAGTGGCACTCAATATTTTATTGGGGATTTTGACGGAGAAAAATTTACAACGGAGCAAACCGAAAACAAATGGCTAGATTGGGGAACAGACAATTATGCAGGAGTAATCTATAATAACGAGCCAAATAATGACAAGATTTTCATAGGATGGATGAGCAATTGGGAGTATGCAAGGGATACACCCACGTCAACTTGGAGAAGCGCAATGACCGTGCCCAGAAAATTGACCTTACATAAAATTGGGGACGACTTCAACTTATTTAATTATCCTGTTAAAAACCTTGAATCGATTATCGACAAAAAGAACAAAAAAGAGATTGCCTTGGTCGGAGGCACTAGTGAAGTTATCCCTTTTGATGGTTTGAATCAAGCTGAGGTAAAATTCCATACCAGTGCAGAAAACTTTCAATTAAAATTGAGTAATAATTTAGATGAAGCGGTGTTACTTACCATGTTTGGTGCAGAACAGCAATTTTTTCTGGATCGTACAAATTCGGGTAAAGTTGATTTTCAAGAAGATTTTGCAGGGGTTCAAATCATGCCCGTAGCGCAATTACCTGAAGGAGAATATGAAGTGCGACTGTTGATTGATAATTCCTCCATTGAAATCTTTATCAATGAAGGGCAGTATGTAATGACCACGCAACTATTTCCGAATGAAGAATATTCGGATATAACAGTCGTGAACCTTGGTGATTCTGAAATATCTTTGAAAGATTTTCAAATTAGTGAAATCGAGCGAATTTGGTAGTTATTGATTAACCATTTCTTTCGCTAAGGCTTCCAAATCAAGACCCATTTGTTCTCGACTCACTTTGACAACTTCTTCTCGAAGGTCTTGGGGTAAATTCGCATACCCATCTTTTGCTCCTAGGATCATTCCGGCAACAGCAGCAACGGTATCATTGTCACGACCATAGTTGACTATGAACTGTATGGTTTTTTCAAAATCGCCCGCCCCGAATTGAAGTCCGGTTACTAGAATTTGCCAAATCTCACCGGCATGAAAAGCAATGGCTTTTTCATCTTTTTCAAGAAGCTTATAAGCCATTTCTTGACGGACCCAATCTTTTTGGCTTCCTGGAAATCCATTGGGTTTTTTGAAAATCAAGGTATCCTTTTCAACTATAGAATCAATGAGCACCAATTGTTTGATGCGAAGTACATTCTTGACTGAAGCATCTGCCGTGGCATATGAAATTCGACCTACTAAGCGACTATCTTGATATCCATATGGATCCACAAAAGTAGCCGTATTGATAATCGAATCGATATTCTGCGTGCGCATCGCCATTTGGGTCATGGAAGCGACCAAGGCCGAAATATCTTTGGCGTACCCCAAATCGAATAAGGTATGTTCATAAGCAAGGTTATAGGCCTCTTCAGGATTTGCCGCCACCAATCCGAACATGGGCGTATATAACTGTCCTGCACAAGACATTTCACCGCCATAAAAGCGATTTTGTGCTTTCTGATAGGCTTCCGGGCTTTTCTGATACGCCAAGGCAACTCGTGCCCATTCTTTGATCCAATCGATTTTTTCATTTTGATTATCCAAAAAATCGGGGTTGGTCCGTATTTGAGAATCCATTAAAGTCTCCGTTAGATCCCCATAATAATCCGTAATGAATTTTGCGAAAGCGTCTGGGTTCACTCTATTTCCGTAGGCTGAAAGATATTTTACCATAAAATATTTCCATCGAGTATCATCAGTGGTGGCACCGGCCACTAGATTATGTTCCCATGTGCCCTCAGGTGATTGTTCGCGAACCGCAGGGGTCAATTCAGAGATATATCCGTATTTTAATTGAATGTCATTTCGATTCCACATTTCGGTGGAGGCACCCATGGCATCACCAATGGCAGAGCCTACTAAAGCACCCAATATCTTGTCATAACGTTGCTCTTTTGATAAAAAGAGGGTATCTGAAGCAAAGGCCGTTTTGACAGGACTGTTAATTTCGATTTCAGCACTTGATTCATTGCAGGCCACAAAGAGAATTAATGTGCTTAGGGTCATTATTCGTATTTTTTTCATGACATCACCATTTTTCTTGCAAGTTCTAAAAGATACTGTTTTTCGGCAATAGTCCTTTCTAAAGGAAGTTGAGCCAAACCGATTAAACGTCGCATGATTTCAATTCCGGCAACTTTCGTCATCAAAGATTTTTGCGCTTTGCTATTGTATAAGTCAAATATGGTGTCTAGGCAGGTTGCATCAGTAGTCGCGATGATGATATGAGCTGCCATGACCCCTAAATCGAATTCCGGAAAACCGGCAAAACCGAATTCCGGGTCGATGATGTATAGGTTTTCGGCTTCTGTCATCCAACTTCCAGGATAGTAGTCGCCGTGCAGTAATGTTTCACCTCTGGAGAGATAGATCATCCCAATATCATGGATAACGGATTTTAGTTTTTTATCCTTTTTATAGGGTAGCGAAAGCTCTTGCAATCCTACCTGAATAGTATCCAATTGAAAACCATTGTCTTTTAAGAAAGGCAGTACGAATATGTGCTGATGGTTTAATCGGCGCATTTCCATATTCTCAGGAAAGTCATGTGGCACTTCATTTTGATGAATCTGTCTTAGGGCATTGAGCAATTTTTTCAAATCATTGACTGCTATACTACGACTGGAATATATCGAAGACATATCCTCACAATGGCCTAAATCTTCCATGATAATAAGGTATTCAGCTGCATCGTATCCAAGAATTTTAGGGATATGCGATTGTAGCGCTTCGCCACTCACAATACTATAAAACCTGTGTTCAACAGCAATACGATCTAAAGGTGCTTCAATCTGCTGGTACTTTTGTACAAAGGGCCTGGACTGTTTTAAAATAAACGATCGCTTGTTCGTTTTGATTCGAAGAACAACGTTCATGTTGCCCTCGCCTGGTTTTTGTACGGATGATATTTCCTCATCAGAGTCCATCCATCCCTTGGTCGTCAAATAGTCTTGAAGCTCGGAAATGGGCGTGTTGATATCTAGATATTTCAATGTTTTGTTTTTATTGATCCAACAATCGGCGGTGGTAATTGACCTGCCCCAAATGATAGGCTAGATGAGTCGCTAAGTGCATCAAAAAATAACCGGTAGTCATTTTTTCTTTGAAAACCACTATCGGGTATTCATTGCAAAGGTCTTCTTCAGATAGGCTTTCTAAAGTACTATCCACTATCAGTATGGTGTTTTCAATTTGTGAAATCAATGCTACCTTTGGCACATCTTTTTGAGAAAATTCAAGTTCTCGATGTCGAATATAGCCCGAGTTGCCAATTTCCGCACCGATAAAGGCATTTAGGTTTCCCACAAGATGCAGACAAAGGTTACCGCCACAATTTGAAATTCCTTCTAAAGGAAGCCAAAGTTTATCTTCAGTAGTATAGGCCTCGACTTCTGCTTTTAACTTGTTGAGGTCTCTTTTGAAAAGCTGTCTGAGATTTGCGATATTCATTTTAGGTCCTTTAGGCTTTCCCAAAAATCATCGGTCATTTAAGGAAGGACTTTATAGGTATAAATATCGATATATCTTTTCGTTTTTTCTTGAGGAGTCAGTAATTTTCTTTTATTGGCCATTTTAGAATGGGCAACTACCTGTATCATAGCGGCACCCTACATGGTCCATTTTGTTTGATCCGAATATTAAGTGCTATATCTTTATCTAACAGCCTCGATTATTGAAAATCTTTACTGCTCATCCGTAAGTTCCTCTATTGCTGTTATGACCATAGCTAGTCTCTAGCTGTAGTCAGAATCTTCATAACGCAGATTGCTTCGGTTTTCGATTGAAAAGAAAGGACATAAGGCATTAAAATGCGGATTAAACGACATTTCATTTTTGTAGTTGGGCTGCTTTATTTTGTCGTTTATCCGCCGGAAATACTAGTAAACCTTGATTTATGACCGTTGGACAATTAAGTTGTCACCATGGTATAAAAATTCAAATATTTGCCTTGAATTAATAAAAATCTCCCTATGAAAACAATTCTACTAGTACAACAAATCTATACTGAAGGCTTTAAAAATTTAGGAAGCTTCATAACTAGACGTTATTTCAAATTTTTCGCGTGGTTCAGTTTTATAATGTTCTTTGTCGTGCTCTATGCTTTTATTTATAGGGTATCTACGGGGTTTGCGTTTGACTAAGCCCGTAGGCCATGAAGAATAGGAAATTCAATTTCGATGACTTGCTTATCACGGCCTCTTTTTTCGTCGTAGCTACGGTCATTCTACTTTTAATAAGAAACTACGGTTAAACATGGAAGGTGGTCAAAAAATGAGCCCGCCTTCCATTATATTAGGATTCTTGACTATGTTCAAGAGTATCATGGTTCTGAATGAGTTTTTGAATGACCCTTTTGCTTTTCATTCACGGCCTTGGTAAATGCTCCAAAGAAATAATGGGAATTGTGTTGCTTGAGTTTATTGATGACATCAGGAGATTCGCCAACGTGGTATTTATCCATTAATTCGCTATCGATTATATAGGGATAATGCATTTGGATATTTAATGTAAACAAAAAACCCTGCGTTTACAGAGTTTTAATATGGTGCCTTTATGAATGATCGATTTTCGATTTGTCATTGGAAATTAGCAGATTATTTCATTTTTTTTATGAGGACGACCTAAGGCTTCTGTTATTAATATCCACTGAATAATTGTCGCTGCTACAGCAATCTTAACAAGCCAATTAAACCCACTACCCAAACTAAAGAATAGCAATGCAAATAATAATAGAGCAATAAACAGAGGTTTCAAAGTAATCTTTGACCAATCATAACAAGGAATTAAATGATTTCCTTTTGTTTCTTGTACCACTAAAGCAATATTTAATAACAAAAACAATATAAATGGGACTACGAGCTATATAAACTATATAAATAAAATATCCATTCACCAGGTATCGAACGAAACTTGTGTGTTAGCCTGTAAGCTGCCATAAGCAATAGCTTCGGTAATCAATAAGTTTCAGCTAATTATCATTATGTGGTAAATGGCCCTGAACTTGCCACGTCCTTCAAGATAAAAGACAAATAGAGCAAATATTACGATTAGGGGAGGTAGCCAATAGTCTTCCATAAATCCTTTTCCGCCGAAATTGAAAATACCCCAGCTGGATATTTCAGGCTATAGCAACATTCTCATTGTAGTGGTCCAAAAAAAAAGTTGTAGTCAATACTGTGACTACGTCAACTAAAAGTGTACTATTATGATATAGAGATAATGCATTTAGATATTTAATGAAAACAAAAAACCCTGCATTTGCAGGGTTTTAATGTGGTGCCTCCAGGAATCGAACCAGGGACACATGGATTTTCAGTCCATTGCTCTACCAACTGAGCTAAGGCACCATACCCCCAAAAGGGGGTGCAAATATAATTTCAAATTTAGGATATACAAACAAAAACGAGAAAAAAGGAAATTGTTTTTTACATTGAGCCCAATTAAACTTTTTGTTCTACCTACAAATATTGGCTTTTGTGTTCTTGCGAAGTCATTTTTTCAAAGCATAGCAGGGCTTCAGTATTAAAAAATTGCAAAGCAAGAGTGTAAAATGTGATATTTGTAGGTAGAAGAAAAGGTTTAATTGATTTCAAAATATGATCTTTGGGGTATGAACCTGATTATCGATGTTGGAAATACAGCTACGAAGCTTGCCGTGTTTCGGAGTGAGAAGCTTGTATTTGATGAGGCCATAGAAAAAGGAAGTCTTATCGAAAAGGTCAAGGAAGTCTTTGCTCTTTATCCTAATATCGGTCATGCCATTCTTTCTTCCGTCGGTGAATTCGATTTAAAAGAGTTAGCGGCACTCTCTATCTTTTGCGAGGTATGTATAGTAGACCACAGCACTAAAATCCCTTTTAAAAACTCATACGCTACACCCCAAACATTAGGAGTTGACCGCATTGCTTTGGCAACTGCCGCATTTTACTACAATCCTGAGGGTAATACGCTGGTCTTGGATGCAGGTACCTGCATCACTTATGATATGGTCAACGACTATGGGGAATATATGGGCGGCGCTATTTCACCAGGGGTGAACATGCGATACAGATCCATGCATGAACAGACCTCAAAATTACCATTGTTGGAGAAAGAAACTCCTTTAAATCTCATCGGAAATACAACCGAAACAAGCATGCACAGCGGGGTCGTCAATGGTATCTGTGCCGAAATCGATGGGGTAATTGATCAATATAAATCGCGTTTTGCAGATTTAACAATTATTTTAACAGGCGGTGACGCCCAATTTTTGTCAAAACGATTAAAAAATACCATATTTGCGGATTCCAAATTTCTCCTTAGAGGACTAAACTACATCCTGGAATACAACAAGCGCTGAATGATCAAAAAAATTGGATTTGCAATAGTATGTCTTGCCTTTTTTGGCTCGTATGCTCAAGATGGTACAGTATCCCCATATTCCTATTTCGGTATTGGAGAATTAAGGCCCGCAACTACGGTCGAAAATCAAATGATGGGCGGCATAGGGATGTATGCCGATAGTATACACGTCAACTTACAAAACCCTGCTGCCTATGCCGATTTGGGGGTTCGATTTGGGGAAACATTTGGGTTAACTACCTATACGGCAAGTATTTCGTATAGGCAATTGACATTGAAAAGTGCGTCAGCAGAAGAAAGTAGCAGAGTGACCAATCTTGACTACTTGGCACTTGCCTTTACGCTCAAAGAGAATTTAGGTGTGGGTATAGGTATTATGCCGCTGTCTTCCGTAGGTTATAACTTAGAATCGATTAACCAACAAGATGATGCCGAGGGAACTCTCGTCACCAATAGGTATACTGGAAGTGGAGGTCTAAATAGAGTATACACTTCTATAGGATGGGGTATTACGGATAATCTTAAGATTGGCGTCACTGCCAACTTCAATTTTGGCACCTTGGAAAGCTCGCGAATACAACTGGTTGAGAATGTGCAATTAGCCACTTTCGATGAAAGAGCGTCTAGAATCAATGGCATGGATTTAAACTATGCCTTGAATTATACACCGACCTTTAAAGACAAATATACCTTACATACTTCTCTTCGAGTAAATACACAGGCAAATCTTACCGCACGTAATACACAACGTATCGGCTCCGTGGTGGCGGATGACCAAAGCCCCGTACTTGGTACGGAATTGGAAGTTTCAGAAGTGAATCTAGAGGCAAGCGGATTAAAAGAAACCGCAGTAAAAATACCTACTACCACGACACTAGGCCTAGGTTATGGCCAGGATGCCAAATGGTTTATAGGGGCGGAGTATAGCTTTCAAGATTTAGGTTCGTATGTGAACCCTTTTTTACAGTTTGATAATTTACTATATCAAAATGCAAGTACTATTGCATTTGGTGGGTTTTGGGTCCCTGATCACACCTCGTTCAAGTATTTTCAACGCATTACTTATCGCGCAGGTCTTAGAATGGAAAAGACCGGTATGGTGGTCAATGACACCGATATTGACAACTTTGGCATAACTTTTGGAGTTGGACTACCACTGGCCCGAAGTTTTTCAAATCTTAATCTAGGTTTCGAAATTGGAAAACGAGGTACAACGGATGCCAATTTAATAGAAGAAGGATACTTCAAAATAAACATAGGTCTTTCATTGAATGATCAATGGTTTCGCAAGGCCAAAGTAAACTGATAAAAATTTAGTACATTAACCCCTTTAAACCGATATCAAAATGAAAACAAAATTCTACTCTACGGTATTTATGCTTTTAGGATGTATGATGATGGGTAACGCCCAGGCTCAAAATCCGGAGTGTATGACCAATCTTTCAATTTACACTGAGCATGTAAAGGTAAAGAACTACGATGCGGCCTATGCACCATGGAAAATGGTCTATGAAACATGTCCTCAATTGAACAGGGCTAATTTCCTATATGGGGAAAGAATACTAAAGGATAAAATCAAAAAATCTTCTGGAGCTGAAAAAGATGCTTTCATAAGTGACATCTTGGCTTTGTACGACAACAGCATGAAATACTTTCCTGCCAAGACTAAAATGGCAGATGTCATCATCGATAAGGTGCTCATGAAATACGACAACAAAATGATTGGCGATGACGAAATCTATTCTATGTTGAGCAAAGCTTTTACTGAAGATTTGGCCAACTTTAAAAACCCAAAGGCATTATACCTTTACTTCTCTAGCCTGGTGGATTTGAACAAGGCCGGCAAGAAAGATCTACAGGAGGTTTTTGAAGTGTATGACAATGTTACCGTAAAAATCGAAGATGAGAATGCGAAACTTACCGAAGTGATTTCAAAATTACTTCCAAAAGAAGAAGCGGGTACTTTGACTTCAAAAGAGAAAAGGCGTTTCAAGGCGGCGAATACCAATTCGGAGTCTTTTGGTAAGATTGCTGGGAGTATTGATTCCAAATTAGGACCGTTAGCGGATTGTGGAAATCTCATACCACTATATGAAAAGACTTTCGAGCAAAATAAAAGTAATGTTGTTTGGGTAAAAAGAGCTGTGGGCCTAATGTTCAATAAAGAATGTACCGATGACCCGATGTTCCAAAAGTTATTCGAAGCACAATTGGCATTGGATCCATCAGCTGATGCATATGTTTATGGTGGTACATTGAAGATGAAAAGTGGCGATTCAAAGGCCGCTTTGGCAGATTTTGATAAGGCATTATCGCTTGAGACAGATGCAAGAAAAAAATCGAATATCGCATATAAAGTTGCGGTTATTAACAAAAGAAAGGGTAGCAAATCTACCGCTCGAAGATATGCTCAAAAAGCTATTGACGCCAATTCGTCAAACGGTCGTGCATACTTATTGATTGCTAGCCTTTATGCTACTAGCGCGAATGATTGTGGAAGTACTACTTTCGAGAAACGTGCAATGTATTGGAAAGCCGCCGATATGGCGAGAAAAGCTGGCCGTGTAGACCCCTCGTTAAGTTCTACCGCTAACAAATCGGCAAATAGTTATTCTCAAAAGGCGCCAACCAAGGCCATGATTTTTGAAACTGGTATGGCTGGCAAGACGGTTACCTTTAGTTGTTGGGCAGGAGGTAGTGTTAAAGTGCCGAGTTTGTAAAATGAGCGAATTTTTAAAGAAGAATATTCTAAGCATTGCCATGATTTTCATGGCAATGCTTTTTTGGTCTTGTTCCGACACCTATAAAAGAGTTGGAGAAGAGGCACAAAAAAAAATATTTCCCCAGGGCATCGGTGAAAACTTTGTGTTGACCTATACTGAAGCAAGGGAGAATTT
>JARFRH010000339.1 GCA_029287355.1 Maribacter sp. | reverse complement strand
GCGAAAGTAGTATCCGTATCCGGATTTTTAGGGGCTTCCATGGGTGTACTATCCGAGCGTATACCCATCAGTTGTTTACGCAGTTTCTTATCGGATTGAAAAATATTGATTAGGTTTCCTTTGCTTTTACTCATTTTTTCCCCATCCGTTCCAGGAATGTACATGGTCGATTCCTGTACTTTGGCCTCGGGTAAGACAAATGTTTCTCCCAATTGGGCATGAAAACGGGAGGCTACATCCCGGGTCATTTCCAAGTGCTGCAATTGATCCTTACCTACAGGCACGATGTTTGCATCGTATAGCAAAATATCCGCTGCCATGAGCATCGGGTAGCTGAAAAGTCCGGCATTGACATCTTCCAAACGATCTGCCTTGTCTTTAAAGGAATGTGCAAGGGTCAAGCGTTGGTATGGAAAGAAACAACTCAAGTACCATGCAAGCTCGGTCACTTGGGGCACATCGCTTTGGCGATAAAAAACGGTTTTATCGATGTCTAGACCACAGGCTAACCAAGTTGCTGCCGTAGCATAAGTGTTTTTTCTTAATTCCTCGCCGTTCTTGATTTGAGTCAAGGAATGCATATCCGCAATGAAAAGAAACGATTCATTTTCAGGATTCCCTGCCATTTCGATAGCAGGAAGAATTGCACCTAAAATATTTCCAAGATGGGGTGTACCCGTACTCTGAATTCCTGTTAAGATTCTCGCCATTAGTTCCATTTCAAAGAAGCACAAAGGTAAAAGAAAACGGAATAAACAGCCCTAATTTGCTATTTTTGATTTCATGCTTCGATTTTTCAAAAATATAGGTCATGTCCTATACCGAATTTGGTTCTATGTTTTAGTGTCATTACCCATTTTCATCTTCTTTCCCATCCTCCTGATAACTACCTTATCGGAGAAATGGTATCCGCAATTCTTTTGGTTGGCCCGAAATCTTTGGGCCGCTCCCATCCTATACGGAATGGGATGTCCTCCTAAAATTATATATGAACAGAAACTAGAAAAAGGCAAGAGCTATATGCTGGTTGCAAATCATACCAGTATGCTCGATATTATGTTTATGTTGATGGTAAGCAAAAATCCCTTTGTGTTTGTGGGCAAAAAAGAATTGGCTAAAATTCCGGTATTCGGATTTTTCTTTAAGAGGGTTTGTATTATGGTAGATCGAGAAAGCACAAAGAGCAGAACAGGTGTATATCGTCGTGCGCAGCGTAGATTGAATCAAGGTTTGAGTATTTGTATTTTTCCCGAGGGAGGCGTCCCCGATGAAGCTGTTCTTGTTGGCGAATTTAAAGACGGGGCATTCAAAATGGCCATTGCACACCAAATTCCTGTAATACCCATAACTTTTTATGATTGCAAGAAACGCTTTTCTTTCACTTTCTTAAGTGGTGGACCTGGTAAACTACGTGCAAAAGTGCATGAGTTTTTTGAAACCGAAATATTGGCCGAAGAAGATAAAGCAACATTGCGTGAGGAAATTAGGGGGGTTATAGTAAAAGAACTTCAAAAATAAAGCGAATCACATAAAAATGTTCCGCAGATTTTGCAGGGCGTAATCGGGGTCATTAAAAGAATGACCAACCTACCCAACTTCTTTTTATAGCATTCAGTTTTAAAACTTAAAACTTATTCCGCTATAGATACCCACCGTAAATGGCTGAAAAGTACCATCAGTTTGTGAGAAGGTATTCAGTTGATATTTAAACACGGGTTCTACATTCAATTGTGCTTTTGAGGTAAATTTATAATTCAAACCAATACCCACGTTAGTGCTAAAGTTTATATCATTGACATTGTTGGCTTCGCCCATTCCGGTAATCAACTCACCTGAGCTGAGGGATATGGAGTTATCTACCAAAAAGAGAGAACTTATACCTCCAATAAGATTGACACCAAACTTTTTATCTATAAGTGCATACTCTAATTCAACTGGTACTTCCAAGTAACCAAATTGTTGGGTCATTATACCATTCTGCGATAATCCTTGACCAGAAAAATCTTGTGCAACAGGAGCAACATTCTCCATTGCATCCAAACCATTTTCCATTGCATTACTCGCCACCACAATATTTTTGGCAGTTGCCGAATAGTTCACATTCGCTATTTGACCAATTGAGGAACTTTCTATTGAAGATGAGAACTCCACATCATTGGTGCTGTATCCGTAATCTACTCTATGTACTCCTGATCGTATTTTAAGTTTAGTACTGATTTCATAAGCAACGGAGAGCCCGTAACTTAGATTCAAATCACCTGACTTGCTATTTGGAACAAAAATCGAATGTACAGGAGACCCTTCGCCAAGAGCGTCGAAGTAAACTGGCGCTACACTTGCGCCAGCAGACCATTTACCTCCTTTGTTTTCGGCAACAGTTTCTTTTTCCTTCTCTTGGTCGATAATTTCATCAAAAATGGACTTTTTCACATCATCAATCTCCTTGGCCAAGGTTTCGTTTTCCTCAACCTGCGCAATACCCGCTTCTTTTTCTAGGGTCAAATTATTTTGCTTAATTGGACCCTCGCTATCGGTATTGCCTATGGTTTCCTTTTCGACGGAATTTTTCGATTTCGCAATATCCGGAACAGTAACCACTGCATCCGCATTGTTTTTTAGAATCGAGTTTGTTGCTATGGAGGGATTAGCGTTGCGAATATTTTTTAGTTTTTGCTTTTGATCGGTGGCATCGGTATTGGCTATCTGAATCTCTGTTTTATCGACTGAAGATTTGAAATTGCCAAGGTTTTCCTGGTTATTGTTAGTGTTTTCCTCGGTCATATTGGATGTATTCTCTTGTGGTGTGATACGCTCTTCAAAGGAATCTTGTTTTTCCACATCTACGATTTCGGTATCGGATTTTTCGAAATCCCCCGTTGCTTTATGCTCTTCTGTATTCGAATTACTCTTGTCTTCCTGTGATTCGCTTTCTGTTATAGTAGGAATGATTACGGCAGGATCCTCAAAAGGATTGATAATGTACAAGGTGATGGCCAAAACAGCGGCCACACCCCCGAATTTCCACCATATTGGAATGACCCTCCGTGATTTTTTCTTTTTGTCAAGGGAGGCATCAATTGATTGCCACACCTTTTGGTCAGGAACTTCGGAGAAGTTAGAAAGCTTCTCTTGAAACAGTTTATCTAAGTTTTTTTTACCCATTTTGAATGTCTTAGGTCTTAATTTTGATGTTTTTTTTCATCGAGCATTCGTCCTCCTTTGTAAAGAAAATGAGTAGTCCGATGACGGCTTTATTTTGTTCTCTTTCGATTCGTTCTTTGAGAATCATTCTCGCACGAGCAAGGTTCGATTTTGAGGTTCCAGGTGATGTTCCCAATTGCTCACTGATTTCCTTGTGTGTGAATCCATCTAAAACGTATAAGTTAAACGTCAGACGGTATTTGTTAGGCAATTCTTGTATGTATTTCAAGAGTGTCTGTAGGCCAACATCTGCATACAGTGGTTCAACCTCGGTTTCCTCTTCCAAATTCTCAGAAACCAAGTTCAAATGCTCACTTTTTCTATATTTCTGCAAAACGGTATTTACCGTTATTCGTTTCATCCAACCTTCAAACGAACCCTCAGATCGATACTGCCCGATCTTATCGTAAATGGTCATAAAGCTGTCGTGCAAGCTATCTTCGGCTTCTGTTTTGTTTCGCGAATATTTCAAACATATACCGAATAGTATATTCGAGTATTTACGATAAAGTTGCTCTTGCGACTTTCTGTCGCCTTTTTTACATAGGTTTACGAGTTCTTCTAAACTCAAATTATTGGTTAGATTAAATTGTTGTTGCTCTTAGTAAACAGGAACTACGACCTCAAAATACTCCTGCTCCCCATCTACTCCTTCTCCTTGCCAAAAACGGAACG
The DNA here is from genome assembly GCA_029287355.1 of Maribacter sp. GTDB lineage: Bacteria > Bacteroidota > Bacteroidia > Flavobacteriales > Flavobacteriaceae > Maribacter_C. The sequence goes on along the minus strand of JARFRH010000339.1, from coordinate 15,011 downwards.
TATAGGGTTCGTCATAAAGACAGATAAAATTAAAGGATGCCTGGGCTTCCGTTGCTAAAGTTATGCAAGCTTCTTGGTCGGTACGTACAATTCCGAAAGCCACTACGTTTCTAATCGTTGTATCAGCGGCGGTCACATCAAAGCCACTGAAACCGGTACAGCCATCTGGTAAAGTATAATTTACCGTAATTTGGTACGTTTCATTTAAGTCAAATGAATCCGGTAATACCGCACTTGTAATTTGTAAGGGCTTAAAATGAAAATTAGGGCCATCGTCATTTAAAGAGCATGATAATGCGGAAAGCAATAGACTCACTGTAAGACATATGAAAATTAACCTTCTCATAGGCAACTGTATTTAATTGTAAGATGTGAATGCCTTACAAAGGTTGCGTCGCTATTGGTACCGTGATTTTGCTACAGGCTAATTAGGAGCGTTATTTTACAGCATTGATTGCCTCACGTATCTTGCCATCCAACTCTTCAAAAAGTTCAGGATTGTCAAGTAAAAGTGACTTAACACCATCGCGACCTTGTCCTAATTTAGTGTCACCATAACTGAACCAGGAACCACTTTTCTTGATGATTTCATATTCTACTCCCAAATCGATGATTTCCCCAACTTTGGAGATACCTTCACCATACATGATATCGAATTCAGTAGTTCGAAAAGGTGGGGCCACTTTGTTCTTGACCACCTTAACGCGAGTCTTATTACCCAGAACGGCACCATCGGTATTCTTTATTTGGGTTGATCTTCTGATGTCTAATCGAACCGAAGCGTAAAATTTAAGTGCATTACCCCCAGTTGTAGTTTCGGGGTTTCCGAACATCACCCCAATTTTTTCACGTAGTTGGTTGATAAAGATAACGGTACAATTGGTCTTGCTTATTGAGCCGGTTAATTTTCGAAGGGCTTGAGACATCAAACGAGCATGAAGCCCCATTTTACTATCGCCCATTTCCCCTTCAATTTCACTTTTAGGAGTCAAGGCGGCGACCGAGTCGATGACTACAATATCAATTGCCCCTGAACGAATCAGATTGTCCGCTATTTCTAATCCTTGTTCCCCGTTATCAGGTTGTGAAATAATCAAATTGTCGATATCAATACCTAAATTTTCGGCATAAAAACGGTCGAAGGCATGTTCCGCATCAATAAAAGCAGCAATACCTCCTTGTTTTTGAGCTTCGGCAATGGCATGCAAAGTCAATGTAGTTTTACCCGAAGATTCAGGCCCATATATTTCAACCACCCTACCACGAGGGTATCCGCCGACGCCCAATGCAATATCCAAACCTAGAGAACCAGACGGAATAACTTCAACATCTTCGATGACGCGATCGCCCATTTTCATTACGGCGCCCTTGCCATAAGTTTTGTCTAATTTATCAAGTGTTAGTTTAAGGGCTTTTAGTTTTGCGTCTTTTTCCGAGCTCATGTGTTCTTTTTATTAGGGAGGCTAAATTACCATTTCTTTTCTTTTGTTACAATGCTGACGCAACCTTTTTAAAAAGCTTGCATCTTCGTTTTAAATGTTTTAGCCTAACTCAAAATAGCTACTGTTATTTACGTATAGCAGGCAATGGTGGTCATTTCCTTTTTGGTGTTTCTTAAAGAGTGCTATGAAGAAGAAAAATTGGAATGACCGGTAAAGAGTCTTGAAATTCAAGGCTCTTTTTTTATGCCTATTTTATTTTTGCGCCAATTGTCTATGAAGTAGGGTCCAATATGGGTCTGAACATCCCAATTTTATTGTTATTTTTGTCGCTTAAATATTTCTTTAACTTAAACTATTGGTATAGCATGCAACTGTACAATACCTTAAGTGCAAAAGAGAGAGCTGCTCTTATAAAAGAGGCAGGCCAAGAACGGCTAACAATTTCTTTCTACAAATATGCACACATCGGCAATCCGTCGATTTTTAGAAACCACCTCTTTATTAATTGGAACGAACTCGATGTTCTTGGCCGTATTTATGTGGCTCATGAGGGCATCAATGCGCAACTTTCCGTACCAGCGGAAAACTTTGAAACTTTCAAGAACCAATTGGACGGGATTTCCTTTTTAGTAAACGTTCGACTTAACATTGCCATTGAGCAAGACAATCTTTCCTTCCTCAAACTAAAGGTCAAAGTTCGAAAGAAAATTGTTGCTGACGGACTAAATGATGACACCTTCGATGTGACCAATAAAGGAATTCATGTTGATGCGGAGAGATTTAACGAACTGATTGAAGAACCAGATACAGTTCTGGTGGATATGCGAAACCATTATGAAAGTGAAATCGGGCATTTTAAGAATGCGGTAACGCCCGATGTGGATACCTTTCGCGATTCTTTGGATATTATTGAACAAGATTTAAAGGATAATAAGGAAGATAAGAAATTGGTCATGTACTGTACGGGAGGTATTCGGTGTGAAAAGGCGAGTGCCTATTACAAGCACAAAGGTTTCAAACAGGTTTATCAACTTGAAGGAGGTATTATCGAGTATGCGCGTCAAGTGGAAAAAAAGAAGTTGGAAAATAAATTTATGGGAAAGAATTTTGTTTTTGACCATAGACGTGGTGAGCGTATTTCAGCCGCTATTATAGCGCAATGCCATCAATGTGGGAAACCTTGTGATACGCACGAGAATTGTGCTAACGAAGCTTGCCATTTATTGTTCATTCAATGTGAGGAATGTGCTGAGAAAATGGATAATTGCTGCTCGACAGCATGTCAAGAAGTGCATAACCTACCTTGGGAGGAGCAAAAAAAGCTGCGAAAAGGAAAGGTTGTCAGCAATAAAATTTTCAAAAAAGGCAGATCTGAAGTTCTTAAGTTCAAAAAGTAGACCGTTAACGGCAGCGCTCGGTAACCTTACTTCGAATTAAGGTTTCGACTACTACTTGAGCATCAATTTTTTTTAAGCTTTGAAGTTTTCATTTCGCACTACAAACTGCAACTGCGCATCGAATACTTTCTTCCCATCACAAATTATCCTATCTTTACTTTTAAGTTTAGTATGAACCTTTTTTGGTCACAATTTATTCTGATTTAGCCTTGCGGCAAGAAGATTTGACCAAACCAACATATAAAATATGGGTTGTAGCAGTTGTTCGACCGGTAAGGACGGACAGCCTGGCGGATGCAAGAACAACGGCACTTGTGGTACCGATGGCTGTAATAAATTAACAGTTTTCGATTGGCTTTCGAATATGTCACTTCCAAATGGCGAAAAACCATTTGCGTTTGTAGAGGTGCGATTTAAAAACAGTCGTAAAGAATTCTTCAAAAACGCTGAGAATCTTTCTCTTTCTATTGGGGATGTGGTGGCCACGCAAGCGACTTCAGGTCATGATGTGGGCATGGTTACTTTGACCGGTGAATTGGTCAAAGTTCAAATGAAGCGGAAGAAGGTAGATTTCAACGACCCGGAGCTTCCTAAAGTATACCGAAAGGCATCTCAAAAAGACATAGATATTTGGCAGAAATGCCGAGACCGAGAAGATGAAATCAAAAAACGCGCTCGTGAAATTGCCATTATTCTGAAATTACAGATGAAAATCTCCGATGTAGAGTTTCAAGGCGATGGTTCAAAAGCTACTTTTTACTATACAGCTGAGGACCGAGTCGATTTTAGGCAGCTCATAAAAGATATGGCGAAAGCCTTCGGCATCAGAATTGAAATGCGCCAAATCGGTTATCGACAAGAGGCTCAACGTTTGGGAGGTATTGGTTCTTGCGGTCGAGAATTATGTTGTTCTACTTGGTTGACAGACTTCCGTTCCGTGAGTACTTCTGCGGCACGGTATCAGCAACTTTCATTGAACCCACAAAAATTGGCGGGCCAATGTGGAAAATTGAAGTGTTGTTTGAATTATGAGCTTGATGTTTATTTGGATGCCTTGAAAGATTTTCCGCCCCAAGACACCAAACTGCATACTGAAAAGGGACTCGCATTTTGTCAAAAGACAGATATTTTCAAAAGTAAACTGTGGTTTTCGTACAAAGAAGACCCAGCGAACTGGCATGAACTTTCCAAAGATCAGGTAAAGGAGATCTTAGAAAAAAATAAAAATAAAGAAAAAGTAGCGAGCCTAGAGGAATACGCGGTAGAGAACCTCGTTGAAATAGAAGAACGCGTTGTTTTCGAAAATGTGGTGGGACAGGATAGTCTGACTCGTTTTGACAAACCAAAGCGTAATAATCGGAACCGTAACAGAAACCGCAACCGTAAGAAAAGTGCTGGAGGAGAGAATACCGGCAACAAAAACAGACAAGGCAATAGTAATTCGAATAGAAAAAAATCGAATAGCGGAAGCAATTCGAATGCTTCCAATAAAAATAGAAGTCGAAACAATAAAAATCGCAACCGAAATAAAAGCCGTGCGCAAAATAAGTAAGATAATATTTGCCATATCTATGATGCTCGTCTTGGTATCTTGCAACTCGAACATGGTGAAATCCGAGTATAGAGCTACTGATGGCGGGTCCTGGAACAAAGATGATGTTCTAGAGTTTACATTCTCTGAACTAGATACCGTTCAGGAACATGATTTATTTATCAATGTGAGAAATGACGAAACATTTCCGTACAATAATCTTTTTTTAATAGCCGAACTCAATTTTCCAGACGGAAATACCGTTACTGATACGTTGGAGTATGAAATGGCGTTGCCAGATGGTACTTGGTTAGGTAAAGGATATGGCAGTTTAAAGGAGAGCAAATTATGGTATAAAGAAAACATCGTTTTCCCAACTTCAGGCGTATATACCTTACGTGTTTCCCATGCCATGCGAAAAAATGGAAGTGTAAACGGAGTGATTAATTTGGAAGGGATAACCGACGTCGGATTCGAAATAGTAAAAAAGTAATACGTAAAGCATATGGCAAAAGCCGTAAAGAAAAAGCAAAAACAGTCTTTTTCAAAATTCATCAAATGGTTCTGGATTTTATTCGTTAGTGGAGTGATGATCGGTGCGCTGGTTTTTTTATCTGCCTCTTGGGGTTTTCTAGGGGAGATGCCGACTTTCGAGCGTTTGGAGAATCCACAAACGAATTTAGCTACTGAAGTACTTTCCGCTGATGGAGAAACCCTAGGAAAATATTATTTGGATGACAATAGAACCCCGGTTCCTTATGAGGAATTGCCAGAGAATATTGTTCATGCCTTAGTAGCGACAGAAGATGCCCGTTACTTTGAACATTCAGGCATTGACGCCCGTGGAACGCTCAGGGCTTTTATATTTTTAGGGTCAAAAGGTGGTGCAAGTACGATTTCACAACAGCTTTCTAAATTATTATTTACGAAAAGAGCATCCAACAATCTTCCTGCACGAATTATGCAAAAAGTAAAAGAATGGGTGATTGCGACCCGTTTGGAGCGGCAGTATACGAAACAAGAGATTATTGCGATGTACTTAAACGAGTATGATTTTGGGTACGCCGCAGATGGCATCCGTTCAGCATCTAGAATCTATTTTGGGAAGGAACCCAATGCTTTGAAGGTTCAAGAATCGGCGATGCTAGTTGGGATGCTCAAAAATTCTTCTTTGTATAACCCCATCCGTAGGGAGGAATTGGTTTTCAATAGAAGAAACACTGTTCTGGGTCAGATGGCCAAGTACAACTACATCACGGAAAAGGAAAAAGACTCCCTTCAGGCCTTGAAGATGGATGTCAATTTTAGCCCCGAGAATCATAGGGAAGGGATAGCTACCTATTTCAGAATGTACTTGCAGCGTTTTATGAACGGGTGGATCGCCAAGAATCCAAAACCTGCTTTGGAAGGGGAACGCGATAAATACAGTCTTTATCTAGACGGGCTAAAGATTTACACCACTATAGATTCTCGAATGCAGGCAAATGCCGAAGAAGCTGTTAGTATGCATATGAAAAATCTTCAAAAAGAGTTTTTCAATCAAAACACGCCCGAACGAAATAATACAGCCCCGTTTCTCGATTTGGAAACAAGTGAAATCAAAAACATCATGGAGCGGGCGATGAAGAGTTCGCCTCGCTGGCGAATCATGAAGGACGAAGGAAAATCTGAAGATGAAATTCGGGAATCCTTTACCAAGAAAACGGAGATGACCGTTTTTGACTGGGAGAGCGAAACCCAAGAGAAAGATACCATAATGACCCCTATGGATTCTATTCGCTATTACAAGACCTTCTTAAGATCGGCAATGATGTCTATGGAACCGCAGACCGGACATGTAAAAGCTTGGGTAGGTGGTATCGATTATAAGCACTTTCAATATGACAATGTCATTCAAGGGGCAAGACAAGCGGGTTCTACCTTCAAACCTTTTGTTTATGCAGCGGCGATTGACCAATTAAGACTCTCTCCTTGTGACTCACTGCCGGATACTCAATATTGTATTGAAGCGGGAAAACATGGAAATATGGAGCCTTGGTGTCCAAAAAATTCAAATGGAAAATATTCGGGCAGCAATTTTACTTTGAAACATGCCTTGGCCAATTCGGTGAACACCGTAACGGCGCAGTTAATCGATAGGGTCGGCCCAAAGTCGGTTGTTTCTATTGTAAAGAACCTAGGTATGAACAGGGAAATTCCTGAGGTGCCTTCCATCGCATTGGGTACAGAGGAGGTCAATGTATATGAAATGGTTGGGGCCTATGGAGCTTTTGTAAATCAAGGGGTATATGTCAAACCTGTAATGGTCACGCGTATTGAAGATAAAAATGGCACCGTACTCTATGAATACGTTCCAGAAACGAAGGATGTATTAAGCAAGGATGTATCCTATGCCATGCTTAATCTAATGGAAGGTGTCACGGAAGGTGGGGCTTCAGGCGCGAGATTAAGACACAGTTCTCAAAAGAACGTCACCTTATACAAAGAAATAATGACAGGTTACCCCTACGGATTGACAAATCCGATTGCTGGGAAAACTGGAACTACGCAAAACCAAAGTGATGGCTGGTTTATGGGCATGGTGCCCAATCTGGTCACTGGAGTTTGGGTAGGCGGTGAAGAAAGGGCGGTACATTTTAAAGGTATCCGATACGGTCAAGGAGCCTCAATGGCATTGCCTATTTGGGGCTTGTATATGAAAAAGAATTACGAAAATAAAGAGTTAGGTATTTCTGAAGAGGAGTTTCCAGAGCCTAGTGATCTTTCCATAAATGTAGATTGTAACAAGATAATGGAAGATGCTAAAAAGAATGTCGAGCCTGATGACGACTTAGACGATTTAGATTTTTAAGCTGGCTTAATTGGCTCTTTCAGGAATAGATCAAATTTTCAAATAAAACGCCTTAGTTTTTTGTAAAAAGCTAAGGCGTTTTTCTTTTTAAAATATGTAAATTGTAAGGTAGATAATCAAGGAAAACCCAAAATAAACAAGCATGATTCGTAAGGTAGTGAATACTGTAAGTGAAGCACTTGAAGGAGTGTATGATGGCATGACATTTATGCTCGGGGGTTTTGGCTTATGTGGTATTCCTGAGAATGCAATTGCTCAATTGGTGCAGATGGAGGTCAAAGACATCACCTGTATTTCGAACAATGCCGGGGTAGATGATTTCGGTTTGGGTCTATTGCTTCAAAAGAAGCAGATAAAGAAAATGATTTCTTCTTACGTGGGCGAGAATGATGAATTTGAACGGCAGATGTTAAGCGGTGAATTGGAAGTTGAATTGACCCCTCAGGGTACACTAGCGGAAAAGTGTAGGGCCGCTCAAGCAGGCTTTCCTGCGTTTTACACCCCTGCCGGTTACGGAACAGAAGTAGCAGAAGGCAAAGAAACCCGAGAATTCAATGGGAAAATGTACGTTTTAGAGTCAGCTTATAAAGCAGATTTCGCCTTTGTAAAGGCATGGAAGGGAGATGAGGCCGGCAACCTGATATTTAAAGGGACAGCGCGTAATTTTAACCCGTGTATGTGTGGGGCGGCGAAAATCACTGTTGCTGAAGTTGAGGAATTGGTTCCTGCTGGTGAATTGAACCCTAATGAAATACACGTTCCTGGCATTTTTGTAAAACGAATTTTTCAAGGGAAGGATTACGAGAAAAGAATTGAGCAACGAACGGTTAGACAAAGAAGCTAAACATGCTGGATAAAAACGGAATAGCAAAACGGATTGCAAAAGAAGTTCAAGATGGATTTTATGTAAACCTCGGTATAGGAATACCAACTCTAGTCGCCAACTTCGTACGTGAAGACATTAGTGTAGAATTTCAAAGTGAAAATGGAGTTTTAGGCATGGGACCTTTTCCCTTTGAAGGAGATGAAGATGCCGATATCATCAATGCAGGCAAGCAAACGATTACCACCTTACCTGGAGCCTCTTTTTTTGACTCGGCAACAAGTTTTGGAATGATAAGAGGTCAGCATGTTGACCTCACCATTTTAGGGGCTATGGAAGTTTCTGAAACAGGTGATATTGCGAATTGGAAGATTCCAGGTAAAATGGTGAAAGGTATGGGCGGAGCGATGGATTTGGTAGCTTCCGCCGAGAATATCATTGTTGCGATGATGCACACAAACCGAGCTGGGGCGTCTAAACTTTTAAAAAAATGTTCATTGCCCTTGACCGGCGTAGGTTGTGTAAAAAAGATAGTGACGAATCTTGGCGTTTTAGAGGTTGTTCCTGAAGGATTCCTTTTATTGGAAAGGGCACCAGGGGTTAGTGTTGCCGAAATTAAAAGTGCGACCGAAGGCACGCTGATTGTAGAAGGAGACATTCCGGAGATGGAAATCTAGCGACCAAAATAGTGTAGTTCATCGAAAAATTCGACCCCTTATATCTTTCACAACATTTTAAGTTCACTTCACAACAATAGTTTCTGCATCGAAGCGTTAAATACTACATTTGCTTTGTAATTAACCAAAAAGTTAAACCGATTTATTTCGCCCCAAGTCTAACTTTCAAACCTACGAACTATGGAAGCCCAAATGAACCAAGCACCTACTAGAGATGAAGTACAAGTGTATAAGAACGATTACTTCAGTGGCGTAATACTATTAATGAAAAGACTATTTATGCTATAAATTTTTACACAAAAGAAATTTAAGAAAAGAGCAGCTCCCCCAAAGGCCGCTCTTTTTCTTTTAAAGAACTTTTTGATGTCATTCCGTTGAAGAACGGAATCTATTTTGCCAAGCACAATTTGCTTTCATGCGCCCAAAGAGGAGAACCTTTTCATGGAATCCATTTTTGATTTTTTGAGAGACAAATTTGTTTTTCTGCCTTATGCCAACCACACGACACTTGCATAAAATGGTTAAAGCGTTTACATTTAACCCATGGCCCTTCTTTTTAAAAAATGTACTAATTCCGATTTGAATAAACTGGTTGAAATCACTAGGAAAACATTCGTAGACGCCTTTGAAAAGGATAACAACCCTGAAGATTTCAACACCTATATCAATAAGGCTTTTGATAAAAACAACATCGAGCAACAATTACTAAATCCAGATTCAACCTTTTGTTTTGCTTATTTGGACGAAGTCTTGACCGGTTATTTTAAGCTCAACGAGAATACCGCACAAACGGATTTGATATCTGAAGAGTCCCTAGAACTCGAACGCATCTATGTTTTAAAAGAATTTCAGGGCAGGCAGATCGGGAAGTTGATGCTACAAAAGGCCATAAAACATGCCGCTGAAAAAAGCAAGAAATACATTTGGTTAGGGGTATGGGAAAAGAATACCGATGCTATTCGCTTTTATGAGAAATTTGGATTTTCGAAGTTCGATACGCACCCTTATTATATTGGGAAGGACAAACAAACCGATTGGTTAATGCGGTTTGATTTGACTAACTTTCAGAATTCATAAAACCAGTCAAAATGAAGTATTTTTTTGCCGGGTTGCTTGTGATAAGTACCACCTTCAGTATTGCCCAAAGTAGCTATTATTTCCCTAAACGAAATGCAGAATGGCAAGAAAAGGCACCCCAAGATCTTGAGGTCGATTATAAAGACCTCCAAGAAGCTTTGGCGTTCGCCGAAGAGAATGAATACTCCGGATCACGTGATTTGCGAATCGCCATTTTAAAGGGTTTCGAAAGAGAACCTTTCCATCAAATCCTAGGTCCGACTAAAAAGCGTGGAGGCCCTGCCGGAATGATATTGAAAAACGGATACATTATCGCAAAATGGGGAGAAACCCAAAGAGTCGATATGACTTTTAGCGTAACTAAAAGTTTTCTTTCTACTATGGCTGGCTTAGCTGAAGATAAAGGACTGATTGGGAGTACCACTGACAAGGTCGGAAACTATATTTGGGATGGTACTTTTGACGGTCAGCACAACTCAAAAATCACTTGGGAGCATTTGCTACAACAGAATTCGGCTTGGTCGGGGCAACTTTGGGGCGGCAATGATTGGGCCGATAGACCTCCAAGAGAAGGTGGTATTGATGATTGGAAATTCGAGAAACCAAAGGAACCTGGAACCGTCATGGAATATAATGATGTTCGTGTTAATGTTCTTGCCTATTCACTTACACATGTATGGCGTAAACCAATGCCTCTGGTTCTCAAAGAAAATGTAATGGATAAAATAGGAGCTTCAACAACCTGGCGTTGGCACGGTTATGAAACCGCATGGACAGAAATTGATGGACTCAAAATGAAATCCGTGACCGGTGGTGGACATTCAGGAGCCGGAATTTTCATTAGCGCGGAAGATATGGCTCGCTTTGGGCTGCTATTCTTGAATAACGGTAAATGGAAAGATGAGCAAATCATTAGTGAATCTTGGATTAATAAAGCGATTACGCCTTCCGGCCCCAATGTCAATTATGGCTATATGTGGTGGTTGAATAAAAAGGGCAGCCGCCATTGGGAGGGACTCTCTGAAAACATCTACTACGCGGCTGGCTTCGGAGGGAATTTTATTATCATTGACAAGGAACATGATTTGGTGGTCGTGACTCGCTGGTTAGAGCCAAACAAAATAGGAGCGTTCATGACCAAAGTAAATGCCGCACTTGACTAAAGGCTGCAAAGTATTTCAGTTGCTTTTTCTAAGGTCTCTTTTTTCTTAGCAAAACAGAAACGAAGCATTTTATCATCGCGATGATTTACGTTGAAAGATGATATGGCAATACTTGCCAATTTATGGTCGATAATAAGTCGTTTAGATAAATCCCCATCTCCTTCCAAGGTGATATCAGAATAATCTACCAATTGAAAATAAGTACCTTCTGAAGGTGTAAATTTAAACCGAGACTCTTTTAGCCGGCCTAAGAAGAAATCGCGCTTTTCTTGATAGAAATCGTTCAATTCGAGATAGTGGTTTTCGTTTTTAAGGTAAATTGACAATGCCCGTTGTACGGGATGGTCTACGCAAAAAACGGCAAACTGATGCACCTTTCTGAATTCATGCATCAGCCCTTCAGGAGCTGCACAATACCCGATTTTCCATCCAGTGACGTGAAATGTTTTCCCAAAAGAGGCACAAACGAGACTGCGGGAAGCCAAGTCGTCGAAACGCGAAGCACTTTGATGTTCGGCTCCATCAAAAACGATATGCTCGTACACTTCATCGCTTATTAAAATGATATCCGTGTTGCGTAAAATCCCCTGTAGTTGAAGCATGTCTTCTTTAGAGAAAATAGTACCACTAGGGTTATGTGGTGTATTGATAATGACCATTCTGGTCTTCGGGGTAATTCTAGTTTTAAACTCCTTCCAATCTACCTTATAATTCTCAGCATTCAATTGATAATAGACTGAAATTCCGCCATTCATTTCAATGGCAGGTTCGTAACAATCATAAGCTGGTTTGATGACAATGACCTCATCGCCGGGGTGAACAAAGGCCGTAATCGCAGTATAAATGGCTTGAGTGGCACCAACGGTGACAGTAATTTCACTTTCAGGCCTATAAGTTCGCCCATGTAGGTTCTTTATTTTCTCAGCAATGATTTCCCGCAAGCCCCAGTACCCTTGCATTGCCGCATATTGATTATGGCCTGATATCATGGCGTCACTAACCAGGTTTATTAACTTCTGGTCCGCCGGAAAGTTGGGAAAGCCTTGAGATAAATCGATGGCCTTATGTTCTCTTGCGAGATTCCCTACTGTTGTAAAAATGCTGGTTTTTACCTTAGGAAGTTTTGAAGCGAATATGTTTAACAAAGCAATACTAATTTAGTTACGCTTTAAAAATAACGAATATAGGTCGGATAGCTACTTTTGTTGATGAAGATGTGTCAGTACTTTTTGCAAACATCCTTCAAGGTTTTTCTTGATATCATTTTCCCAAAATCGAAATATGGTATAACCCATGCTTGCCAGCTCCGTATTCACCTCGCTATCTCGCTGCATATTCCGTTCTATTTTGGCAATCCAAAACGCTCGATTGGTTTTGATTTTTGGTTTTCGCTCTGCCCAATTAAAGCCATGCCAATATTCGCCATCAATGAATATGACGGTTTCATATTTCTTTAAAACGATGTCAGGGCGACCAATAAGTTTTTTATAGTCGATGCGGTATCGATACCCTTTTGCATACAGGGCTTTTCTGAAAGCCAGTTCGGGTTTGGTATTTTTACCCCGAATTTTGCCCATGATCTTGGAACGCAGTGGCGTGGTGTAAAAGCCTGATTCCTCATTAAACCGAGGGATTTTTATGCGTTCTTTTGAGTAATTTTTGGACACCTATAAAAATAAAAAATCCCTTACAGAGTAGTAAGGGATTGCATAAAAATTTTTAATTCGATCAAACTATCCTTTCACACCGGCAGCGTAATACTCTCTATTCATGCGAGCAATGTTCTCCAGTGAAATTCCTTTAGGACACTCTACCTCGCATGCACCTGTGTTGGTACAGTTTCCAAAGCCTTCCAAATCCATTTGGCGTACCATATTCCGTACTCTATCCGTTGCTTCTACTTGCCCTTGAGGGAGTAAAGCAAATTGAGACACTTTAGCCGAGGTAAACAACATGGCACTTGCATTTTTGCACGCTGCTACACAAGCACCACAGCCGATACAAGTTGCAGCGTCCATAGCCTCATCTGCGGCATGCTTGGCGATAGGAATAGTGTTGGCATCAATGGTGTTGCCCGATGTATTTACAGAAATGTACCCTCCTGCTTGTTGAATTCGCTCAAAGGCACTTCTATCAACAATTAAATCTTTGATAACGGGAAATGCCGCTGCTCTAAAAGGTTCAATTACAATCGTATCGCCGTCGCTGAATTTTCTCATATGAAGTTGGCACGTGGTAATTAAACGATCAGGGCCATGTGGTTCACCATTTATTTGTAGGGAACAGGTGCCACAGATTCCTTCGCGGCAATCGTGATCAAATTCTACTGGTTCTTCACCTTTATTGATAAGTTCTTCATTAAGAACATCCAACATTTCTAAAAAAGACATATCGCCCTCTATCCCATTAATAGGATAATCAACCATTTGTCCTTTACTCTTAGCGTCTTTTTGACGCCATATTTTTAGGGTCAGCTTCATAGCTTCTTATTTATAACTTCTTGTCTTCAGTTGAATATTTTCGTACACCAATTCTTCTTTATGTAGAATGGCATCTTTAGGTTCTCCTTTGTATTCCCATGCGGAAACGAATTTGAAATTTTCATCGTCTCGAAGTGCTTCGCCCTCCGGGGTTTGGTATTCTTCTCTGAAATGACCACCGCAGGATTCGTTTCTTGTCAAGGCATCTTTTGCAAATAACTCTCCAAGTTCCATAAAATCAGCTACGCGACCTGCTTTCTCCAATTCTTGATTCATACCTTCTGCTTTTCCTGGAATTTTTACATTTTCCCAGAAGTCAGCACGCAATGTTGAAATCTCATCAATTGCATCCTGTAAATCTTTAGCGTTACGGGCCATTCCACATTTGTCCCACATAATTTTGCCTAACTTCTTATGATAGTAATCAACAGAATGTGCTCCGCTACCTGACATCAGTTTTTGCAAACGCTCTTTAACAGCGGACTCTGCGGCATCAAATTCTGGGGAATCCGTAGGAATCGCACCAGTTCGAATATCATCCGATAAGTAATCTCCAATGGTATAAGGAAGAACAAAGTAGCCATCAGCTAAACCTTGCATCAAGGCTGATGCTCCTAATCGGTTAGCACCATGGTCGCTGAAATTTGCCTCTCCGGCACAAAAACAGCCTTCGATAGTCGTTTGAAGGTTGTAATCGACCCAAAGGCCACCCATTGTATAGTGAACTGCGGGATAAATCATCATCGGAGTTTCATATGGGTTCTCATCTACGATTTTTTCGTACATCTGAAATAGATTTCCATATTTCGCTTCGACAACCCCTTTTCCTAATTTTGTTATCTCTTTGTCATCAGCATTTTTAAGGCCATGCGTCAAAGCTTCCTCTTTACCGTAACGTTGAATGGCTGCAGCAAAATCTAAATAAACGGCCTCACCGGTTTTGTTTACCCCATAACCGGCATCACAACGCTCTTTGGCAGCTCTAGAGGCCACATCTCGAGGCACTAAGTTGCCGAATGCGGGATATCTGCGTTCTAAATAATAGTCGCGATCTTCTTCCTTTAGTTGCAATGGTTTTAGTTTTCCTTCGCGTATAGCTTGCGAATCCTCTAAGCGTTTGGGAACCCAAATTCGGCCATCGTTACGAAGGGATTCTGACATCAAGGTCAATTTCGATTGATGGTCACCAGAAACCGGAATACAGGTTGGGTGAATTTGTGTAAAGCAAGGGTTTGCAAAATACGCCCCTCTTTTATGAATTTTCCAGGCTGCAGTTGCATTCGATCCCATAGCATTGGTTGAAAGGAAATAAACGTTTCCATATCCTCCAGTTCCAATGACAACAGCATGGGCACTATGTCTTTCGATCTCACCTGTTACCAGGTTTCTGGCGATTATTCCTCTGGCCTTACCATCGACAATCACTACATCTAACATTTCATGACGATTGAACATTTCAATCGTACCCCGTGCAATTTGTCTGTTCATCGCTGAATAGGCACCGAGTAACAATTGCTGTCCAGTCTGACCTTTGGCGTAGAAAGTTCTCGATACCAATACCCCTCCGAAT
>JARFRH010000304.1 GCA_029287355.1 Maribacter sp. | reverse complement strand
CTTCCATTTGAACAAAAACCGTATCCGTATTTGCATAAATTGATAAACATCATCTACCTTTTTTTGTATTGGTTACCGTTGGCCTTATATTCGTATGTTCTTGTGGTCATGTCTGGCGGTGCGCGTAGGTTGGTTGAACTCTTTGAATCGATTACCCTCATATAGACCTAAATGACCCATAACTTTCCGGTGGTTATTTTTGGTTCGGAGCGCGATAAAGAACTCACTCTACCATCATATTCAAATCACGGCGGGAAAGGGTAACATCCACGAGGAATATATGAAATACTTGTTCATAACCGATTCTGTGGAGAAGATGACGCATCACATACGGGCACACTCCATCAAAAATTTCAAACCAGTTGGAAAGCTGAAAAAGGCGAAACGCGCGTTTAGGGAGGGTAATGAGGTTCGGCAAGCAAGGGTTCCCTTGGACGATTTCAGAAACGGTACAAGTGCCGTAATTCAAGAACGCAGAAGTTGTATGGCGCGCAAATGTTCGATATGATTAAGGTCATTTATCAGCTCATTTTTAGATTTTAAATTCGAGGTATCTAAAATTCAACGAGATGAAGACAATACTATACGCTACCGATTATTCGAAGAATTCCATTGCAGCCTTAAAATATGCCAAAAAACTCAGTACCAAAGTCGGGGCCTATTTGGTAGTCACCCATGTATTTGGATATCCAATCGTTGCCGAGGGCGCGTTTATAGAACATATGCCTGATATTAGGAAACAAAACCTTAAAACACACCGTGCCAAATTGAAAGAATTCTGCCAGCAAAATTTGGATGGCCAGTGGAATGCCAAGCACATAAAGATCTCCCCGGTCGAAGATTTGACGATTTTAGATGGTATTCTGTCCATTGCGGCCGACTGGCAGGTAGAACTGATAATTGTAGGTGCCAAGGGCGAAAGTGCCTTGCAGGATGTTTTATTGGGCTCTACGACCAAGCGATTGTTAAAAAAAGCAGCTTGCCCTGTACTCGCCATTCCTTCGGAGGTGCGTTTTACCGCTCCTAAAACAATAGTTTATGCTACTGATTTTGAGCAGGAAGATGTTTATGCCATTCGAAAAACAGTTGAACTGGCAAAGCGTTTTAAATCGAAAATAAAGGTAGTCCATATCTCCACCAAAAAGGAATATGCAGGAGAAATACAAATGGAGTGGTTTAAAAATGCATTGGCAGGGAAAGTTAGCTACGAACACCTTGATTTCAAAATGTTCTTCTCGGATGATGTTTTTGAATCGCTGCGCAGTTATCTGGAAGAAGTCGGCGCTGATCTGGTCGTCATGTTGGAAAGGGAAAAACACGGTTTCTTAAAAAAACTGTTCCATCGTGATTTGGTCAAAAAAATGCACTCCCAAGGGGAAATACCGCTATTGAGTTTTAACGAAGCGAATCTCGACGTATTGGATTTTACTTTGCGTTGAAACTTCTTATCCATGTGATAGGGATAAATAACCCAGTGCTATGAAAACAATCCTATATACCACCGATTATTCCAAGAATTCCGTTGCCGCTTTAAAATATGCCAAAAGTCTGGCCGAAAAACTGAAATATAGGCTGGTGGTCTGCCATGTCTTCGATTACCCAACTATTTTAGGGTCTACAGCACTTTCGGAACCTTTCCCCGATTTGGAGAACGACGCCCTTAAAACACATCGTACGAAATTGGAACAATTCTGTCAAGAAAACCTAGGCGCAATTTGGAAGGTACCGAACATACAACTACAGCCCGTAGAACACAAATCGGTCGTAAAAGGTATTCTTTCAACGGCGACGGAATGGCATGCCCAAATGATAGTGGTCGGCATCAAGGGCGAAAGTGCGCTTAGCGAAATCGTCATGGGCAGCACCACCAAAAATCTTATCGAAAAAGCACCTTGCCCAATTCTGGCCATTCCTGCCGATGCCAGCCATTTGTCACTCCATACCCTTGTTTATGCGACCGATTTTGAGGAAGAAGACGTGTATGCGATACGTAAGTTGAGCGAACTGGCCCAAGCTTTTAATGCCGAAATAAAGGTGGTACACATTGTTACCGAAGATGAATACGAGGGAGAAACACAAATGGAATGGTTCAAGGAGATGCTCGAAGAAAAAGTAACCTATGGCGAAATAGAATTCAAATTGTTATTTTCAGATGATATCTTCGAATCGCTCAGGGTCTATCTCGGTGATGTCAACGCTGACATGGTCGTTATGCTGGAAAGGGAGCAAAAGAGTGTTTTTAAAAAATGGTTCCATCGAGATCTTGTAAAAAAAATGGAATCATATGGTAGAATGCCCTTGTTAAGTTTTAGGGAGGGCAATCATCAGCTCTTTTATTTTAGTGCAATACTCTAAAGATTTTTTAATACTAGGCACCTAAATACCGCATTTAAGAAGTGAGTCCAATTTAGGACCAAATAGGCCTACTGGTTTTTTTAGATTTAGAAACGGCTGTTAAATCAATAGAACTTTTAAAACGCATACCGATTTTTATAGAAAATGAATTAAAATGGCTAGAAGAATGTATTGTATCATAATTGCGGGCGCTTTTGAGTTTCGATATTATCTGTAGTCAATTTGGGATACGCATTCGATAAGTTCTGCACTTTTTGCCTTTTACCTTCTTTGCCAGATTTTAATCCATCATAAAAAAAGTCTAAATTTCTATGGAATGATGTAGGTCATTTCCCTTCCGACAATCATAGATTATCTTAAGGGAGTAATCACAAAATTTCCTCTAATAAATGATGGCCGTGGCCCAAATAAAAAATCTGAACGGTAATAAAGATAAAAATATCGTGTTTCGAAATCTAAGTCGAATTATGGACATTAAAATTATTGATATAGATATTGAAAACGGGACGCTATTTTTTCACTATGCAAGTCTGCTGGCTTTGCAAAAAGTCAAGCAAGAACTTTTGCGAATTGGACATCCTATGCAATCTTATAAGTGCCCTATATCAAGTTCGTCCCAAAAAAGCACATCTGCCGATTACGCACCTCAATTCTAAAGGTTTTACATAGCGGATAAGTTCTCGGTAGTACTACTCTTTGGTACAAGGCAACATCTCAACCAATAAACCAACTGATAAACACCAAGAACGTAATCTTTTGAATTACCAAAGAGATTCAATGAATAATCCGGTTTCATAAATATAATAATTGATCAGTAAGACCGAAAGACAGGGT
>JARFRH010000290.1 GCA_029287355.1 Maribacter sp. | reverse complement strand
GAATTTATGTTTATCACACCTTTAATCACCTTAGCCGGTTTTAGGGACGATAGTATCACTGCCGGATAAATGCCTGCCAAAACACCAGTAATAAAACCTACACCAACTAGTGATAGTAAAATTTTAAAATTCCAGATTTGGGGTAATACTAAATCTCCATCTGTTAAAGCATTCATTCCTGGCAATAGAAACATGGCTATCGGAATACTTAAAGCGACAGCTGTCCAGGATAATAAAACCGACTCACTTAGAAACTGCCTGATCAAAGATCCTTTATCCGCACCAATTACCTTTCTAACCCCTATTTCTTTAGCTCTTTTGCTGGCCCTAGCGGTGCTAAGATTTACAAAATTTATACATGCCACCAATTGAATAATAAGTGCTAGTAATAGCATAGCATATAAATATTCTATATTAGATACATTCTCTATTTGCGCACCTATTCCTTTGGAGTGCAAATGAATATCTTTTACCGGTTGCAACAATAATGTTTTCTCAAAACCAATTGCAGCCAAATCGTCACCTCCTCTAGATTGCAAAAATTCAGGTAGTTTCTTTTCCAATTGCGCCGCTTCTGAGCCTGGCACCAATTTTAGATAACTGTAAACGAAGTTTTGAGTGGCATAGTTGTCCACACCACTTACAAATTCCCCAACACCAGGAGAGGTCATGCTTAAAATATAATTGGGTTTTATATGGGTCTTTTGGTTAGATTCTTGAAAAACTCCTGCAACGGTTATTTTCTGTTCTTGTTCACCTGCACCCAATACCAAGGTCTGGCCCAAAGCCGATTTTTTACCAAATAACTTTTCTGCCAGACTAGAAGAAAGTACAACATTGTTAGGAGCAACAAGCATTTTCAATGGGCTACTACCTTCAATCATTTGATAAGTAAATAAACTGAAAAAAGTGGAATCCGCCACATATCCTCTTGGAACATAAAAACTATCATTATTATCAAAAACTCTAAGTAACTGACCGCTTTCCTCTCCAAAATACACGATTCTGCAAGCCTCTGCAACTTCTGGAAAATCTTCCTTCATTGCAAAAGCTATCGGGGGGCTCGCCGTACCCATATCCGAATCAATACTACGATTGGCTGTTTTTATCTTGGTTCTTATACGATATAGGTTATCCGCATCGTTATGGTGCAGGTCATAATCAAATTGAGCGTTTACGTAAACCAAAATGAGAAGACAAAATACCGTTCCTATTGTTAATCCCAGAAGGTTTATCGTTGTCTGTTGTTTATTCTTGAGAAAATTTCTCCAAGCAATATTTAGGTTGTTTTTGAACATGATTCTCGTTTTCGATGATTGATGTTATTTCTTCATTCTGTACGTAAACTTTTTACTGGATTCACAATCGCTGCTTTGATACTTTGATAACTTACCGTAATGATAGAAATGGCCACGGCCAAAAAAGCGGCCAGAACAAATATCCATATGCCTATATCGATACGATATGAAAAATCTTCAAGCCACTTATTCATGGCATACCAGCCAACAGGAAGTGAAATGAGTATCCCGATACCGACAAGCTTTAAAAAGTCAATGGTAAGGCGATATGAAATCTGTCCAACGCTTGCGCCTAAAACCTTTCTAACCCCAATTTCTTTCGTGCGCTTTTCTGCGTTAAAGGCAGCTAATCCAAATAATCCGAGACAAGCGATCAAAATGGAAAGTGTGGTGAAAATCATAAAAATGTAGCCCAAACGTCGTTCAGATTTATACGTGTCGTTAAAGGAATCTTCCATAAAGTAATAATCAAAAGGTTGGCCTGGAGCCACTTGGCCCCAAATACCTTCGATACTCGCTATAGCATTGGAAAAATTATCCGTTTGCAATTTTACAGCCATTGATGCCGCTCTATCGCTTAAATGCATACTTAAAGATTCGATTTCTTCTCTAAAGGGAGAAAAATGAAAATCCTTTACGACCCCTATTATGGTATAATAGGTCGGGTTTTCATCACCCAAGCCTCGTGTATAACGCTTACCTATAGCTTCTTCCGGAGTACCCCCGATTACCGAAACAGCGGATTCATTTATAACGATGCCTGTAGAGTCGTTCTTGAACGCCCTGTCAAAATTTCTTCCGGCAATAATTTTAAAATCCATGGTCGCTATATAATCATGGTCAACGCCCCATGTTTGCATGCTGAGGGCATTTTCTTGATCTGTGGCACCTTCCTCTGGAGCAAATGTACTGTCGGATCTACTTGACGGAGTAGGGAAAAAACTGCTTAATGTGACATTCTTAACAACACCTAATTTCTTAACTTCCTCCTTAAAAGAAGCAACTTGATCTCCAATTGAAAATACATCGTTCACGATTAGAATTTGGTCTTTTGAAAAACCCAAATCCTTGTTTTGAATATATTTTAATTGTTGATAAACGACCATGGTGCTTACGATCAGGAAGACAGAAATAGCAAATTGAAAAATGACCAGACCGTTTCGAACTTTTCCACCCCCCAAGCTATTTCCGCTACTCCCTTTAAGAACTTCTACGGGCATAAACTTTGACATAAAGAAGGCGGGATAGCTTCCTGAAAAAAGTGCCAAAACCACTCCCGAAACAAGTAAAACCAACCAAAAAAGCGGATTGCCGTAAGGCATGGAAATATCCTTGTCGGCCAAATCATTGAAAAGGGGTAAAATAACCATGGCCAATATAATTCCCAACAAGAGCGATGCAAAAGAAACCAACCCGGACTCAATCAAAAACTGACGAATCAATTCTCCTTTATTGGAACCCAATGTTTTACGAATACCAACTTCCTTGGCTCTTTTAAGCGAATGCGCAGTCGACAAATTCATGAAATTCACGCAAGCAAGTACAATTAGAAATATGGCAATAAAGGATAGGATATATATACTTTGAATATCATTATTCCCGCTTATTTCAGCAACTCGGTCAGATTTCAAGTGTATATCGGTTAAAGGGATGGTACTATAGATCAAATGGTTACCGGCAGCTTTGAACTGTTCTTCGGTAATGCCCGGCATAAATTGCTGTACTCCCGGAATCACATACTTGCTCAAAAAACCGCGTAAAGGAGCTTGAATGCTGTTAATATTCGCGGAAGGAATTAGCTTTATGTAGGTTTGATAATTGTTGCTGCCCCAACTCACGCTCCGTGAATCTTCGTATCCCGCCATAGCCATGAAAATGGTATGGTCTCTAAGAAATGAATTTTTGGGAAAGTCCTCGATTACCCCGGAAACGGTGTAGGTATCCGTATTATTCAAAAGTACATTTTGACCCAAAGCCTCATTTAACCCAAAGTGCTTTTCAGCAGCTGATTTGGTCAGCACTAAGGTATTCGGTGATTTTAACGCTGTTCTTTTATCCCCTGTCAAAAGATCTAAGCTGAACATTTGGAAAAAGGTAGAGTCAACAAAGGTAGCCTGAAGCTCCTTGATATTTACTTCAGTATTTGCTTTTCTGATCAGCATGCTTCCCCTGGTTCGGAATCGCGTTGCCAATTCAACCTCCGAAAAATCATTCTCGACTGCTTCTGCCATTGGGGCCGGGGTTACGGCGAATTTTCGATCCTCACCGCCAAACTTGATATCCGCATTGACCCTATGTATGCGATTCGCATCGGCAAACATGCTATCGTAGCTTAATTCATCATAAATATATAATGATATGAGCAAACCTCCGGCCATGCCAATAGCAAGTCCGAAGATGTTCAGAAAAGTAAAGAAGGGCTGCTTTTTAAGACTTCGCCAAGCGATTTTTAAGTGATTTTTAAACATGATTCTCGTTTTTTGATGGTGATTGATGAATAAACTCCAGATATTGATTTAAATCATTGCCCCCATAGCCCTATTTTGACTTTCCGTTACAATTTGACCATCGAACAAGTTGATGACGCGATGTGCATAATGTGAATCACGATCCGAGTGCGTCACCATGACGATAGTGGTGCCTTCTTGGTTCAGTTCGGTCAACAAGTTCATAACCTCGATTCCGTTTTTTGAATCCAAGTTACCTGTAGGCTCATCCGCAAGAATCAGTTTCGGGTTGGTGACAACTGCTCTGGCAATTGCAACACGTTGTTGCTGACCACCCGATAATTGATGTGGAAAGTGCTTTGCGCGATGCGCTATCTTCATACGCTCCAATACTTTCATTACTTTTTCACGACGCTCACTTTTTCCAATTTTCAAATAAATCAAAGGAAGCTCTACGTTTTCAAAGACAGTAAGTTCATCAATTAGGTTAAAACTCTGAAAGACGAAACCCAGATTTCCTTTTCTCAATTCGGTGCGCTGGCGTTCTTTAAGCCCACCCACTTCATGTCCGGCAAACTGGTAGTTCCCCTCGGTGGGGTTATCTAACATTCCGATGATATTCAATAGGGTGGATTTACCACAACCAGAAGGCCCCATAATGGCGGCAAATTCGCCTTCCTCTATTTTCATGTTGACGTTGTTCAATGCCAAGGTTTCGACTTCCTCGGTTTTAAAGCTTTTTTTTAAGTTTTGAATTTGTATCATTTTTCGATTGATTTTATATGTTATTAGTAAAGACTTCGCTGTATGGGTTTAGTGACAGTTGTTTTTCTATTTTAACACTATTCGCTCGGCCTCGCCAAAAGTGTCATAATTACTTGTAATGACTTTTTCACCGGCCTGTAAGCCTTCTAACACTTCATAATAGCGTGAGTTTTGCTTTCCGATTCGTATGTTGCGTCTTATTGCTTCATCGCCGTCAGGGCCTACAACGAAAATCCACTGGCCCCCAGTGCTTTGAAAAAAGCTGCCCTTGGGAAGTAGGAGTGCATCGCTAGATTCACCCAATTGTAATTTGATGTTGTAGCTCTGACCCGTACGAATAGTTTCCGGTTTATCTTCTGTAAAGATCAAGTCGACCTTAAACTTTCCGTTACGTACTTCTGGATATACTTTTCTTAATCGTAAAGGGAACTCCTTTCCATTACGTTCTAAAATAGCCGTTAATTCTCGTTGCACTCTGTCAATATAGTGCTCGTCAATACTAGCTTCGATTTTATAATCGGTCAATACATTGATTTGTCCGATACGCTGGCCTTGTGTAATGTTTTGTCCGATTTCCGCATCCAAAAATCCTAACTGTCCATCAGCTGGGGCACGAACATTCAAGTGGTCCAGACGTTGGTATACCATCCCCAAGGTTTTTTGCATCCGGTTCAAATCGGTTTCCAAAACCGGCAACGAAGTTTCCCTTAATTCGTTATCGTTCTCAGTCTGTACTTTTACGATTTCATATTGCTTTTGCGATAGCTCATAGTTTTCTTTTGACAGCTGATACGCTTCCTTAGAAATCAATTCTTCTTCGAAAAGGGCTTGGTTCTGTTCAAAATTTCTTTTTAATCGTTGTAGTTCCGTGCTGGCCGTGGCCAAAGACCGTCGGCCCTCTACCTGCCTTGAATCAAAAGTCAATCTTGTTTGTCGCAAATCGTTTTGTTTCAATGCCAAACCACTTTCGCTTTGTAATATCTGCTCATAGAGATTTATATTGTCCAATTTCAGAATGATATCGCCTTTTTTGACCATCGCGCCTTCTTCAATTAACTTTTCCTCTACACGACCGCCTTCGTAGGCATCCATATAAATGGTCGCTATTGGCGCTACATTTCCATTGATAGTAATGTAGTCATCAAATTTGCCTTGTGATACATCTGCAATGGATAACTTATCCTTTTCTGTTCTGAATGTTGAAACAGAACTCGAGAACAGCAATTGATACCCAACAAATAATAGTAAGATGCCGAGGGCGATATAGCCATAATGCTTGGGGCGTAATCCTTTTTTCTTTTCTAATTGTATGTCCATTTTTTATCTTGTTCGTTTTGTTAATGACACAATGGTTTTATTTTAATGGCTCGATTCGGTACTCTTAATGTGCCCTCATTGGGGCAGTCCCAAATTTGAAATCCTATATCCCGTGCTTCATATGCTGTATTTTGTACTTTTCTCATCTCCTTTATTTTTAATTATTCCTTGATTCTATTATCTTAATTTATACTGAATACCGGTAATCCGCTGTAAAAATCCAATGTGCTTTTATTGATTTCCGAGCGTAGCCGAACTTGTAGGTTTTCGTTCTGAGCACTGGCAAAAAGATTTTTTGCGGTAAACAATTCAATGCCATTGATCATTCCTTTTTCGTATCGCTTTTGGGCAATCGTAAAAGCCATTCGCTGCGCTTCCATATTTTGTGCACTTTGCTCCAATTCAACCAGTAATGAGTTGTAGTCCTGTACCAATTGTTGAATGGTCTGAAAAAGTACTTGTTCTTGTACTTCTAGATTGTTTTCTTGTCGAAGCTTTTCGATTTTAGCTTGTTTTACTCTTGAACGGGCTGACCAACCGTTGCTTATAGGTACATTCAGGCTTACCCCGATAAATTGTGAAGTATTGTCTCTGAATTGCTCCCGAAATGGTAAGGTGTTACCTAAAGAGTCTCTAGTGGTTTCAAAATAACCTGTTCCTACACCACCAAACAGCGTCAAGGACGGATAAAGCCTCCCTCTAGCCACACCCACTTGCTTTTTAGCTGCTTTGGCCCTTAACTCTTGTCCTTTTATCAAAGGGAGAAAGTCTCGTGCTTTTGAATATACTGAATCAGATTCCATTTTAGGAATTTCAATTGATGGCACCATTTGCGAAATATTCGTCTGAATTTCAATATCGGAAGCACCTTCTAAATTCATCTCTTGAATCAAAGTCAATTTTGCCGATGCCAATTGGTTTTCACTTTGAGTCAGATTCAACTCATCTGCCAATAATGCGGATTTTGCTTCATAAAGGTCAGCACCTGCCATCAATCCCAATTCGATTTGCTTTTCGACCAACTGATAATTGGTTCTGGAAACACCCAATTGTTCATTGGCAATGGCGACCAACCCATCAAAAAACTGAATGTTATTGAATGCCTGCATGACGCGAAAGGCCAACAAGAATTTTTGCTGTAGGGTCTCTTCCTGGGCTGCTCTGTATAAAAACTTGGAAGCTTTAATGGAATTTATTTTCTGAAACCCTTGAAATAAATCAATAGAAGATTGTACTGAAAAAGGATTCGAAAAGAATTCATTAGTGACCACATCGTTCGTAAAGGGATCTGTACTTCTACCAAAGTTGATCGTATAGCTGGTATTGGCGTTGATTTCCGGCAATAGATTGCGAATCGATTGTCTGTAGTCTTCTCGACCCGCGTCGGAAGTGTACTTAAAGTCTTTTAGCTGAAGGTTATGTTCCAAGGCATAAGCAACGCATTCATCCATCGTCCATTTCTCTTGAGCGAAAAGACCTGTTCCAAAAAAGAAACATAAAATAAGTAGTATGGAAAATTTTAACTTCATAATTTACTGATATGCTAAAGGGAATACCCAGAGCCGTGCCATAAAATTAAATCGCTGTATATCAGGTAATTAATAATTAATGTGGTTTTACAATTCCGAAGAACTGTAAAATA
>JARFRH010000155.1 GCA_029287355.1 Maribacter sp. | reverse complement strand
ATGTGTATAAGAGACAGCCTTTATAGTTGATGCTAGATTCGCCATAACAAGTTACTTTCAAACGGTCTGAAACATTGACCCTAAAATTACTCTCCCCGTAGGCCGTGATTTTAGTTGACTTGTTATCCATTTCGGATGTATTCACCTCACTTTCACCATAAGCCCGATAAACTTGACGGTCAACTGAACCCGATTCGATTTCCAGATAGCTTTCCCCGTAAATTGAAACCGTAAGTTCTTTGGTGGTCAGCGAATTGAAATAGACTTTAGATTCCCCATAAATTGACAATTTCAATTTATCTTGATTCATAGGGCTTAGTGCTTTTACGATTTCTTCCCCACGGATAGATAAAGCTTTCAATGTCTTATACGTTATGGTAGCCGTCATCATGGTGCCATCATAAATAGAACGTTTACCGGTCCAATCATCATTTTGATACTTTTCTGATTTGGTCACTGTTTTCGCTCCATCCAAATAAATTCGAAGTGCTTTGCCTTCCACCGCAATATTTATTTTGTCAAAGGAGACCTTCGCATTTTCGATTTTGACCGATTCTTTTTCTCCTTGAACAAGATTGACTTCTATATGAGGGCTTACGATAATCTTTTCAAAACTTTGTACAGGATATGTTTTTTCCTGTGCTTCCACATTGAATGTTGCAACAAGAAATAATAGTACGATGGGAAGAATTACTTTTTTCATGGATTAATAGTTTTAATGTCATTCACCCTGTTGAGAGAATCTATTTCTTTTTTATTTAGTACGGCCTTAAAGACAACGTCTAATTTGCTTTGTTACAGTATTGGACGATTTTTTTATGGGAATGGACTTACTTTCTTCTTTTGTTCACCAACCAAACCCCAAAAAGAATAATTATACCCCCCAACAACTGAAACGAATTAATTCTTTCACCATCCCAAAAACCCCATAAAACAGCAACTAAAGGAATGGTGTAGGTCACTGAGGCAGCAAAAACAGGACTCGAGATATGTATTAATTTATTAAATAGAATATTGGCGAGAGAAGTACCCAGTAGCGCTAAGGCCCCTAAATACCAAAAGGCTTCATGCATTTTCGTGTTCATAGAGATTTCCCCAAAGAACCCTGAAGTGCCTACCAAAACCAAAGCTGGTAAAAATGCCACTCCAAAACTAGCCGTAGTGACCGCCAAGGGGCTTAAATGGCTGAGGTGTTTCTTAATAATGTTGATATTCAAGGCGTAACCCAAAGCTGATAACAGAATGAAAATAGAATACCAATAATTACTCTCAGGGTCGAATTCCATTCCAGTAGCTACTAAAATAACTGTTCCGAAAAGTCCTATAAAAACACCCAACACTTGTTTCTTCGTCACTAAGGCCCCGAAAAGTGAAATCCCCACTATGGTAGTCAATAAGGGTACAACAGAATTGAATATCGAAGTAACCCCACTATCGAGTTCAGTTTGTGCAAGCGCAAAGAGAAAAGGAGGGAAGAATGAACTTAGTAGGCCAGCCATCGCCAACCACTTGATATCGCCGGATGCGATGGTTCTCAAGCTTCTGAACCCAAATAGAAAGAGAAAAAGGGAAGCAAAAACGATGCGAAGACCTCCCAACTGCATGGCTGAAAACCCTAAAAGAGAACGTTTGATAAGAATAAATGAGGAGCCCCAGATCAATGAAAGCAAAATCAAATAAACCCATTTATTGTTGTTCGTATTCACGCTTTAATTATTTTTGCAAAGGTGCTATTTTTTGACCTATTTCTAGCCGCCTGTTTTATCAACCGAACCTATCTTTATAAAACAAGTTTCGCTTAGGTACAGTACACATAAAAAAGCTTTTTACTTAAATTTTACGACCAATACAATAGTTTGTTCGTATATAATTTTAACTCTAAAGAAAGAATACGTATGAATATTAAAAAGACAATGACGTTGCTTTTTATGGCCATCGGAATAGTAGCGATTTCTTGTAAAGAAGAAAAAAAGACCGAAGCCACACCTGTTGACAACATGCAAATGAAGGAGGTCATGGCAATTCATGATGAAGTGATGCCAAAAATGGGGAAAGTGGGCAAACTCGTAGGTCAGTTAAAACCTATGGTCGATACTACGGCTCAAGGAAGGCAATATGCAACGGCAATGAAAGACCTTCAAGCCGCCAACGAATCAATGATGAAATGGATGCAGGATTTCGGGGATCAATTCGATTCAGATGAAATTATGAACGGCAAGGAACTCACTGAGCAAAAGAAACTATTACTTAACGTTGAGGAAGAAAACATCAAGGCCGTTAAAAAGCAGATTGAGACCAGTATTGCAAATGCAGAGGAATTACTCAGGAAAAATTAAACTTCTTCGCCATCGATTAATTCAAGCGCCTTTTGAATACATTTGTCTCCTTCCTCTGTAAGGTCTGTGACCACTTTTCGCAAAAACTTCTGAGTATCACGTTCGTATCCTATCTCAACATCGGGAGCAATTCCTATTCCTTCGTAATTATTACCTTTTAAATCAAGGTATACTTCGCTTGAAAGACCAAACTCCCAACCATTGGGCAATGACTTATCCAAAACATCTGAAAAAACGCCTTCGGTATTAGAACCTATTCTTTTGATATTAGGAAGCGATAAAGAACTTAGTGCCATGATTTCAGTGGCGCTAGCCGATTCAGGACCGATAAGCAAATAAACTGGTTTCGAGTATGCATTTGGCCAAGCGGTTTGTGTCACCTTGTTGACAGGAGTATATCCATTCCCCATCTTCCCTTTTTTGGTAAAGACAATTCTTTCTTTATTGTTCAGGCGTTCTAAAACGGCCATGCCTACTTCATCTTTTCCTCCTCCATTAAAACGCACATCGATGATTAGTGCTTCTGTATTTTGAAGGTCTTTCATAATACTATCCAAAGACTTAGAGATACCTTGCAATTCATCTTCATTATCATTTTCAACAGTTTCTAGTTTTTCGAAATACGCCACCCAATTGTCCCGATATGACAATGTATCACTGATTCCGTAATCGGCCATTCCCATCATTTGATTGATTTGAAAATAACCGATGTTATTTTTTACTATTCCCCAGCGTAAATTTCCGTTTTTAATCGACTTCCCTTCTGGAATATACTTTTCAGCAACCTGTTCGGAAACCTTGTATTTGCGAAGTTTCTCAGCTGGCAATTCGATATCCGTTTCCTTTTCAATTTCTTGATTCTCATTTTTTTCCTCATAAAGATTTCTTGCTTCCTCTTCAACTTCGTCGGGTGCACTTATACTGATATGACCATCATCGAAGGACTCTAACATTTCATTTAATATTAAAAACAGATCAGCTTCCGAAGTTTTTGAAGTCACTCTCGGACAGTATTCCGAATACATTTTTTCCGGGTCTACATTGCGAAGCTCAAAATAGGCGTAATGGTCTTTGAAGGTATTCCAAAGTACCTCGAAATTATATTCGGGGTCATTTGCTTTGGACTGGTTAATCGCATATTCTGGTGAATCCTTTTGACAAGCAATTGGAACTTCTTCGATTCTCACAAAGAGGTAATTGTTAATTCCATCTTCGAGGAATAAGGTGTCATTTTGAACTTTTAACTTATCCCTAAAATCAGAAATATCCCCTTCCATCAAGGGAATACAAGAAATATTAGCAACATCGGTTAAAGTGAATTCCCCTGCTTCGATGTTCGCAATTCTTCCATATCCAATGGATTTCCATACACCATCCATTTCATTTTCCGCTATACTATATTCGGGTTTACAACTCAGGGAAAAAATTAACAAAAGAAACCCCACTGTTGGTTTAAGAAAATGTCTTGTTTTCATAGCAATTACTATTTGAAGAGTACTTAATCGCTTAGAACGGCAAGTCACCTAAATCCACATTGCCTCCCGAAATAACGATGCCTACTTTCTGCCCTTTGAAATTTTCTTTATTGCGCAAAAGCGCTGCCAAGGCCACTGCACTTGAAGGTTCAACTATGATTTTCATTCGCTCCCAAATCAAGCGCATTGTGGATACTATTTCTTCTTCCGTAACTCGAATTATGGCAGTAACATGCTCTTTTATGATGGGAAAGTTGTTAGCCCCCAGAGTCGTTTTGAGTCCGTCTGCGATGGTATTCGTTGTTTCATTACTTTCAATTTTTCCACTTTGCAACGAACGATAGGCATCATCGGCTTCGAAAGGTTCCCCGCCATATACCTTGCAGTCATTGCCGAAATAAAGAGCCGCCAAAGCAGATCCTGCTATGAGTCCGCCACCTCCTACAGGACAAAATACGGCATTCAAATCAGCATGGTCATCCAATAGTTCCATTGCAGCGGTACCCTGACCGATAATTACTTCTGGATCATTTGAAGGGTGTAAAAAGGTAGCTCCTGTTTCATTTGCAATTCGGTCGGCCATTGCCTGGCGCGCTTCTAAGGTAGGTTCACATTCATAGATAATGCCTTCATACTGCTTTACTCCCATTTTTTTCACTTCAGGAGCCGAGCTGGGCATTACTATGTGTGCAGCTACTCCTAAACTCTGGGCTCCTAAAGAAACTGCTTGAGCAAAATTTCCTGAGGAATGTGTGACAACCCCTTTACTTCGCTCCTCTTTACTGAGCTGTAATATGGCATTAGTCGCACCTCGCATTTTATATGCCCCACCGCGTTGGAAATTTTCACACTTAAAGAAAACCTCAGCACCCATCAACTCATTGATCAATCTAGAGGACAAAACGGGAGTTCTATGAATATAGGGGGTGATTCGTAAGTGACATTCAATGAGTTGCTCTTTTTGCATAGCTAACCAAAATTAATCTTTCCAACGTAAGGTTTCCATGATATGGCCAATGTCATTCTGCAAATAGACTGCTGCGGGATAAATAGAGTCATAATTGGGTTTAACAGAGAAATACAATGACCCCGTAACAAAATGCCGTGTACTATCGGTAACATAGAATTGGGCCTGTGAGGCAGCATCGCCGACAACTTCGAAGAAAGTACCGTATACCTGGTCTTCGTGGTTTTCATAAATACGAGCGCGAATATCATCTGCTTTAGCAGCATGTTCATAGCTCAAACGTTCAGCATCAGTAATCAGCTCCTTTAAATTGCCCTCCACCTTTTTGTAATTTATAAAGACCGCGGCCCTCATTTCTGGATACTCTAACATCAGAGACCTACTATTCCTTTTTTTGAATCTGGCACTTTGATTGTACTGAAATTTGAAATCTTCTGTTTCTGCTTCTTCCATGGTTGGTCTTGAGTATTCCAATCGGAGCAGCGCTTTTGGTTTTGGCAGTACATTTTCTTTACAACTTAAAAAAGCCACAAACATCAATAGAAGAATTAAAATGCCTTTGCTATTCATGGGGAAGTGTGACTTTGATTTGTTTTAAGCGTTTTTTGTCCAAACTTTCTACCAAAAATTGATACCTATTAAATAGTATTTTCTCTCCCTTTTTTGGAAAACTACCTGCTATCTCTAAAACAAAACCGGCAATCGTCTCCGATTCGCCCTTCTGATCTTCAAAATCGTCTTCATCCTCTATTTTTACGACACGGTAAAAATCCTTGAGAGCGGTCTTTCCTTCAAAAACATAGTTGAAATCATCAAGTTTTGAATAAATGAGGTCTTCATCATCGAACTCATCACTGATATCCCCTACAATTTCCTCAATGATATCTTCAAGGGTAACAATACCCGAGGTACCTCCATATTCATCAACCACAACGGCTAGATGGTTTTTCATCTCTTGAAATTCCAATAAAAGGTCATCGAGCTTTTTATTTTCCGGAACAAAATAGGGCTCTCGAATCAGAGAGATCCAATTGAAAGTCTCTTGATCGATATAAGGCAACAGGTCCTTAACATAAAGTACGCCTAAGACGTTATCCATATTCTCCGAAAAAACCGGAATACGTGAATATCCATGCTTTTTAATCTCCGCGAGAACTTCTGAGAATTTCATCTCTTCTCCTAAAGCGAAAATGTCTATTCGCGGTCGCATCACCTGCTTGGTATCCGTATTACCAAAAGAAACGATTCCTTCTAAAATCTTCTGCTCTTCTTTTGTAGTATCGCCTTCAGACGTTAGTTCTAAAGCTTGAGAAAGGTGGTCTACGCTCAAATTTGATTTTTGTTTTCCCAATTTGTCATATAGAAAAATGGTGCCTGATCTCAGGGGAAGACTTAAGGGAGAAAAAATAAAATCCAGTGCCTTCAGTGGGTAGGCCATAAACTGTGAAAAACTGATGCGATTTCGGTTTGCATATACTTTTGGCAATATCTCACCGAACATCAAAATCAAAAAAGTAATCACTATGACTTCAAGTAAGAATCGCATCCAACCAGCGGTTATATTGGCAAAAATCGTATCGCCTAACACATTAAATAAAAGCACAGTGCCAATATTAATAGCATTATTGGCAATCAAAATGGTAGCGAGTAATTTCTTGGGGCGTTCCAATAACTTCACTACAATGTCACTGCGAAGGGTCTTTTGACCATCGATATCATTGATGTCGGTTGGTGATAACCCAAAAAATGCCACTTCAGCGCCTGAAATAAGTGCCGAACACAGGAGAAGTAGTATAAGTATGGCGACTTTTAGAACAAATGCTCCATCTAATGATACAAAATAAGGCAGTAAACTAAGGGGGTCAGGATCCAATAGTCAAAATTTAATTTTGGTTGCTCTAGAAGGGTAAATCATCTTCTTGATTTGGCTCGGAAACCTGTTCGGTCTCTTTGGCCTCATTTACATTGGTTGTCACTGGGGGTTGCTGAGATTGGCTTGCCTGGGCATTCGCCATGCTTTCCTTCTTGGTCGAAAGAAAAGTGAAATCTTGCACTTGTACCTCGGTTGAATAGCGGGTATTACCATCTTCCCCTTGCCATTGTCTATTCTTCAAACGACCTTCTACATAGATTTTATCTCCCTTACTCAAGTACTTCTCACAAATTTCAGCCGCTTTATTACGTACAACTATATTGTGCCAATCAGTATTGGTAACACGCTCGCCGGTCTGCTTATTGGTGTAGGTTTCATTAGTTGCTATTGGAAAACGACCAATACAATTACCTCCTTCGAAATAGTGCATTTTCACTTCATCGCCCAAATGCCCTATTAGCATCACTTTATTTAAGGTTCCGCTCATATATTCATTTTTAATTTAGGAGGATTTTGAAGGGTTAAAAGTACGAATTTTTAAACGTTTTGATGAAATCCGCAATCAATACTGGAACTGGATATTCTTCGAGTTCCCTCCAATTAATTCCTCCATTCAAATCGGCACTGGTTTTTACTATCCAGAAAAAGGAATACAAGTGTTGATGTGAGAGTTTGTGAACAATGGTTTTTTCATTAAATCGATACAATTTATGTGCGTCATTGAGGTTCAATAGTTCTGGAAGTTGGTTTTTTACTTCATTGTGATTTAGTTCTTTATCCGATTCCAAAAGGGGGAATTCCCATAAGTTTTGCCATATTCCTTTTCCTTTTCGCTGTCTTAGAATCGTTTTTTCCTGAGTATCAAGTACCACTAGATAATTGAAATATCGATTTCTGACTTTGGTCTTCTTTAATTTTACCGGCAATGTGTTAATTCTGTTTTGTTGCATTGCCACACAACTAGTGCGCAGTGGACAATGCAGGCAAGATGGTTTTTTTGGAGCACATTGAATGGCACCGAACTCCATAATCCCCTGATTATAATCCCTTATATTCTCCTTGCTCATTACCTTGAATGCCAAAGTTTTGAAATACTTGGCACCTTTGGGGCTATTTATAGGGCTATCGACACCAAAATACCGAGAAAGTACTCGATATACATTTCCATCAACAACTGGCTGCATTTCACCAAAAGATATAGAAGAAATGGCACTAGCTGTATAATCACCAATACCTTTGAGTTTTAGGAGTTCATCATAAGTATCCGGAAAAATGCCTCCATATTCGTCTACCACCATCTTCGCAGTAGCGTGTAAATTTCGAGCTCTGGAATAATAGCCCAGGCCTTGCCAGAGCTTCAAAATTTTCTCCTCTGAAGCATTTGCCAAATCTTGTACTGTAGGGAAATTTTCAACAAATTTTAAATAATACGGAGTGCCCTGCGCAACACGTGTTTGCTGCAAGATAATCTCTGAAAGCCAAATCTTATAAGGGTTTTTGGTGCCACGCCATGGCAGGTCTCGTTTATTTTCACCGTACCATCGGAGTATCTTTTCTGAAAATGTCATTGCAGCAATTGCTTTTCGGCAAAAATAACCGTTTAAAACTTCACGTATTGAAAAATTGTCCGTTACCCTTGTTTTAAAGGAACGAATTCACTTAAAATTAGTTCTTTACAAGCGAAAGAATGAATTTAATTTATATATTTGCAGGCCAAAAAAAACTAAAGAAAACCCGAATTAATAATGACGAAAGCAGAAATTGTATCGAAAATCTCAGATAAACTGGGTATTGAAAAAGGAGATGTTCAAGCGACGGTCGAAACTTTTATGGAGGAAGTAAAATCTTCTTTGGAAAGTGGAGACAATGTTTACTTGAGAGGTTTTGGAAGTTTCATCATCAAGACAAGAGCTGAAAAGACCGGCAGAAACATTTCTAAGAACACAACAATTAAAATCCCCGCACACAACATTCCGGCATTCAAGCCTGCCAAGGTTTTTGTAGAAGGAGTAAAGAGCAACGTTCAAGTAAAATAATAATTTAAAAAAAGCAGACTTTATGCCGAGTGGTAAGAAAAGAAAAAGACATAAGGTAGCTACCCATAAGCGAAAAAAGCGCCGGAGAGCTAACCGACACAAGAAAAAGTAGTTTTAAAACTACTTTTTCGTTTTATACGTTCTTTGACATAGAAATTCCAAAGAGAATTTCGGCAGGTTTTACGGCCTGTTTATGACGAATGTTTAATCTACCTGTTTGTTGTAGCGAACGAACAAGTATAAATATAAATTCAGGTGAATAGAGAATTAATCGTAAGATCTAGTTCCGATGCCGTTGATTTTGCCTTATTGAAGGATGGAAAACTCACTGAATTGCATAAAGAAGAGGACAAC
Organism: Maribacter sp.; assembly: GCA_029287355.1. Classification (GTDB taxonomy): domain Bacteria; phylum Bacteroidota; class Bacteroidia; order Flavobacteriales; family Flavobacteriaceae; genus Maribacter_C. The sequence continues at coordinate 6,388 of JARFRH010000155.1, read as the reverse complement.
AATGACTTTTCCGTTGGAGATATATTTCTCGCTAAAGTGCGGAAGCCAGTTACCGGTCTCAATGCAGCCTTTGTAAATGTAGGTTATGAAAAAGATGCTTTTCTGCATTATCATGATCTCGGGCCGCAGTTGTCCACTATGCTTAAATTCATAAAACAAGTAAGTTCAGGAAGACTACGTGAGTACTCCTTGAAGAACTTTCCAACCGAGAAAGACATTGACAAACACGGCGTGATTACCGATGTAATTAAGGCCAATCAAAGTTTGTTGGTGCAAATCGTTAAAGAACCCATATCCACCAAAGGGCCAAGAATCAGCTCCGAGCTTTCACTAGCAGGACGCTATTTGGTCATGGTTCCTTTTTCCGACCGTGTTTCAGTCTCTCAGAAGATTGGCAGTAAGGAAGAAAAAGATAGGCTAAAAAGACTCGTAAAGAGTATTAAGCCAAAAGGATTCGGAGTAATTATTCGAACAGTAGCAGAAGGACAGAAAGTAGCGGAACTCGACAAAGATCTAGAAAACTTGTTGGCCAAGTGGTCAGCAATGTGCAAGAAATTGTATAAAGCATCAACCCCATCAAAAGTATTGGTCGAACTCAATAGAGCGAGCAGCATTTTAAGGGATGTTTTCAATGATTCCTATACAGGAATACATGTAGACAATGAGACGCTTTATAGCCAAATTAAAGACTATGTGCTGGAGATTGCACCAGCAAAAGAATCCATAGTAAAACTGTATAATTCGTCTGTCCCCATTTTTGAAAAATTCGGGATTGAAAGACAAATTAAAACCTCTTTTGGCCGTACTGCTTCCATGAGTAAAGGAGCGTACTTGATCATAGAACATACCGAAGCGTTGCACGTTATAGACGTCAACAGTGGTAACCGTTCGAACAAGGCCAAAAACCAAGAAGATACCGCATTAGAGGTCAATCTATTGGCCGCATCGGAAATTGCCCGGCAATTACGATTGCGCGATATGGGAGGTATCATCGTGGTTGACTTTATCGATATGGTAAAAGCTCCACATCGCAGAAAACTTTTTGACCATCTTCGCGATGAGATGAAAGATGATCGCGCCAAACACAAAATACTACCTCCTAGTAAGTTTGGACTAATACAGATTACCAGACAACGGGTACGGCCCGAAATGAACATCAAGACCACCGAGGAAAATCCAAATGGCTCAGGCCATGAAGTTGAAGCTCCTATCGTTTTGGTAGACAAGATAAATGCCGACCTGCAAAAGCTTTTGAAAGGCCCAAAAGCCGACAACGGAATTACATTAAATATACATCCGTTTATTGCAGCCTATATTACCAAAGGTTTCCCGTCTATGCGTTCCAAGTGGTTTATGGAACATAAAAAGTGGATAAAAGTACAGCCAAGAGATGCCTATACGTATCTCGAATACCGTTTTAAAGATAAAGACGGTAAAACCATTTATTAAAATATTAAAGCGACCTCAGCAATGGGGTCGCTTTTTTTGTTTAAAACCATTTTCTTTTCATTCCCGCCATTCGCCTGCGCTCAGAACATATTTCGGCGGGAATCCCATTACATATTAAGCATGCCGGAATTCCTTATTTTTGACCAATGAAATTTCAAAAAACAGAAACTTATACCCTAAAAGAAGCCACGAAAAAATTGGAAGGCTACAGCGCCTACCAAGAACGTTGTCATAAATAAGTAGTACAAAAGCTTCGTGACATGGGTATGATTTCTGAAGCTATTGATGAAATTGTTACCCACTTGATTCAGCAAAATTATTTAAATGAAGAGCGTTTCGCACAAAGCTTTTCGAGAGGTAAATTCAATATTAAAAAATGGGGTAGAAATCGTATTGTAAGCGAATTAAAATTTCGTGGTATTTCGAAGTACAACATTAAAACCGCACTCAAAGAAATTGATGATGATTTGTATTTAATGACCTTGGATTCACTTGCGAAAAAACGATGTGCAGCTATTAAAGAGACCAACAAACAAAAGCGTAGAAAAAAACTCGCTGACTATTTGTTTTATAGAGGTTGGGAATCACATTTGGTATATGAAAAACTTAAGGAGTTGATTCCATAACCATTCAAGACCACGTTCTAGCTCAGCCTGTGTTGGGTGCGTTTTATCGCTTTATCATTTTTCCAATCAATCCATTTTTGCCCTTTTAATTTCCGCATAAAGACATCGAAATAACGCATAAAGAAAATATTATAGGCTGCCTTACTAAAATTCAATGGATTTCTGGCTAAAGCACGAAGGCTCATCGAAAAACCAGGTGTTAGATATTTCATATAATGCCAATATCCTTCTGGCATATAAAGAACCTCACCATGTTTCAATGTGGTCTTTACCCCTTCCGCCTTATTTAAAGCAGGCCACTCGTCAAAATCAGGGTTTGAAAAATCAATACTTTCATGAGTGATGATAGAATGTGGTACTTTGTAAAGATATTTAGTAGAAGACTGCGGAAAAAGAATACACTGTTTCTCTCCTTCAAAATGAAAATGAAAGATATTGGCATAGTCTATATCGTAGTGCATGAAGGTGTGCGAATTGGTTCCGCCGAAGAAGAGCATGGGCACGTGCTTTAACAAGCGTATACCAAAATCAGGGTAACTAAAATCAGCCTGTAGTGATGGAACTTCCTTTAATGCATTCCAAAGAAAAATCCGGAATTTTGTGGGTTCACTTTTCAAAAGGTCGATATAATCCGACATCTTCATTTCGGCATGTGGCTCATTGAAACCATCATCATGGTGAACGGGCCGGTCATCATACAGAGGTACGACCTTATTGCCTGCTATTTGTTTGATATAATCAAGGGACCATTTGGAATGTGCGGCCCAATTGCCATCAAATTCTTCTATAACAACAGGTTTTTGCGGCTTCAAATAAAGCCTTACAAAGTCCTTTTTTGAGATGGACTTAACCCTTGGAATTTCAACTAACTTCAATGGCATTGGGGTTGTTGTTAAACTTCAAATTTACTTAACCTTTATAAAATATTTTCTTAAAGTTTTATCAAAGAAATTTGATACCATAAATGGTATTTTAAAAAAACACTTCGTTTCAAATTCATTATAAAAGTTGTCTCTTTTAATGGGCGAAATGCAAAGGATATTAGTTTAAGGGGCATTGTCCCATAAAAGGTCAATTTACGAAACTATTAAAAGAGACCAAGAATAGGACACGTTCATCACAAGTTTTATGGCTCATAGAACTTGCCTGTTGAAACGACCGTTTTATAAGACCAATATTTCATGCCAAATTTATAGCTCCATGATGCTTCGTATTAATATGCAGTCAGATAGGATTATCGCTATGTTTAGTAGGAATATTATCAAGTTTTTTTATACAACTAGGTAAATCACAAATGTAGTTCGAACCACAGGGCATATCTTGGATCATATGGGACTTTGCCATCCAATCATATTAAACACATAATGAATGTAACCTTCTATTTTTAACAAGCAAAAAAGCAAGATTAATACGTTGACCGAAACACTAACAAAAGGATGGAAATGGCAAATGTTTAAAATAATTGCCAAAGATTTAGAAGAACGGTTTTAAATAATTAGTCAATGTATTGATACGCAGAACGCTATTTCCAATTAGATAATAAAACTTTCATGTTCTCTTTTTTAAAAATTTCTTTCCGTATTCCCCCTTTGATATTATTAACATCGAATTCTATAATGAAAGCATTTTTATCAATCCCGTCAATCAGATTGTACGTTCTTCTAATGTCGATTCTATTTATTACGGTATGGATAATATCACTCTCTTTTCGAGCACCCCTTTTTCCAAAACCGGAAGAACCTCCGTATAATGTTGTGCCGGTCTTGATCACTTCTACAAGATCTTTTTCGATTACTTCCGGTTTATCCGAAATGATCATTAGGCCCACATAATCCTCGAAACCTTCAATGGTCAAATCGATGATTTTTGCCGTTACGAGAAATGTTAACGTAGAATACATAGCGGTTTCTAATGAAATAGAGATCGCGGTTATACTAAATAGAATTAGGTTGAAACATAGCACTACCTTGCCTATACTAAAACCAAAATTTTTGTTAGCAAAAATGCCGAGTACTTCTGACCCATCTAGAACTGCGCCATTTTTTATCGTCAAACCGATTCCAGCACCTAAGAAAAGCCCTCCGAATATTGAGATTAGAAGCTTATCATCCGTGACGGAGGTAAAGTTTTCAAAATGCACCATTACCGCCAAAGAGATAATCGCCAAAATAGATTTTATGGTTATCCGTCTCGATAGGGTAAACCAGGACATGACTAGAAATGGAAGGCTTACGGCAACAAGAATAACGGAAATATTCAAGTCATAGAGTTCGCTCAAAAGAATTGCTATACCGGTAACCCCTCCATCCAGAAAACCATTTGGAAGTAAAAACATTTTAAGTCCTAGACTCGCTAATAAAACGCCAAAGCCGATTTGGAAAAATTCAGAAATTTGTTTTTTCATTTATCCTGTTATCTAAGATTTGGTCTTCATTGTTGATTCCAAAGCTAGTTTCGTTTCAAGATCGAGGGGAATGATTTCGCGAGTGGTAATGCCCAAATCAACATGTGCATAGATTTTCCCAAATTTGTTGAGAAACGGTTCGTCTTGATGGTGCCTAAGTACCGCAATTCTTTTTCCGTTCAACATTCGAAGAATACTAGTAACCTTAATCAAAAAACCTTGTATTGCACTAAACTCCTCGAATTCCTGTGCATTGAGGCTGTCCGGATCGATAACAGGATATATGCTCTCATAGTACCTATCGGAAGGTTTACCTATTCTATAGATTTCTCCCAGCGAGAGATCGTTAAGCGAAATTTGGTCCTTCCCGATAGATACTACATTAATGCTCTGGTTTCCTGGAAATAATATTGGTCGTTCTTTTTTCATCATCATAGTGTAAGCTTTTAATCAATGAGTACAACAATTTGCTTACAAATATAATAGTAATACTATTATTATATAATTGTTTAACTATTAATTATGATTAGTAATAGTTTCGAATATTGTTTTGTGATTTATTTTTGCCCCGGAATTTAAAGACAAACATTATGAGAAAAAAAATTATGACACTAGCGGGCATACTGGCCTTTTCAACAGCGGTAAATGCCCAAGGGTCTCAAGCGGGGGCCATTGAAATACCCAAGAGCCAAATTCTTGTAGAAACCGTACTTAGCGCAGAGGAACAGGCTGCCCTATCCCCGACCAAAGTGTTTGAAAGCTTAAGGGCGGGAAATGAAAGATTTGTGCGTAACGATCTCACCGCACGGGACCATTCTATCCTGATCAGGGAGAGCGCGGACGCACAATACCCTAAGGCGATAGTTTTGTCCTGTGTGGATAGTAGAGTCCCTGTGGAAGATGTGTTCGACAAGGGTATCGGGGATATCTTCGTGGCAAGAGTGGCCGGAAATTTTGTCAATGAAGATATTCTAGGTAGTATGGAATTCGCGACCAAGGTAGCGGGTGCAAAGCTTATATTAGTGATGGGTCACGAAAATTGCGGGGCCATTCATGCCGCAATCGATGGGGCCGAACTTGGCCATATCACGGAAATGCTAAAAAATATCGAACCTGCCATAAAGCGGTCGACAGTTTCAAAAGGTCCTAAAAGTTCCCAAAATAGATTACTGGTGCATGAGGTAAGTGAAAACAATGTACGGATCGCTATGGAGAGAATCATCGAGGAAAGTCCGCTCCTCAGGGAAATGAAAGAAAATGGTGAAATCGATATCAGGGGTGCAGTATATGATATGGATACAGGAGTCGTGAATTTTCTTTAAAAATAGAAGGTGCGATAAACCCTTCCTCCAGATGGGGAAGGGTTTTATATTAAGCATTTAGGATAAAAAAGTGATGACAAAATCCATGTGCTGTCAAAGTTCAATATCTATATGGGATCGTTTTTACACTTTTAATTTATGTAATATTCATAGGCGTGAATTTTAACCCCAATGTTACGCAAGTGCACGCTAATATAGCTGGGAAAATGCCAGTATAAATATCATTAAGGGACTTTTTAATGTATTCAACGCAATACTCTTTTTGCCTATTTTTTCGCAGCAAAACACCTCCTGAAGATTCCTTCATTCGTATTGGAACAAGGAAGGAGCAACACAGGTCCATCTATGATTACTTTTATTTTTTCAATGGGTAAAGACCATCCTAGTGATATTCAAAATCAAGAATTGTTGTTTTATTCCATCTCATTTATTTGATATCGATATTTGCTGTTTGGATAATACTTAGCGTATGTTTCATTATGCCTACCGGTGGCAGGCTGCTCAACCTGTCTCTTATACACATCTCCGAGCCCACGAGACGAACAATTCCAAATCGTATGCCGTCTTCTGCATGAAAAACACGGGGG
>JARFRH010000074.1 GCA_029287355.1 Maribacter sp. | reverse complement strand
ACCAAACCTATTGCACTTCAAGATCGGGATTTAGATGGGGTAGATGATGCTTTCGATGCAGATCCATCAGACCCGAATAGTGATTCGGATAATGACGGCCTTACTGATAATCAAGAAAAAGCTGGTGGCACCGATCCTTTGAATGAGGACACCGATGGAGATGGCGTAAAGGATGATGTTGATGACGATAATATGAATGTCTCGGTTGCGAGAAGAATCGATATTGATAGTATTTACGGAAATCGCGAGACTCCATTTAAATTAAAGGTACAGCGATCGACCTTCTTTTTGAGAGATCTAGATCCAAATTCGAATTTTCAAGAGGCCCAAGAATATTACTCAAACCAACGCTTCTCACCTGATTTTGTTTCAAATTCATTGTTGGCAGATGGAGCGGAATCCAATGAAGTGCTAATAGATGATTTTGAAATAGAGATTCCTAGACAAGACGACCCCGAAACTACGGATGTTGATGAATCGGAGCTATTCAATAAAGTCAATCCAGGAATCAGGGTTGAGTTGGACAGTGCCTTTTTCGAAAATAACATTTTAAAAAAGGAAGGTGGTCTGGAACTTTTGAGCCAAGCCAACTTTAATGAGTTTTTTAGGGGTATGCATCTTTCAATTATACCGGAACTGGGTGATAATCATTACCTCTTGTTAGATTTAAGGCGTGCCACCATTAGTGTGACTTACGAATATGACAGTGTTGACACCAATGGTACTCCATCAGATAGAGAGGATGATGAAGTTGTTACCAAAGAAAGTACATTCATCATGAATTTACTTCGTGGGGATAATACCGGTAATGTGACGGGTAATGCCGTTAATACTTTTATCAAAGATGATTTGCCTGCGGAAATTGAAAATAGTTTAGATGCACCTGAAAATGCTTCTAGAATTTATCTTAGAGGAGCTGGAAGCACTTTTGCGGAGCTCAATTTATTCGATCGAGTTAATGGAAGAGTGGCCATTAACGAAATGAAAGCGAATAAATGGGTCATCAATGAGGCAAGTTTGGTGTTTTTTGTGGATCAGGCTAACCTGGAGGCCGCTGGTGGGTCTATTGAACCACCGAGACTTTATTTGTATAATGCCGAAACAAATACACCCTTATTTGATGCAAGGTTGGATCAACTCGATCAAACCAATTCGCTTGCGAGTTTTCCTTTATATGATGGTGTTCTAGAAAAAGATTCTAATGATAAGGGTGTTAAATACTCGGTAAGTATTACCAGTCATATCAATAATTTGATAGTAAGGGATTCAACAAATGCTACTTTAGGCCTTACTATTACCCCAGATATTAGATCAACAGGTGCAGTCAATGCAATGTTGGCCAATAATGTGGAAAAAGATTTGCCCGTCATTTCAACCATTAGCCCCTTGGGAACTGTGCTTTTTGGCAGCGAAGATGTTTCTGGTAATGAGGGCCTGAAACTTAAACTCGAGATTGCATATACCGAAGCCAATTAATTGTATACAATGCTAATGCCAGTGGTCTGGCATGTCGTCTTCTAGGCAAATTGACCCCCCCTGTTATACCACTTAAGGATTTTTTTCGTTGTACAACTATATTGTTTGTCATGTTGGAAAAACAAGCCTTAAGTTTGTAAAAATTTTGACTCACCCCAACAATTAAATTTAATATATGTGTGGAATTGTAGGATATATAGGGCATAGAGATGCCTACCCAATTATAATTAAAGGTCTACAAAGACTCGAATACAGAGGATATGATAGTGCGGGAGTCGCTATTTTTGACGGCAATGGAATTAATCTTTCCAAAACAAAGGGAAAAGTAGAAGACCTTAAGAAAAAATCTGAAGGCACCATTTCCGTCGCGGGTAACTTAGGTATTGGCCATACGAGATGGGCAACTCACGGGGTACCCAACGATGTGAATTCCCATCCTCATTATTCCAACTCTGGGGATTTGGTAATTATCCACAATGGCATTATAGAAAATTACGAGTCGATTAAAAAAGAATTGACAAAAAGGGGCTATGTATTTCATTCCGATACGGATACCGAAGTTTTAGTCAACCTTATTGAAGAAGTACAGAAAACAGAAGATGTAAAATTAGGCAAGGCTGTACAAATTGCCCTTAATCAAGTAGTTGGTGCTTACGCGATAGCGGTATTCGACAAAAAAAAACCGGATGAAATCGTAGTTGCTAAACTGGGGAGCCCTCTGGCAATCGGTGTTGGTGAAAATGAATTTTTTATCGCTTCGGATGCATCCCCATTTATTGAATTCACGAATAACGCCATTTATCTTGAAGATGAAGAGATGGCGATCGTACGTTTGGGTAAGGAAATCAAATTGCGAAAGATCAAAAATGATGCAATAGCGTACCCGAACATTTTGGAACTCCAAATGAATTTGGAAGAGATAGAAAAAGGAGGTTATGATCATTTCATGCTCAAAGAAATTTATGAGCAGCCAAGGGCTATTATGGATACCTATCGCGGAAGGCTTCGTGTAGATCAAGGAATAATAAAAATGGCCGGAATCGATGACCATCTTGAAAAGTTCATGAATGCTGATCGAATCATAATTGTTGCTTGTGGTACCTCATGGCACGCAGGTTTGGTGGCGGAGTATATTTTTGAAGACTTGGCCCGTATTCCTGTAGAAGTAGAATACGCCTCTGAATTCCGGTACCGAAACCCTGTAATTACCGATAAAGATGTTTTAATCGCAATTTCGCAATCAGGCGAGACGGCTGATACCCTAGCGGCAATAAAGCTCGCGAAGCAAAATGGTGCCTTTGTTTTTGGTGTTTGTAA
>JARFRH010000041.1 GCA_029287355.1 Maribacter sp. | reverse complement strand
GGACTCAGTTTGTTGAAGAGCAAAAAAACCTTGGCTTTCAACGAAAGCTGATCGTTCTTCACGTAAAACCCCTTTCCCGGTACCGATTCGATGATTTTACTTTTTTTCAAGTGGTCGTAAGCCCTTACCACTGTATCTCGTGATATGTCGAATTCTATCAATAACTCATTTACAGAAGGCAAACGATCGTTCATCTTCACTTTGTTATTCTCAATGGCCCTAAGAATGGAATCTACGATTTGTTTATATTTAGGAACCTTTGATTCTTCCTTTATATCGATATATGCCAGCATCTATTTTAGAATTACGCCAACCCGTACTGAACAGTACAGAACACCTGAACCGTTTTGGGTGGTTACTTTTATCTGAAAATAAAAAAAATAAACGCAATGAGCACCAAAACTTTTGAGTATGTCAACTATCTCTGGGATGAAAAAAAGGCACTCGAATTTGGCGATGACCAAATGGCCCTTTTTCTGTACCGTTCGAACATACTGGGAGCAGACCTAAGGATTACCAATTATGGAGGTGGAAATACCAGTTGTAAAACCCTCGAAAAAGATCCCCTGACCAATGAAGAAGTCGAGGTCATGTGGATCAAAGGTTCAGGTGGTGATATTGGTACCTTAACCCGTTCGGGTATTGCTGGTTTATATACAGAGCGACTCAGAAATTTAAAAAATGTCTATGAAGGTCTTCACGATGAAGACCGTATGGTGGGACTCTTCAACCATTGTATTTATGATTTGGATAGTCGCGCGCCTTCGATTGACACACCACTTCATGGGCTGCTACCTTTTAAACATATCGACCACTTACATCCTGATGCCTTGATTGCCGTTGCTGCGGCAGAAGACGGTGAAAAAGTGACTAAAGATATTTGGGGAGATACCATGGGATGGGTGCCCTGGCAGCGACCTGGTTTCGATTTGGGTCTACAATTGGAAAAATGTTTGACTGACAATCCCGGTATTCGAGGTATTGTTTTGGGAAGCCACGGACTTTTTACCTGGGGTGAGACTTCATATGAGTGTTATATGAATAGCTTGGAGGTCATCGAAATGGCTTCAGAATATATCGAAAATAAAATCGAGGAAAAAGGAAGTGTATTCGGCGGACAAAAGGTGGATACTCTTCCTGCTGCGGAAAGAAAGGAAAAAGCAGCACAATTGATGCCATTATTACGGGGACTTTGTTCTTCGGAAGCTAGAATGATCGGTCATTTCACCGACACCGAAGTGGTGATGGAATATATCAATAGTAATGATTTGGATCGTTTGGCCCCAATGGGTACTTCATGTCCGGATCACTTTCTGCGAACCAAGATACAGCCCTTGGTACTTACCTTGGACCCTAACGAAGACGTGTCTGATTCAGGAGCAATTTTGGAAAAATTAAACCCGGCATTCGAAAAGTACCGGCAAGAATATGCTGATTATTACGAAACCTGCAAAAAGGACAATAGTCCGGCAATGCGCGACCCCAATCCGGTTATCATTATCTATCCTGGGGTGGGCATGTTCAGCTTTGCCAAAAACAAGCAGACAACAAGGGTAGCAAGTGAATTCTATACCAATGCCATTAATGTCATGAGAGGTGCCGAAGCTATTTCAGCGTATACTTCGCTGCCAAGACAAGAAGCTTTTGATATCGAATATTGGTTATTGGAAGAGGCGAAACTTCAACGCATGCCCAAAGAAAAACCACTTTCTCGTAAAGTGGCTCTGGTTACTGGTGCAGGTGGTGGAATTGGCAAAGCTATAGCTGATAAATTGGCCGAGGAGGGCGCCAATGTGGTATTAACAGACATTGTAGAGGAGCGATTACAGGAAGCAGCCGATACTTTTAAAAGGGATGTTGTATCTTATTCAATATGCGATGTGACTAGTTCTGAGTCAATAGTCGAAGCCTACAAAAAGGCTTGTCTTGAATTTGGCGGAGTAGATATTGTGGTACACAGTGCTGGGCTTGCAATTTCAAAACCTTTGGAAGAAACTACTGAAAAGGATTGGGACATTCTCCAAAGTGTTTTGGTAAAAGGACAGTTTGAACTTGCTAAGCAAGCCGTTGCCATTATGCGTAAACAAGGATTGGGAGGCGACTTCATTAGTATTGCCAGTAAAAACGGACTGGTATCAGGCCCGAACAATGTTGGTTACGGAACGGCAAAGGCCGCCCAACAGCACATGGCAAGATTGTTGGCTGCAGAACTTGGGGAAGATAAAATAAGGGTAAATATAGTAAACCCAGATGGGGTAATCGTAGGCAGCAAAATCTGGGAAGGCGCGTGGGCCGAAGGTCGTGCAAAAGCTTACGGTATTTCGGTTGAGGAACTTCCTGCCCACTATGCAAAAAGGAATCTATTAAATGAAATAATTTATCCAGAGGATATTGCCAAGGGAGTTTTTGCCCTTGTAGGCATTTTGGATAAATCCTCCGGAAACATCATTAATGTAGATGGTGGTATGGCAAATGCTTTTGTACGGTAGCATTATTTTAATTCCCATTACTTTAGAGTATCATGAATATAGACAAAGAAAGCATAGTATCGGAAAACCGTAAGTTAAAGACAGAACATGGAACCAATTTCGAGTTTCTGGCAACAACCCTGGACAAACAAAATGTTGACGCCAATGCCATTGTAACCCAACTGGCCGATTTTCAGGTCGCTATTCCGAGTTGGGCCTTGGGAGCAGGTGGAACG
>JARFRH010000340.1 GCA_029287355.1 Maribacter sp. | reverse complement strand
GAGACAGGGGTCTTTTGATTTCCTAGCTACTTTCACCAATACCCCTCCGTCTTAGCTTCACTTTGGCTCGCCTGCAGCTGTTACTGTGTCACCCCTTGAAAAAAAAGGGAAGAGCTTATGGCTTATTCCTTTAGACTTTCTAGCCGTAAGGTCACCGCATTCTTATGAGCCTGTAAGCCTTCTGCTTCGGCCATGATTTCTATGGCGCTTCCTATGTTCCGTATCCCTTCTTTTGAAATCTTTTGATAGGTCATACTCTTCATGAAACTATCTAAATTGACCCCACTATACTGTTTGGCATATCCGTTTGTAGGTAAGGTATGATTAGTCCCCGACGCATAATCCCCAGCGCTTTCCGGGGTATAGTTCCCAATGAAAACAGAACCTGCATTAAAGGTATTATCAACATAAAAACCTTCATTTTCCACACATACGATATAATGTTCTGGCCCATATTCATTGATTAAATCAATGGCTACTCGGTCATTTTCCATATATATCAATTTACTATTGTTTATAGCTTTTTGAGCGATTTCTTTTCGCGCAAGGGCTTCAATTTGTTTATCAACTTCTTGCGCTACCGCATCAATCAAATCCTTTGAAGTAGAAACCAAAATCACCTGACTATCAATGCCATGCTCTGCCTGGCTCAATAAATCAGAAGCTACAAAAGCCGCATCGGCCGTATCATCCGCGACCACTAGTAATTCACTCGGGCCTGCAGGCATATCAATGGCCACTCCGTGCTTCGTTGCGATCTGTTTGGCAACCGTTACAAATTGATTGCCGGGCCCGAAGATTTTATACACCTGCGGGATGCTTTCCGTCCCAAAGGTCATACCGGCGATAGCTTGGATTCCTCCTACTTTAAAAATTTGGGTAACACCGCACAAGGCTGCTGTATACAAAATTGCTGGATTGATTTTTCCTTCCGCATTAGGAGGCGAACATAAAACAATCTCCTTACAACCCGCAAGCTTAGCAGGAATAGCCAACATCAGTATGGTTGAAAATAAAGGTGCGGTTCCCCCTGGAATATACAGCCCTACTTTTTGAATGGGGCGCTTCTCTTGCCAACAGAGAACCCCATCCGTTGTCTCAACTTCAACCTTGGCGGTTCTTTGCGCTTTGTGAAAGGTCTCGATATTTGATTTTGCAAGTTCGATGGCATCTTTTAGTTCCAAGGAAATCAGCTTTTTGGCTTCCTCGATTTCCTGTTTTGCAACTTTCAAATCACTTAATGTCACGCCATCGAACTTTTCAGTGTATCTCTTGACCACCGAATCCCCATCTTGCTCCACCTCTCGAAAGATTTCATTGACTGTTTTCTCAATTTCGGCAACAGTTTGGGTGGGCCTTTTCAAAATGGACTTCCAATCTCCTTTTTTCGGATTGACTATTTTTTGCATCCTTGTTAATTTAAACAGATACTCGCCCCTGCCAGCCGGCAGGTTCGCAGCAATAACATTGAATAATTTAGAGAACCATTTTTTCAATAGGACAAACCAAAATTCCTTCCGCCCCTGATTGTTTTAATTCATCGATAACTTCCCAGAACCTATCTTTATTGATAACCGTGTGCACTGAACTCCAACCCGCTTCGGCCAATGGCAAAACGGTTGGACTACGCATTCCCGGTAAGAGCTTTAGAATGGAATCTAATTTATCATTAGGTGCGTTCATCAGCACATACTTCGATTGTCTAGCTTGTAAAACCGATTGAATACGGAACTGCATCCTTGTCAAAATTTCCTTTCTCTCATCGGAAATTTTTGGAGATACCGCCAAGACCGCTTCACTTTTCAACATGACTTCCACTTCCTTCAAATTATTCTTAAAAAGTGTACTTCCACTGGAAACAATGTCACAAATGGCATCTGCCAATCCGATATTCGGAGCTATCTCCACAGAACCGCTGATAACATGCAAATCTGCTTTCACATCGTTTTCCTCTAAATAGTTACGGACGGTATTCGGGTAGCTCGTTGCAATGCGTTTGCCCTCAAAATCTTTGACAGAATTATAGTTCACAGATTTTGGAATAGCAAGAGAAACCTTGCATTTTGAAAAACCAAGTTTCTCCACAAATTCGATATCCGCTCCTTTTTCGATCAAAACATTCTCTCCGATAATTGCAATATCCACTACGCCATCTCTTAAGTATTGAGGGATATCACCATTTCGCAAGTAAAAAACTTCCATTGGAAAATTGCGGGCCGAAGCCTTAAGCTGATCCTTTCCATTATCAATAGAAATTCCGCAGTCTTTAAGAATCTTTAAAGAGTCTTCATTCAGTCTACCGGATTTCTGAATAGCAATTCTAATTTTCATAGTTCATTATTTTCTTTTCATGCCCGCTTGCGCGTGAATGACGCTTAAAGTATCCTAATTAAAAAACCCGCTTGATTGCTCAAACGGGTTTAAATATGCTGTAATACTACAATACACCTTTACCTCGCTTGACAGCCAGTTGAAAGATGATGATGTGTATTCTTGTTCTTCATTGAAGTGTAAAAGTAAACGGTATTTTTGATTTTACAAAAGAAAAGTTAGAAATCAAACAAAAAGCTCTTGACCTCTCTTCTCTTGAAACATATTAGTTGTTTCCTAATATTAGTGGCAAACCAGCTTCTCCTCCACCTACAATCACCACCTTGGCATTTGGTGATTCTGATAATTTGAGCGTGGCATCGATACCCTTATCTTGCAAAATTTTATCAGTCAAAGACGCGCTTAATATTCTATTCGCATCGGCCTTACCCTGAGCTTCAATGGTTACTTTTTCCGCTTCCTTTTTGGCCGTAACCAAACGAAATTCATATTCCAATGATTCTTGCTCTTGCTTTAATTTACGCTCAATCGCTTCTTTAATTGTAGCTGGCAATGTAACATCACGCACTAAAACTTCATTCAACTGAATATATTGACCATCAACAATTTTTTTAGTTTCCTCGTAAATTTCGGCTTGAATAGCGTCACGTTTACTAGAATAAAGTTGTTCAGGTGTATAACGGCCAACAACGCTTCTTGCCGCTGAACGTATCGTTGGCAGTAATACACGTTGTATATATTCGGTTCCTTTTTCTTGATGTAACTTACCCAAGAACTCACGTTTAGGCTCAAACCATGCCGAAGCGTCCAATTTTATTTCCAATCCGTTTGAAGAAAGCACTTGCATTTTTTCAAAAACTTCTTGTTGTCTTACCTCGTAAATAAAAACTTTGTTCCAAGGGGCCACAAGATGAAATCCTTCGCCCATTGGGGGCTCCTCGGTAACAACTCCGCCACTAAATGTTTTGTACAGTACACCAGCCTCACCGGACCCAATGGTGATTGCCGATTTCGATATCAATATAACCAATGCGATTAAAATGAAAATTGCGGGCAATGCAATTTTTGGTAATTTTTCCATGCTATTTTATTTTTATATTAGTCCGTTATATTTTCTGACAAACCACTCCATAGCCAAAAGGGCCACTATCAATGCCATCAGAATTCTAAAATCGATCAAAGATACGACATTTTTTGTGCCTTTCTGGGTAGGTGCAAACCGATCGGAACCACTCAATTGTGTCGTCAATGAATCCAATTCGGACGGAAAATACAAGACGCCTTCCGTACCTTTCGCCAATTGTGACAACTTTTTATAGTCCGCTGCTAAAAACTGTTGTTCCACATCAAAATCCAAAATGATAAAACTACCGGACTTAGAACGATTATCGTTTTCTACAGTCACCGTAAACTTGTACTCCCCTGCAGGTGTTCCAAGCAAATCAGCTTCGTAGTACCCTTTCTTCAACAACATCGGAATCACTTTTGAAAACCCGGTTTCTTCACTTCCAATTTTCAGTGAAATATTGGTATTCGAATCAAAAACGAAGGCCTCATCAAAATAAGTTGCTGTGATCTTTGAATCACTACTACCGTCATAGATGCGTTGGTAATCGATATTCAAACGATTTTTGGAAGAATTGTTGGCTAGGTACAAAACTAGTTTACTAACAAGCTTGTCAAAATTTTCGAAATTCTGATCATTTCTAAAACTTTGCATGCGCCATTTCCAGATATTCTCCCCGAACAAAATTATCTTCTTACCAGCTGAAGCTTCCTTTGCCATCAGCAAAGGGGTTCTCATGTCTCTTCCTCGAATCATCATCGTGGCCAACACATCCTTATCCCCTCGAACGACAACTGCGCCGGCATCGCTTTCCAAAGGGGGGAAATCGGCCATAGAAATATCCGATATATCGAATTTGGAAAAAGAAGGGTTTAGTATAGGCACGATCTCTTGGTTGGGGTAACCATCTTCGACCCGAATTTCGGGTTGCACAGTATTGAGATAGGTCCAATCGGTTTTATTACCGCCGATAATAAAACTGTTGGCCTTCTTTTGCTCTATATAGTCGAAAACTGGTTTGAACGTAGCGTTAGGTTGGTATAGGATGAAGATATCAACATCCTCAAGGTCTGCAAGTTTCACTGAAGGTCTTTTAAGCGATACCGAACGTTGTTCATTGCTCTCGATAGACTTGGTAAGGGCTCCAATATCGGGGTGCAATATATTCGAGATGATGGCGACATTGGTTTTTTCATCGATTACCTCAATGGCAACCCGTTTACTATTGTTAACCGTATTTCGTTCATTTGCCAAAGGTTGTAAATTCACGGAAACGGATTTTATTCCTACAGAAGTCGCCTCAAGTAGGGTGTTCACAATTCTTGTGCTATTGGTATTCGAAAGTTGCAGTGTCTCGCGATATGCAGTTTTTCCATTTACAGTTATATTCAAAACCGAAGAAACGGTGGCATTTCCCTCATAGGAAACAAAGACTTCAATAGGATATTTATTCTTCAGAAAAGCATACTTGTTTACATTAATCTGATTAATACTTAAATCTTCATATCTCGTGGTATCTCCTATGACTACAGGATAAACCGGAAACTTTAATGTATTTCTTTGAAATCCGTAGTCAGCGCCAATGGTCTGATTACCATCAGTAAGCAATACAACAGCTGTATTGGTATTGTTGTACACGTCTTTAATTGAAGAAAGCGATTTGGAAATATTGGTGTTTTTTTCTAGAAAGGACAAACTATCATTTAGTTCATGCAACTCATTGCCAAATCGGTAGCTTTTGACATTGAATCTTTTCAAAATTCCTTCCGTACCATTCAACTCCTCCAAAATACTAGTGACTTGGCTTTTGTAAGTAGCCATAGAAGTAGAATTATCAGCTAGTACCACAAGGTTGGACTTTTGTATCGTGTACTCATTCTTGGAAAATTTGGGGTTAATGAGCAAGACAAAAAGTCCGAAAAAAGCCAAAAAGCGTAGAAAAGATAGGATAATTGATAGTTTTCCTTTTCTTTTCACCCTAAAATAATATTGAAAAAGTGCTAAGGCCAAAGCCACTAGGGCAGCGGCAAATAATAATAGTAGTGTTGTCGTCTGCATTTAATTATCTCTCTTCTCAATGTCTTCCTTCTTCTTATCCATAATTCTCTTTAACACAAGTTAAATTATGGACACAAAAGAGGCTTCCATAGATAGACCAATAGCTTGAGGATGAAAAGGAATACACCCTTTTGGTGCCTATTTTTTTAATTTGACCGCTGTTCCATAGGCTAACATCTCAGCGGCACCTTGCATCACTTGCGAAGTATTAAATCTTACATTAACAATTGCATCCGCCCCTAGGCGTTGTGCATCATCCATCATTCGCTTTATTGCCTCTTCACGGGCTTGGACCAATAGACTCGTATATTCCGAAATTTCGCCTCCCACTATATTCCTAAGACCGGCAAAAATATCGCGACCAATATTTCTTGCACGAACAGTACTTCCTCGAACAAGACCTAGCGTTTCGTAAATCTCTTTACCGGCAATCGTGGGGGTTGTTACATAAATCATAATGCTATATTCTGGGCAACTAAATTTAGGTTAGCATTCCACCGTCCACGTTCAAGACCTGACCAGTGACATAGGCAGATAAATCGGATGCGAAAAATAGGCATGCATTAGCAATATCTTCAGTTGTTCCTCCACGTTTCAATGGAATTCCCTCTCGCCAGCCTTGTACAACTTTCTCATCTAGCTTTCCGGTCATTTCGGTCTCTATGAAACCCGGGGCGATGGCATTACATCGTATGTTTCTAGAACCCAACTCCAACGCCACTGATTTGGTAAAACCAATCATACCCGCTTTTGAGGCCGCATAATTTGCCTGGCCAGCATTGCCTTTAACGCCTACAACACTACTCATATTAATAATTGAGCCTTTTCGTTGTTTTAATAATGTTCGTTGCACCGCTTTGGTCATATTGAACACAGACTTCAGATTGATCTCGATTACGGAGTCAAAATCCTCTTCCGCCATCCGCATCAACAACTTGTCTTTCGTAATACCCGCATTGTTTATCAGCACATCAATACCGCCAAAATCTTCAAGTACTTTAGCTACGAGTGCCTCTGATTCGACAAAACTCGCGGCATTACTCTTATAGGCCTTGGCATTGATTCCTTTGCCTTTGAGCTCTTTTTCCAATTCCAAGGCCGGCCCTTCACTCGAACTGTAGGTAAAAGCAACATTTGCCC
>JARFRH010000313.1 GCA_029287355.1 Maribacter sp. | reverse complement strand
GCTTAGGTAAGTGTTTATATTGCAAAATACAGCCGAGTTAAGGGATTAGGACAACTGTTTATGAAAGCTTTGATTAAAGAAAGAGAAGCTGAAGGCTTATGGACCATTCAATCTGGAATTTTCCCAGAAAATGAAGGGAGTATCGAACTTCATAAAAAAACAGGTTTTCGGTATATCGGAAAACGAGAAAGGGTAGGTAAATTGAATGGTGAATGGAAAGACAACCTGCTTTTTGAGAGACGAAGTAAAACTGTGGGCATATAAAAAAGTGATGAAAGCAGAAGAAGTATTCCCTAAAATTGAACAAACCATACAGTCTTTGGACATCGACCAAATTTCAGATAATCGAAAAGGGCTTTTAAATTCTTTGGCAACTTATATGAATAGAAAAATTGCGGGTAATGAGGCGATAGCACTTAATTTTATTTGCACCCATAATTCGAGAAGAAGTCATCTTTCACAAGTTTGGGCACAAACATTGGCGCATTATGTAGGCATAAAAAATATCAACTGTTATTCTGGAGGTACTGAAGCCACGGCCCTTTTTCCAATGGCTGCCGAAACCTTAAAAAACATGGGATTTGAGATTGACCAGCTATCTGAAACCGGCAATCCCGTCTACAGCATCAAATACGCCCCTAATTCGCATCCCATAATAGGTTTTTCAAAGACCTTTGACGATCCATTTAATCCTAAAGCGAATTTTGCGGCGATCATGACTTGTTCTTCGGCCGATAAAGGATGCCCCTATGTCGGAGGTGCCGATGGCCGTTTCCCGATTACTTTCGAAGACCCTAAGGCATTCGACGACACGCCACAACAAAAAGAGAAGTATCATGAGCGAAGTTTGGAAATCGCTACTGAGCTATTATATGTGATGGAAAAAGCCTTGTTGCCTTCCTAAGGGCTAAATCAAATAAAAGATAATGAGAAGGAGATTAACTAGGTATTTCCATTTTGATTCGCCTCAGTAAACTTGCGCTCCAACTCGGCTTGAAATTCTTCCATAACCGGTTTAACAGTACTTTCAGGAAGGTCAGCGATTTTAATATACATCAATCCATCTACGGAATTATTAAATAAGGGATCCACGTTAAAGGCGATAACCTTTGCATTTTGTTTGATATATTTCTTAATCAAGACCGGCAGACGTAAACTACCTGGCTCGACCTCATCGATTAGCCTATCGAATTTATTGAGATCCGCCTGTGTTTCATCAAAGATAAATTCTTTGTCAGCATCATTTAGTTTGACCTTAAATTCCTTTTTGGGCCGAATATACTGTGCTACATAAGGGTCCCAATAATTACTTTTCATAAACTCTATCATCAGTGATTTTGAAAAGTTTGAAAATTGATTGCTTATGCTCACTCCACCTATCAAATATTTATGCTCAGGATGTCTGAGCGTGGTATGCACTATGCCCTTCCAAAGTAAAAACAAGGGCATTGGTTTCTGTTGGTATTCTTTAATGATATATGCCCTGCCCATCTCTATAGATTGACCCATCATGCTAAAAAGTTCAGGCTCAAATCGAAAAAGATCTTGTAGATAAAATCCGTCGATACCGTATTTAGAAAAAATTTCCGAACCTAGCCCCATTCGGTAAGCTCCCGCAATCTTTTTGGCCTTACTGTCCCATAAGAACATATGGTGGTAATATTCATCAAATCGATCAATATCAATTGAATTATTTGTTCCCTCACCAATCGCACGAAATGTCACTTCACGTTGTCTACCAATCTCTTTTAAAGTAAATGGCATTTCTTTGGCGGGAGCCAAGAAAACCTCGTAATTTTTACTTTGAAGTAGTCTTCTATCCTTTTCCGTCAATTTTTCGATTTCACCTTCAATAACTTCGGTACGTACTGCAGAAGCTATTTTTTTGGGAGATTTTGGCAACTTTATTGACGACGGTATTTGATCGATTAGGCGCTCTTTCTCATAAGCGTTTGCTAGAATATAGGTCTTCTTTCGAAGTAGGTCGGTAAAATCTTCCAAGGTTTCTTGCTCTTGTTGCGCCTTGAGAGAAATGGGTTGCCCAATTCTTATTTTAATAGGCCTGTTCCGTTGCGAATACACCTCTGAAGGAATTTTGGCGGTCCGAAAAACCCCATTCATCTTGGCCAAACGATAGAATAGTTTGCTGTTTCTTGCATGAAAATATATGGGCACTACAGGCACTCCAGCTTTACGAATCAATTTCAATGCAGCTTCTTCCCAAGGCTTGTCAACAATAAACTTTCCATCTTTGTGAGTAGACACTTCCCCTGCAGGAAAGATTCCCAACGGATGGCCATCCTTTAAATGAGTCAACGCATTTTTAAATCCTGAAATACTGCTTTTAACATCTTTGTGGTCTTCGAAAGGATTTACCGGAATAATGTATGGCTCTAAAGGTGCCATACGTTGTAAAAGAAAATTAGCCATGATTTTATAATCAGGCCTGTTTCGAACCATTAATTTAAAAAGCAGAATGCCGTCTATGGCACCTAGAGGATGGTTTGATATGGTGATAAACGGCCCCTCTTTTGGCAGTCTTTTAAAATCTTCTTCAGGAATTTCATAATTTAATTCATAATGCTTTTCAATCGCATCAGCATAGGCTGCACCATCGAGATGTTCTATTGTTTCATAAAACGAATTGATGCTTGAAATTCTGGTGACCTTCATAAGAAACCAACCTATAAAAGTGCCTAAAAAACCATATGTATCAAGATTGATCGCTTTGGCTACTTCTTTGGCGGTCACTAAGCCCATTCATTGGTGTTTTTAGGTAACGGTAAATATAGGAAAATCCCTAATTGAGGGAGGCATTTTAACACTGCTAAAGACAACTAAAAATCATAGTAGTTGCACTAATCAAAAATAAATGGCACTTATTTCAAGACTAATTGAATAGTTTCGATACCCCTTTGCTCCAATAATACTTCATGCCCATTTACAAGAGATGCTATGGCATTGGAGTCAAAATGGCGAACGGTGTATAGAGACACACCTTCATGACAAGTTACTTTAAACCTACTCTTCAAAAGATTTAATAGTTCAGCAAGGCGACCGAACTTATTATCGACACAGACAGAAAAACTAATCGCCGAATTCTGAATCAAATCGACTTTCATTTTATATTCATGTAGTAACTTGAAAAGTTCGCTGATACTGTCCTCCACAATAAAAGAAAAATCCAGGGAAGACAATTTCATCAATACTTGGTCCTTTTTTATGATATAACAGGGTACTTTGGGTTCAATTCCTATTCCCTTACCCACAGTAGTTCCTGAATTCTTTGGATTAAGAAATGATTTTACATGTAACGGTATCTCTTTTCCCTGAAGGGGTTGCAGTGTCTTCGGGTGAATAACCGACGCTCCATAGAACGCTAATTCGATTGCCTCACGATATGATATCTTATTCAATAGTCGGGTCTCTTTGAAATACCTTGGATCGGCGTTTAAAACACCAGGTACATCTTTCCAAATGGTTACCGAACTGGCATTCAGGCAGTAGGCCAATATGGCAGCCGTGTAGTCCGAGCCTTCCCTGCCCAATGTTGTGGTGAAATTATTGTCGTCGCTTCCTAAAAAACCTTGGGTAATATTCAATATTTTTTGATCGATGCCTTCAGTCATATTTTTTTGGGTCTTCTCCCAGTTGACTTTTGGGTCTCGATAACTAGTATCTGTTTTTATAAAATCACGAACATCGAGCAAATTGTTTTGAATCCCGATTTCGTTCATGTAGGCACTTATAATTGTAGATGAGGCCAGCTCTCCATAACCCACTACTTGATCATATACAAAATTGTAATTAGGTGATTTATTCCAAACCAAAAACCCTTGTACTTCATCAAAAAGCACTCTCAACTTCTTAAAAACAGGATGTTGGCCATTTTCAAAAAGCTCGGTTATTATGCCCGTATGATAAGCTATGACTTCTTGTATTGTTGAAGGCAAAGCACCTTTATCATCAAAATAAGCGTTGACAATCGCCTCCATGGCATTGGTGGTCTTACCCATGGCGGAAACAACCACCAAGGTATTTTCATAACCGGTTTCTCTTAGAACTTTGACCACATTTTCGACGCCCTCAGCATCTTTCACTGATGCACCACCGAATTTAAATATGCGCATAAATCAATTTATTTAGTAGTATTTCCCAGCAGTGGAAAATCTATATTTCAAATATTCCTCAAATAATTAGCAATTCCCTTTTCATCAAGTTGAACAACATCCCAATCTCGCATCACCTTCGCTCCTTTACTTTCATAAAATTTTATCGCAGGTTCATTCCAATCGATGACCTCCCAATTGATCCGCTTCACTCCTAAATTATGTCCATATTTAACGACCTCATTTAGCAATGCGGTACCAAGCCCGCTGCCTCTCATCTTTTCGGTAACAATTAAATCTTCCAAATGAATAATAGCTCCTTTCCATGTAGAATATCGAGGATAAACCAAGGCCATTCCAACAATGGATTCATCTGATTCGGCCACAAAACAATGAAACAATTTATGTTCGCCAAATCCGTCATTAATCAACTCCTCAACGGTTACGGCAACGGCATGCGCCTCTTTTTCAAAAGAAGCCAATTCTTGAATTAGCTGCAGCACTTGAGACATGTCTTCAGCCACTGCTTCTCGAATGGTATAGTTCATAATTGTTACAAATAAAACACTAAGTTATAAATTTAAAAAATGAAATTTTCACGAAAACGATATAGTTTCACAAAATGCTCGATATTTGTTCTCAAATTTCATTCACACCTAAAATGATCAAAAAAAACACCACGCTCGGAGAGTTCATCATTGAAAACCAAAGCTCATTTCAATATTCCTCAGGAGAACTTTCTAAACTGATCAATGCGATACGCCTTGCGGCGAAGGTTGTCAACCACGAAGTAAACAAGGCCGGTTTGGTAGACGTTCTAGGCGCTGCCGGCGACACCAATATTCAAGGGGAAGATCAACAAAAGCTCGATGTTTTTGCCAATGAAAAATTTATTCAAACCTTAAAAAATCGTGAAATCGTCTGTGGAATAGCTTCAGAAGAAGAGGACGATTTTATTAGCATTAACAGTAACGATGAAAAGCATCAAAATAAATATGTGGTTTTAATAGATCCGCTAGATGGATCCTCAAATATCGATGTCAATGTTTCAGTAGGTACGATTTTTTCCATCTATAGAAGGATTACCCCTATTGGCACGCCAGTAACTTTAGAGGACTTTTTACAGCCTGGAAATAAACAAGTTGCGGCGGGCTATATTGTTTATGGAACATCTACCATGTTGGTCTATACCACAGGGGACGGAGTCAACGGATTTACGCTAAATCCGGCCATCGGCACTTTTTACCTGTCGCATCCAAATATGCAATTTCCGGAAACGGGAAAAATTTATTCGGTTAACGAAGGAAACTATATTCATTTTCATCAGGGGGTAAAGGACTATATCAAATACTGCCAACAGGAAGAAGGAGACCGACCTTACACTTCTCGCTATATCGGCTCTTTGGTTTCTGATTTTCATCGAAACATGATCAAAGGCGGCATTTATATGTATCCGAAAAGTAGTATTACCGCTAGTGGGAAATTACGCCTATTATATGAATGCAACCCTATGGCCTTTATCGCGGAACAAGCGAATGGATTGGCGATCGGAGGTAAAACAGACATTATGGATATTGAACCGACCGAACTCCATCAAAGGGTTCCGTTTTTCTGTGGAAGTCGAAAAATGGTAGAAAAACTTCAAGAATTCTTGAATAAATATCATTAAAAAGGAGGCAATTGCCTCCCTTATCTTTTCAGTGAACCACTTAATACTAACGGTTCATATTCTTAATCTCATTAATAAAACTTTCTTTGTCGACACCGGCATTTACCAATTTCAAAGCTTTGTCGACGACATAGGCTACATTACCCGTTGTGAAACCAAGTCCAATGCCTAATCTTTCCAACAGTGCGGTTTGCCCGTCCCCCAATACGTGATCGGCATATACCATTCTCGCCAAATCATATAACCTCTCCAATCTTATATCATAACTCGTAGGCGGGTTAATATGAAATTTTTTGTAATTCTTCAAGATGTCTTTGTACTCTTGTTCCGTGATATCTAACCTCGCCGCCAATCGGTGCAAAAAAATTCGCTCATCTTCGGTAATGACTCCATCACTCATCGCTACCC
>JARFRH010000201.1 GCA_029287355.1 Maribacter sp. | reverse complement strand
AATCAATCGTCTTTAATGAAAAGCTGGTAATCTCTGGGTTATTGGCCAATAGCCATTCTGTAGCCGTTAATTCTGCACGTTCCTTCATTTGTTCAACTGCAGCCACCCCGGCTCCAATAGCTGCCAGCGCACCAACCGCTCCTGCAATAGCGGCACCATTGTCTTGCGCCTTGATTTGATTAGGGATAAAGATCAACAATGTGAATAGGGTTAAAATTACGTTTTTCATAGATAATTATTTATTCGTTTTGTTAAAAGGCCAAACCTACCGAATCGGATATTTCCCCCGATTACCTTTCCAGTAGGCCGGCCTAAGCCTAAATGATCGTAATTTTTAGCTGAATTGTGACCTTATTTTTTTCATTAGCCAAACCTAAGATTATAATAGGAATATCCTTTACGGATACCCGTAAGGGATATGGATAATTATAAAATCATGATCTTAAATGAGGCCCAAGTCTTTAAAAATGGCCACTAGATGTATGGCATTGTTGGCATTGAATTGGATCCGAAGTTTATTAAGGCGTTTTTCAATGCTACTTAAACTGGCGGGTGAAATATGTTGGTTTTGATATAAAACACTAATTTCTTCCTGTGAAAGTCCATTACTTAGATGGTCTAAAAGTGAAATATCATAATCCTCGATTTCTAAATCATTATGGGCACTGAATGCATTCGCTACTTCAGGAGATAGGAAAGTAGCATCCTTAGCTACTTCATCAATGGCTTTAGTGAGATTTTTTAATCCTGACCTGCTTTTACACACATAGGCATTTATATGGTGTTTGTTGAAAAGGTTCCGCACCCGTTGTAATCGGTCTTCAACGGAGAAGACGATAACTTTCAATTTTGGAAACTCGCTGTTAATTTTTTCGACCAATGCCTCCCCCGAAGCATATTTTTGGGAACGGTGGTCTGCCTTAAACGATAGGTCGGTGATCAGCAAATCAAAGGGCTCATTATCCAATTGGCTCCTTTTAATCTTTAGATAGGCATCATCACAATATTGTACTTGTTGGATATCGTTTACGCCTAACGCTGTCAACAGGGCATGCACACCTTTATTGATGTCCTCCATATCCTCCGCTATTAAAACCCTTTTAAACATGAATTACAGTATTATGGTGGCATTAAAGCCATCATCTTTCCTTGATGCAAAACTAATGGTTCCATTGATGGAAGTGATACGGGTTTCCGTATTTTGAAGGCCATTTTTTTTAAAAAGGTCACAACCTATGCCATTGTCACGATATTTTATTTGGATTTTGGACCCTTCCCTTGCGAAAATAAGGGCAACCGTAGAAGCCATGCTATGTTTCCGCATATTGGTCATTAATTCCTGTAAGACCCTGTAAATAGTCGTTTTATTAATTTCCGAGACCTCCTCCCAATTCATTTTTAATAGATTACGGGTCACCACGGTTACCTGTTCATTTTTATAGCCTAATAAGAGATCGTTCAACTGTTGTCCATAATCTTCATTGAGTTCAATAACACTGTTTTCCCTAGAAATATCCCTGGTTTTTGAATAGATTTTTTCAATTTCATCCAATATTCCGGTATCAATTTTAGGGTTATTCTCAAGGGATGTCATCACTTTGTAGATATCATTGGCCACTTCATCATGTACTTTTTTGGCAATACGGGTCTCCGTTTTATAGACTTCTTCAATTTTCGCTTTTCTGTAGCGGTACCTGTAGAAAAAATAGGAGCTTATCAATAGCAGAAATATGAACAAGGCCAAGAATTGGTAGGTGATGCGTTTACGCGATTCTACAGCTTGTTCCAATTGGCTTGCCTGGGTTTTCTTTTGTTCTTCGGCTACGTTATATTTTAAATAGGCGTTTTTGTTTTCGGCGAGTTGCTTGGCATTGGAGATGCTGTCCGCCAAACGTTTATATTCCTTGGTGATCGGATTTTCGTCCAATCGCATTAGAAATGAAAGCGCATCCAAGGTAAGGGAGCTGCTATTGATGGTCCTCGCTAACTCCAATGCCTTGTTGCCATAGGCTCTTGCTTGTGCGGTGTCATTCCTATCCAAGTAGTATTCGGCCAAATGGCTATTGCTTGCATGCTGACCGCCCATCTCCTTAATCATATCATTTATGTTGCGAGCACTGATCAAATTCTTTAGGGCATCTGGGGAGTTAAGTTTTGACTGTACATATCCTAAATTATTAAGCACCATACCTATTTGTAAGCTATCCTGGGTTTCAAGACTTTTCATGTAGATTAGAGCATAGATTTCCTTCGCATTATCAAAATCCAGTTCGTCCTTATACACATTGGCCTTATTATTAAGAATAGTGATGCTGTCCTTGGTTTTTTGTGAAATGGCCAAAGCATCGTTAAAGGCCTTAATGGCAGCAGCCGGGTTCTTTGAGGCTCTATATATTCTTCCCAATTGGTTATACAATCCAACCTTGCTCTCCAGTAAGGCAACATCAGGTTGCATAGCGTTGATAAGGTGCAAGGCCTCTACCATGTAGTTCTCACTTTCGTAATAATCCCCAATTTTAAATTCGCCTATAGCCAATAATCGTAAGTCACTAATGGCGCTAAGGGTATCTTTTTTAAGCAGATGCGCTTGTTTTTTTTTGAGATAGAAATTAAGCCCTGCGGGTAGGTTTTCCGGTTTTTCGGGGTTGATGATCGCATCGTAATAATAGCGCGAACTATCAATGCGGGTTTGCGCAACGGACACTACCGGAACGCACATGCCCAACATACAGATAAAGGAGAATACTAAGGGGAGTGAAATCTTGCTGTATTTCATTCCCCTAATGTAAAAACAAATTAATAATTAATTTCCTGGTGGTGGTGGGACCACAATATTTGAAGAAGCCCTCCAATGTATATGGGGGGTTTTGTATTTTTAACAACAACAGCTTTAAAGAATTTCGATTTTTAAAACAGATACAACTACTTTAGGCATCAAGAAATCAATGGAAATGAAAAAACAATGCCTGTCGAATACCATAAGCATTATTTTGCTTACAGTAGGTTTTATAGTAATTCAAAAAGTTGCTTACGGCCAGTCTTTTGATGAAGATGGCCACACCCATTATGTTGAACATGATACCATCGTTTCACATAAATTGATTTTTCCGTCCAAGACACCGGATCGTGTAATTGCCAATCTTACCGTTGACCCAGCACATAGTTTTGCAGTCAATTGGCGAACCAACCAGCAAATGGATTCAGGAATTGTAGCGTTTGCCTTGGCTACCGATGGCCCCGAATTTCTATTGCGCGATGTACGCAAAGTGGAAGCGGTTTCACAAGAGTTTGAAAATCAAAATAGTAGGGAGCCTTTGGTGAAGGCTACTTTTCATTCGGCAGTAGTTTCCGATCTTCAACCCAATACCACCTATGTCTATCGCGTTGGCAATGGCTCTGAAGAAGATGCGTATTGGAGCGAATGGTACCAGATTACGACCGCCCATGCCGATTTGGATGCCCCTTTCAGTTTTATTTATTTTGGAGATGCCCAGAATAACGTAAAGTCAATGTGGTCAAGGGTCATACGAAATTCATATCGGCAGTTCCCAGAGGTAGATTTTATGTTACATGCAGGGGATTTGATCAACGATAGAGACGCGAATATGGAATGGGGCGAATGGTTTCATGCCGGGAGCTTTATCCACGCTACAATACCCAGTATCATGACACCGGGTAACCATGAATATCGAGATGGGGTATTGTCATCTTTATGGAGGCCACAATTTACCTTGCCCGAAAACGGACCGATAACTGATTTAAAGGAGACCTGTTATGCCATCGATTATCAAAATATGAAACTGATCTCTATCGATGCGGAAGGTTTTGATGAAAGTATGGAAGCGCGAACCGCCCAGGTAAAATGGCTCGA
Organism: Maribacter sp.; assembly: GCA_029287355.1. Taxonomy (GTDB): domain Bacteria; phylum Bacteroidota; class Bacteroidia; order Flavobacteriales; family Flavobacteriaceae; genus Maribacter_C. The sequence goes on along the minus strand of JARFRH010000201.1, from coordinate 6,927 downwards.
TTCCGTGTTACGAACCAACACCAAAAAATGGACGACCATTACCATGCACTACCCGATTTTTTCAACGGCAAAAGGAAGGGACAATAAAGAATTAAGGGAGGCCTTCAAACCTTTGATGGACAAATATGATGTCGATTTGGTCTTACAAGGTCATGACCATACCTATTCAAGAGGATATTTGAAGAACGAAGGAAAAGGCCTAACGGTCGTTAAAGATGCTGGCACTGTATACGCAGTCTCCGTCAGTGGCCCGAAAATGTATGAATCACAAGACCGGGAGTGGATGGTTCGAAGGGGGGAATACACTCAACTTTTTCAGATAATAACGGTTACAAAGAATACGATAACATATGGCGCATACACCCCTATAGGAACACTTTACGATGCTTTTGAACTTAAAAAAAAGAAGGGCAAAAAGAAATTGATGAACAAGGTGCCTAATACCCCTGTTCGGTTAAAAAAGGATTTTCTTAAGAAAGAATAGATTTTTAAGAAATCGTTTAGATGATGACCAGATCAATACGTTACCTTAAAAATGCTTCCCCCAAAGTCATCACAGACATATAGTGCGCCATCGGGTCCCTGTGCCAAACCACATGGGCGATGTTGTAATTCACCAGTTGGGTTTGCCAGATCAAAACCGGAAAATTAGTCTCCACCAAGGAAATTTTTGAAGAAAGCGGGTCGGCAGCGAGTACAAAACGAGCCATTGCCGCGCACACCAAAAAGGCTTTTTACTGTTTTGGAAAAGCTGGATGGACCTGCTGAAAAAAAGAAATTGCTTCGAACTTTTGGTGAAATTTTGATGCATAGCAAAGTGTAAAAATAGTATGATGCTTCCTTATTCTTTTCGAAAATCAATTCAAAATAGGATGCAGAACCCTATGGATAAAAGGATCTCAGCGTTCCCGCTACCCGAAGACAACATCGCACCATTGGGGTGCATGTAGTATACAAGTTGCCAGGGCGGAAAACAGGAGAAGTTCCATGGGTTGAACATTAAGGGGGAAATGATTAACTTTTCAAAATAAACTTAGGATCAACCATGATGAAAAAAACAACACGTACCGCACTATATATAATTTTCTTTTTTGGGTTTTCGTTCACCGTAATGGCACAAATTGCCGATGTAGACCACCATCATACACACCATTCACATGGTGTTGCGGACATGGCCCACCCTCATGAGCGCGGTGCCGTACCATCCAATCATGTGGCCCAGCGGGCAAAACTGGTAACCGGCCAAGGAGCGTTCATTTTTTCCTATGATGAGGGGTTGACAGATGCCCTTCCCAAAGAGGCCCGTGAATTTGAACCGGGAATGCACGGCGGTTTTAATGAAGATCCGGAAACAGGAATCGTGTATACGGGCATTCCGGGGTATGGCCTTTGTTCGATCAGTCCAGACCTTACCACATGGAATATCATCGGAACCGATGAACGATTAAAGGACAACATCCATGGCATTGCTTTCTTTGTCCATAAAGGCGAAAAATACCTCGCCATAGCACAAGAGGGGAAAAGGGTACTGGTTGTAACCTTAGCGGGTAGCATTGTAAGTGAAATCATGAAACCTACTGGAAACGAGTTCAAGTTTGCGCCTGCCAATGCATTCTTTTCATCCGAGGACAGCAATTTTGGGGTAACCGATGTGACCTATCTGAAAGGCATGCTATATGTGGCCCATGGCTATTCTGAAGGTGATTTTGTGATGACGATAAAAGAAAAGGACGGCGTCTGGCGTTGGGGGAAACTGGCCTGGGGAGGAAAGGGGGATGCTCCCGGCCAATTTCAGACGGCGCATGGCATATATGCCCACGATAACCACATCCTCGTTGCCAATCGTGCGGCAGGCCAGGTGGTAAAATTCACGAAGAAGGGCAAGTATGTAGAAACCTTTAATGATATCCCAGAAGGGAGTCTCGTCTGTAATATCTCCTATAAAGCGGAGCATTTCTTCTTGAATGCTTTGAGTGCCCTTGGGCAACAGAAATCGGCCCCGATCTATGTGCATACGGGCGAAAACCTGGTATCCACGATTATACCGGGAGATTTGGATATTCCGGTGCTGACCAATATTCATCAGGTCTGGCCCCATTTTGTTGAAACAGCAAATGGATCAAAGCAGCTCTATTTGTTGGTCCATGGATGGAATAAGGGCAAATTTGCAGTCTTACGGTTAGCCCAATAGTAGAGGCGATAATTGACCGTAAAACATTTTCAGCACATTATATTTTCCGCATTTTTGTGCCACCAAAAATTAAGCACCATCAAGTGATCGTACGAACGAGCAATGAGGTTATTACCTTTTCTACTTATTTTCTTGCCGTTTTCATATGTTTTTTCACAAAACACCGCAACGATAAACGGTGTAATCAAAGACAGTGACCAACAACCACCGGAATTTGTGTCTGTATATAACAAAGGTAGAAGATGCAAGTCAATTGATAGCTGGCACTACTACCGACCAATATGAGGCCTTTACCCTAGAGAACCTATCTTTTGGCAGCGACGAACGTAAGGCCCGGTTTTTGCGATTTCAGACGCTTTCCAAAATGGAGGGTACCCTCTCTCAACAGCTTAATTTCAATTTGATAGAACCTTCAAAATCGACACATGGGCCGTTTTATTGACCTTAGGGTACAGCTTTGGTACCAAGTTCAAAGTAGAATTGATGGAGCACCAATTTAACAATTGATTTTTTTCACAGAAGCGTCCCCGGTCGTATTGCATAGCAAACACCTCAGGTACTGGTGCTAGCGCTAGTACCCCAAAACAAATTCGAGCATAAAGGTTTTTCCCTGTATGCGGTATAGTGTGCGTTGCCAAGGGCTGTGCCCCCTGCTTATGCAAACTCCATTTCCTTTTCCAGGACCAAGGGCTCGATAACAACGCAAAATACCAGGATATTATTTTTTGCGCGAAAGGGCATGGCTCCGGTATGTTTTAAGGGTTGGGCTAATAGCTAATCTTAAAAATACTTCCGCCAAAGTCATCGGCGACATAGAGTGCGCCATCGGGGCCTTGTGCCAATCCGCACGGGCGATGTTTTAGTTCGTCGCCTTCCGTTGGGTTCGCCAAATCGAAACCGGCAAAATTATCCAGGAAAATTTCCCATTCGCCTTCGGGTTTACCATTTTTAAACGGAACAAAAGCCACGAAGAAGCCCTTTTTAATCTCTTTCGATTGATTGTGAAAAGCAATGAACGCTCCATTCCTATAGCGTTCTGGGAACATATCGCCCGTATAGAACAGCACATCGTTCGGACCCAAGTGTGCTGGGAAGCCCACTAGGGGATCGACGAATTTTTCATCACTTACTTTTTCGCCATCACCACCGTATTCAGGGGCGAGTACTCTTTTGTTCTTTTGATGGTCATAATACGTTGATGGCCAACCCGCATTGTCGTTCTCTTTTAGTTCATAAAATGTCTCCGAGGGCAATTCGTCATTTTGTTGTGGGGTGTAGCGGTCGGGATAAAAATTTGCCAGTCCGCCACGGCCATGATCGGTCGCGAACAAAGAATTGGTTTTGGTGTTCCAGGTGATACCTACGGCATTTTTTAGGCCTGTGGCGTAGCGGGTTCCGTCGGCATAGGTCTGATTCGGTGCATTGGCATTGAATTTCCAGATGCCCCCTGCGGAATCCAAGATGGTACACGGCATCATCCCTGCTTCTGTTTCTTTATCCCTGCACGCATCGTTCCAAGAACCTATGGTCACATAGAGGTTATCGTCCCCATCGATTGTAAAGGGCTTGGCATTATCACGGCCCATATCGATAAGCCCGGCAACAATTATTTCTGGCTTGTTCGCATCAATAATTTTGTGGTCTTCATTCAACGCATAGCGATGCACTCCCGAATTTGAAGAGGCGTAGAGGTACTTGCCCTTTGCTAGAATACCGGTGCCGGGCACATCGCCAAATTCTTGTTGTGTATCGATGGTACCGTCTTTGTTGGTATCACTGAGCATAATAATGCTAGTACTGTCTTTTAGTACGGACCGATTCGCATAGATATCCCCGCTCTCAGTGACGGTCAAATGCCGAACAGCTCCCAAATCCTTCCCTATTTCTTCCACCGAAAATCCTTCGGGAGCTATTAGAATGGTTTCGTTGATTGGCTTTTTTACGATGATTTTAGTATCGCTTTTGCATTGTAAGAATGATGATGCCACTATGATGGTGGCTGCCAGCAATGTTAATTTCCGGGTAGTGCGTATTATTTTCATAAAGTGTCTTTAGAGGGTTGGCTAGGCTTAAAGGTACTCTTTACTTTTTAGCGGCGAAAGATTTCCCCCTCCCTTTCGACATAAAATATGTCCCTATTCCCGTCGCTACAAAAAGCAACCCGATTGCACTTTCCACAGGCCGTTCGACGAGCATGTACCCCAGGATCCAAATACTGAAAAGTACAAAGGCGATTTGCAGAAAAGGTTTGAACGGGCTTTTGTAGGCACCGGTTCTTCCCTTGAGCCAAAATACTGAGGCCACGGTTAAGGTGCCCATCAATTGCAAAACAAAACCGGCGTATAACAGCACTTGCTCAAAAGTTCCGGTCAAGGTCAATACGATGCTAATTGCCGCTTGGAACCACAGCGCCCGTACCGGTATGCCATTGGTATTCTTTACGGCCAGCTTGCGCCATAACGAATGATCTTTAGACATAGCGAAGGTCACTCTAGAACCGATCCATAAATAACCGCTTACCGTTGCTATTAGCTGAATAGCAATAAAATAACTGACCCAGTTCCCTCCTTCAGTGCCGAACAGGTTTTCGAATGCGATAAAGGCCACTTCCACTTTTCCGGATAGTTGTGCTACGGAGGCATGTTTTAAGAAAACCACCTGCAGCAACACAAACAAGATGGTCACGAAGGCTGTGCCGATTAGCAAGGCCTTTGGTAAGTTGCGCCGAACATCTTTGATTTCATCGACAATATAGGCCGCCGTGTTCCAGCCGGTATAGGCATAGGTTACATATAATAAGGCAACCGCAAAACCCGGCAGCAAAATTTCCTTCTGCCATGTCGTACTCAAATCGATTGCGTTTTCTTGAACAGGAGCATACCAAAATCCCAGGATGATCAGCAGGAGAATGAATCCAATTTTTATTCCTGTTGAAATATTATGGAATTTTTCGCTTTGACCAATACTGAAGGAATGCATCGCCGCTAAAATCAAGATGATCCCGACCCCAAACCAATCCGTAAACAGTGAGGGATTCATAGGGCTCAAATAACTTTTCATGGCCATCACCGAAATAGCGATAGGAGCCGTAAACCCTACGGTTAACGATATCCAAGCATAGACATAGCCCACCAAGGGGTGTATCAATTTGGAAAGGAAAACATAATCGCCTCCCGATTCGTCAAAATTGGTGCCCAGTTCGGCATAGGTAAAGGCCCCGATCAGGGCAAATACGCCGCCCAAACCCCAAATCAAGACAATACTCCAGGTATTTTGAAGTTCGGCCAATTGAAAACCCAGGCTGGTAAATACGCCGGTGCCGATCATGCTAGAGATGACCAAGGCCGCTGCCGTTTTCCAACCTATTTTTTGTTTAGGGTTCATGGGTCGAGTAAGCTACCTAAAATTCTCTGTATTTTAAGTGGTTTTTGCTTTTTGCCAAAAAACAAACACTTTACAAAAAGTGGATTTTGGAAAGAATTAAGATAATTTGACGTTTATTTTAGAGTGTTTATCCATAGCCCGAAAACAGTATCCGAAAACAGTATCCGAAAACAGCAACCGAAGAGCGTAATATAAGGCGTTCTATGAAGCAGTAATAAGTTTATTTGAACTTTGGTAACGGAATTGTGTATGGTTATTTGCGTTGAATTAAAGATAGCAAAAGGGAACGAACCTAAGGGAATCCACAGGATTTTCCGATTGGCACATAGACACTCTAGCAATTAATTATACACCGTGTTAGCCTTTCGTTATTATTATTCAATTCAATATTCATGCTCTAATTTCCTTATCAATCATATCAATAAGGTCTTGAATTTCTGTTCTTAATCCTGATTGAATTCTAATAAAATTATTACATGTGCCAATTGTAAAAATGAGAACTTGTTTATTTTCAGAATTCAAAATGAATTGGTCATAATTTTTTGGATGTGCTGAATTGCCAAGCTCAAATGAAACGAATTCAGAAATAAACATAGGTTTTATATAATCAAGATAATGATTAACGAAATATTTATTTTCCCATGTTTCGTATGCTTTAAATTGATTTGAATATAAATCAGACATTGAACTTCTCAATGAATCATTAGAAATTAAATCAATGCCATTTTGCTTTAGTGTTTCATAAGTTGTTTTATTCACTGTGAATGAAATAAAAGGATATAACATTGAAAAGTGATAATCCAAAGAATCATTATAAGTTAATTTATTTTCAATATGATTAAGAATGACATTATTTGAGTTTTTGCAACCTTGAAGAGCAGAAATATTGGCGTTAATATCATTTAAGTTTTGCTCTAAATCTTTACGCAGTTCAGTAAGAGATTTTATTTCTTTAGACTTTATTTTTTTATTTTCATTCCAATTATTAATTGATAACGCAATTAAAATTCCAATAACCACAAGAATTATTTCTCCAATTGCATACTTTAAATACTTTCCGGTTTTATTTTCCATAAGCAAGTTTTGTCTAATTTTTCTAAAGAATTTTATCATTGGTTAGCGGTTTCTGGTAATGAAGCACAACGTTTATGTATATGAGCTGTGGCGTATCTCGACACAGACCTCTCGTGATAAAAACTGGCTTTGGAAAATCCGCAGGATTTTCCAAGTGAAGACTGACCAAGCCATAGCTTATATACGGTGTGCCTGTTGCACAAGTTAGCGAAAAAACGGGTTGTGATCATTGTGGATCCGGGAATGGATCGTAGATTTAGGTATGCAAGGCAAGAAAG
>JARFRH010000085.1 GCA_029287355.1 Maribacter sp. | reverse complement strand
CGCCGTATCAACAGCCTATCGATAAAACTACCTTTGATGAAGTCATTTCAATCTTCGAGCAGAATCTGAAATTATTACATCCTTTTATGACCTTCTTGACCGAAGTGGTATGGCAGCACATCGCAGAACGGACTCCCGAACAAGCTTTGATTGTGGCCGAATGGCCCAAAGTCGTTGCGGTAGGTGCGACTGACAGCGAATTGATTAGCGGCTTTGAATTTGCTGATGAAGTGATTTCGGGAATTCGTACCATTCGTAAAGAAAAAAACATTCCCATGAAAGAGGCATTGGAAGTTTCAGTTTTGAACATAGGCAAGGTATCTCAAGAGTGGGATGCCCTAATTCAGAAACTAACCAACGTTTCTAAAATTTCCTATGTTGCCGCTGCTGTCGAGGGTGCGCTATCTTTTCGTGTTAAATCAAACGAATATTTTATTCCAATAAGTGGCGCTATTGATGTAGAAGCTGAAATCGCTAAAATTCAAGAAGAACTGAAATACACACAAGGCTTTTTGATTTCTGTTCGAAAGAAACTTTCGAATGAACGTTTTGTAAATAACGCTCCAGAGCAAGTGATTGCAACAGAACGTAAAAAGCAAGCAGACGCTGAAGCCAAGATTGAGACTTTGAAGAAGAGTTTGGTAAGTATGTCTTGAGGGTAATATGAACTTAAATAGCCAACCACTATGAATCGACGAAGTTTTTTAAAAAACAGTGCAGCTAGTGCTGCATTATTATCTATGCCGTTTGGGTATTCCCATGGGGTATTTGTGGGTAACCTACCTGCCAATCTAACCGAACTTAGTGCGTCTGATCTTTCGGTCGCCATTCGGGAAAAACAAGTGAGCTGTGTTGAGGTAATGCAAGCCTATTTGAAACGAATACATCGCTACAATCCTGTCTATAATGCGATTGTTAGCATGGTCGATGATTATGAATTGCTGAGACAGGCTCGGCTTGCTGACCAAGCCCTAGCCAAGAACGAATACTGGGGGTGGATGCACGGAATGCCACACGCTATAAAGGATTTAGCCCCGGTTAAGGGACTTCCATTTACCAGCGGATCACCCATGTTTTCGAAAAGAATAGCCGAAGAAGATAGTCCGATAGTATCAAAAATTCGGAATCAAGGTGCCTTATTTATCGGAAAGACCAACACCCCGGAATTCGGATTAGGCTCACAGTGCTATAACCCGGTATTCGGAGCCACCGGGAGTGCCTATAATCCCGATTTGACTTCGGGTGGTAGCAGCGGTGGTGCGGCTTGCGGATTAGGAACGCATATGCTTCCTGCGGCAGAAGGTGGAGATATGATGGGTTCACTAAGAAATCCGGGGGCATTCAACAATGTGATTGGCTTTAGACCGAGTACCACAGTTGTAATGACCGAAGGTGATGCAAAAGATCGACTTCTTTGGACTTCAGGTCCTATGGGCCGAGACACACGCGATACCATACGATTATTACAAACGATTGCCTTAGATCCTGTTTTCGATGATCTAAACCCTCTAGACCTTAAAAGCATCAAGTTGGGTTGGATGGGTAATCTAGATAATTACTTGGCTATGGAACCGGGAATTCTAGAATTGTGTGAAGCTAATTTAATTGCCATTGAAAAAGCAGGAGCAGAAGTAGAGGCTGTTCAACCGAAATTCGCCATGTCCGATTTATGGCAAAGCTGGACGACGCTTCGCCATGCAACGCGTTCAAATATGATGGAGTATTATGAAGATAAAGCTACCCGTAATTTACTAAAACCAGAATTGATTTGGGAGATTGAGCAAAGTCTTAGCCTAAGTGAGAAAGATGTTGAACATGGAAATAGCATTCGTGCGAATTGGAATATAGAATTGGATCGTCTTTTCGGTGAATTTGACTTTCTAGTGCTTCCAACAGCTCAAGTATTTCCGTTTTCAAAAGACATCCATTGGCCAAAGGAAATTAATGGTCGCCAGATGGATACCTATCACCGTTGGATGGAAGTAGTTATTCTTGGCAGTTTAGGAGGAATTCCGGTAGTAAATGTACCTGTCGGATTCGATGCTCAAGGAAGGCCGATGGGGATGCAGGTAATGGGAAAATTCGGGGACGATAAAAAGGTTTTGGAGTTTGCTTTGGCTTATGAAAAAATCACTGGTCACTTAAGTCAAAAACCAAAGTTGAAAGGCGTTGATGATTAAAATTCAAAGGATTATTCTTTAAGGGTTCTTGTAAACTATTGGTTCAGCGGCTTGATAGGCAGCTATTTCACAAACCAAAAAAATGTTTATTTTAGTCACATGGATATCAAAAAAATACTTGGTTTAGTACTTACCTTATTGGGAATTGGCGGTTTGATTTATACAGCTATTTTATATGTCAACGACTCCGGCGAGTTTAAGATACTTGCCGTATACGGTATCTTGGGCGCTATTTTCTTCTTTTCAGGCATGGGCTTGATTAAGCGTATCGGTAGTTCTAAGGAATAATCATCCTTTGATAGGGACCATCAACTTAAGATTTTGAAAATCCATAATAGTACTTTAGAAGACATCATAGAAATCTTCCGCCTGTATGGTTTAGCGACTGAATATCAGAAAACCATCTTTCCTGAAAACACCTGGCCGACTTTTGAGCATGAACTTGTTGCAACTGAAATTCAAGAACAACGGCAATTCAAAATAATCATCGACGATCAGATTGCCTGCGTTTGGGCTATTACTTTTAGTGACCCTCAAATTTGGGAGGAACGCGATAAAGACCCTTCAATCTATATCCATAGAATAGCTACCAATCCTGATTTTCGAGGGCGAAAGTTTGTTGCGGAAATTGTAAATTGGGCTAGGGGCTATGCAAGGTCCCATCAAAAGGGGTTCATTCGGATGGATACTTGTGGCAATAATCAAAAATTAATCGATCACTATAGGAAGAGTGGATTCAATTTCCTAGGAATCGTCCGCTTAAAAAGCGCAGACAAACTCCCCAGTCACTATCAAGATGCTGATGTATGTCTCTTTGAAATCAAATTAGAATAACGGTGATGGATGAAATACTAGAAACCATCATAGCAGAGTATGGTCCACTTTCTTCAGAGGCATTGGTTGATGTTAAAGAAGTTGGTCAAATACGAGAAGTTGCTAAAGGCGATATTTTGGTTCGTGAGGGGGAATACTCTTATGAGCTATTTTATGTTGTGCAAGGTGGCGCCAGAGCCTATTATTTAAAAGAAGGCAAAACAATTACCGATTGGTTTGCCTTTGAAAACGATTTTATCTCCTCTATAATCAGTTTTTTTCTTCAAGTACCTAGCCAACATTATATTGAAATATTGGAAGACACTACTTTTATGGTACTGCAACTTCAAGATATTGAAGCACTCTGCGATAAACACCATGACTTTGAACGACTGTGTCGATTGAGTGCAATAAAAACAATGATACAACTACAACAACGTATCGTCTCCCTCCAATTCAAGTCGTCCAAAGAACGATATGATAGCTTGCTTGAAAAATACCCACAAATTGAATTAAGAGCCCCGTTGGGTGACATTGCTTCGTATTTGGGTATTACACAAGAGACCTTGAGCCGTATTAGAAACCCTAAAAACGGAATTTGATATAAGTCAAAGGAAAGCATCCGAGTCCAAATTACCTTTGGTAAAAACGAAGATGAATACTTTACTAATCATAGCCAACGCTTTAGTCTTTTTAACATTCATTGTCCACACTTTTGCGGGAGATCTTAAATATCAAAAAATAGAACCAGATCCTGAGAGCCCAAAAAGGCTTAGAATATTTTGGACCATGGGTCGAGGTGCATTTCATATTGTTTCCATTGACTTCTTATTTGCTTCAATAGGTTTAGCCTTGATTAATTTTACAGATTATTTTAATGAGACTAAACTCTTACTGAAACTTCTGGCTTTTTACTTTCTAGGCTATGGACTTGCATTTTTATTAAGCTTGATAGTCTCTAAAAAATTTCCGAATATCTTTTTCAAAATGTGGCAATGGGTATTGATGTTGATCATTGCAGGACTTATTTACGGGGGTAACATTTAATTTATTGGGGATTAAAACAATTGTAGCCATGAACATATTACTGATCAACGGTCATCCTGATAAAGAAAGTTATAACCATGCCTTAGCTGCTGCCTACAAAAAGGGCGCATTAAACTCGGGTGCTGTGGTTCAGGAAATCAATATTTGCGAGTTGGTTTTCAACCCCAATCTGCAATTCGGATATCGAAAGCGAACCGAATTCGAGCCTGATTTGGTCAAGGCCCAAGAAAGCATCAAATGGGCAGACCACCTTGTATGGATTTATCCGGTGTGGTGGGGTTCGGTACCGGCAATAATGAAAGGATTTTTGGATCGGGTTCTGCTTCCGGGCTTTGCATTCAAAAAAAGGGAAGATTCTGTTTGGTGGGATAAATATTTGACGGGTAAAACCTCCCGAATCATTTGTACCATGGATCAACCCACATGGTATTATCGATGGCTCAATGGCAGGCCCAGTCATATCGCCATGAAGCGATTGACCATGAATTTCGTAGGTATCAAGAAAGTAAGGATAACTTCCATCGGCCCAATCCGATTATCAAAAGAACGTTTTAGGACCAAATGGTTGAGTAAAGTTGAAAAATTAGGATTCGAGCAAAAATGACTTCATAGGTTTGATGATTAGATCGACCCGTGGAATGTCAGATATTCTAGTAGCTGTGAAGCAGAGAACGTCAGATGATGAGCCACTAATTGAAATAGAGACTATTTTGTTTCGGGTAAAGTAAAAGATGTTTCAATTGATTTTTGAATACAGCTCGAAATCAAGAATGAAAAATATAAGACCGAAAAGTGCTATCGGTTTTCTTTCGTTGAGACTGATAATGAGCACATTTTGGACTCGATTTAAGAAATTAAAATGTCTCATCAGTAAATCATAAGTAAGATTTTTCCTCCAAATATTGTCTAATATCGTATATTTGTAATACCTATAATTATAGATTAAAAAACATGATTGTGAAGAATTTCAAGACAAAAGGAATGGTACTCGCTTCATTTTTATTGCTATTCTGTTTTAGTTTTTCTTACGCTCAACAAGAACAGAGTGCCGAAGTTTTTCAAAAAGAGCTCGATGAATTTTATAAAAACCCCGAAGAATCCCCTTTAAAGTCAAAAGCGAAAGAGTTCAAGGGGCACAAGTTTTTTCCTATCAATGACAAATTAAGGATAGAAGCCAAATTCACAAGAACTTTGAACGCACTTCCCTTTCATATGAAGACCACGACAAATAGGTTGCCGGTTTATGAGAAGTATGGTGAAGTTGCTTTCAAAATTGATGGGCAAGAGATGTCATTAACCTTATATCAGGGTCATGCTACAAGAGAAAAAGAGGAATACAAGGATAATCTCTTTCTTCCATTTACCGATATGACAAATGGAGCAGAAACCTACCAAGGAGGGCGATTTATTGATATGCAGATTCCTGAAGGAGACCGGGTGTATATTGATTTTAACAAGGCCTACAATCCTTATTGTGCCTATAATGCTAATTATTCTTGTCCTATTCCTCCAAAAGAGAACGATTTGAATGTTCGCATTGAGGCTGGAGTCAAATACGAAAAAATAAATGATGACATTAGTAAGTAGAAATAAAAGTTCTTGCTGACCGCTTTATTTTTTTAATTGCAATTTGAAGTTTTCCAGTGAGTTAGCTATCTTTAGAAAAACAACAAGAACATGAAAAATCTATTTCTAGCCGCTTTGGTGTTATCCATATTTTCCGGTTGTGCCCAGGAGGAGAAACCCGAAATCATGCCCAAAGAAATCCAAATTAAGACAGCTTTATTAGC
>JARFRH010000012.1 GCA_029287355.1 Maribacter sp. | reverse complement strand
TCCTCACGTTGTCCGGTTGACGGCTTAAACCAGAAATTCCGCCTGGTGAAAGATCCTGGTACCAACAGGAAAATGATTGTCGTATCTACGGATCTAAACGAAAAAGATATTGCTGAGCAGATTCTGGTAAAGGTGCCCGGTGATGTCTATTGCGACAGGCTATATTCGGGCAAGGATGGGGTGCCATCTGCATCGATGAGCTTTGCTACTCGAGTGAACCAATATGCGCATGCATATACGGTTGACAAAAAAATCATCCATATCGAAAAAATCTTGAGTAACCAAGTTTCCAAAGGGCCTTCTTCTAAATTTTACTAGTGACATAATTTTATGTTTTTTAGATTGAACAATAGTTTAAATATGACCCGAAGATATAGCGAGTAAGGCACCTGCAAAATGATGTGGGTCAGTTCGCAATAATTAAAGTGGCATCTCAAATCGGCCTAATAGAAAGGTTCCTTTAGGGGGATAATACGTTCGAATTCGGAACACGAGGTATCGAACAGTAAACCACGATCCAAGATGCGCCCAAACTGCTCTGCCGTTGGCGTAATATAAATCTGCGTACTTTCTGAATCGTGCTCCGATAACATCTTCACAGGGGTGATGGAATCCAATTGCGCCAAATTTTCAGGAATTTCGGCCCCGGCGAGCGAAAGTATTCCGACGCCTTTATGGGAAGCTACTAAGACGGCCCATGCATTTTCATCTAATTTGGTGTTCAATATCAGATGCCCTTTAAAGGGTTTGAGAATTTGTTCTTTCGCAATTGAAAAAATCGTATCCCGCATCACTACTTTTGAAATGATCGTGTCTTTTTTTTTCTCAATTGGAAAAGAACTTCCCCAATCATTGACATGTAATCTTCCATTTAGAAGTTCTAGGTCATTGCTTGAATCAATTTCCGCTTGGGTCAGTTTTATCAGAAACTCCTTCCGTTTGATAAAAGTCCGGTCATCGACGAACAAAGAGGCACTATCTACTTTGCACCAATAGATACCTTGATATTCCCGAGGTATCATCGATAAGGGTTTTGTATCCGCAGGTTGAGGCTCGCCAAAGATGACGGGAGGTTGGCAGGAAACAAAAAAAGTGACATAAAGCGCGAGAAAAATCAATTTGGTAGTGTTCATTTCATTCTATTGTTTTGAACCGTTAACAAAATCAGTAGTTGGCCTTTCTAACTAAAAGTAATAACCAAAAAGAAACTTTGAAATGATACGAATCAGTTCAACATCTCTTTACCATAAAATACATTCAAGTCAAAGTTGGAAAATTGGAAAATCCAAGCGATATTCTTATACCAACCTTTTTTAAACGCTTTTCTCGCCAAACATTTGGCTTAGCCAATGTCGATTTGCAATTGGATGACTTAGGTCATGGCATCAAAAAAACCCTATAGTTATTTTTATCATATCGATAACTACAGGTTTTGGATATCAAAAAGTGTTGGTTTTAAAACTTAAATCATATAGTAAACGAACCGCTAAATGAAAAGAAGAAAATTCATGAATAGGGCTGTATTAGGCTCGGCAACGACGATCTTAGGTACGGATATCGTATTCAGTTCATTTATGCCGAAAGGCTATCAACCTTTGGTACTCCAACAACCCGATCCTTTTAAAATGTTCAATAAGGATAAGGGTATGGAAGTATTGAACGATAAACCGTGGAACATTCAGGCCAAGGCACATCTCTTGGATGATGAAGTTACCCCCAATAAATACATGTTTATAAGAAATAATGGGCTTATTCCTGAAAATATAGATGCCGGTACTTGGACATTGACCATTGATGGAGAATCTGTAAAGCAGCAAAAAACCTATACGCTTGCAGAACTAAAGTCAAAGTTTCCGCTATATACCTATCAACTTACTTTGGAATGTGGCGGCAATGGCCGAAGTGAATTCGACCCCCCAGCAAAAGGCAATCAATGGACAGTTGGTGCCGTATCCTGTGCCACATGGACAGGTGTAAGATTGCGAGATGTTTTGGAAGATGTTGGCATAAAAGACGACGCTATCTATATAGGTTATCATGCTGCTGACGTCCATCTTAGTAGAGATCCGAGTAAAGAACCGATTTCTAGGGGTGCTCCGATACCCAAGGCTCTGCAGAACGAAACGTTATTGGCCTTTAAAATGAACGGTGAAGCTATTCCCATAGCGCATGGCTATCCTTTACGGTTGGTAGCCGGTGGTTGGCCAGCCTCCGTTTCAGGAAAGTGGGTCAAAAGAATCAGTGTACGCAACAAAATACATGACGGTGAAAAAATGACCGGCACATCGTATCGTGTTCCTTGCAATCCCGTAGCACCGGGAGAGAAAGTAAATGACGAGGATATGTGTATTATCGAATCAATGCCGGTAAAGTCATTGATCACCTACCCGAAATCAGGTGCCACCATCAAACTGGGAGAGCAACTGAACATCCGAGGCCATGCTTGGGCGGGAGAACTTGAGGTTTCAAAAATGGAATGTTCCATAGATTTTGGTGCTAAGTGGACAATTTGTCCCATAGAAAAACCTGTTAACCGTCTGGCCTGGCAACATTTTTCCGCCATCATAGATTTCCCAAAGAAAGGTTATTATGAGGTATGGGCAAGAGCCACAGACTCCAGCGGGGTAAGCCAGCCTATGCTATTGCCTGGTTGGAATCCAAAAGGGTATTTAAATAATGCATGTCATAGAATTGCAGTAAAAGTCGATTAATGGAAGACCATGAAAAACTTGCTCAAACCCTTAAACAGATACGAAAGTTGATGGTTGTTATAACCTTCTGTTTTGTTGCCATAGCGGGTATTCTGTTATATGTGATGGTAAACCCTAGACTAGCCAGTTTTAAATCAAAAGAACCTTCACAAGAATACGTAACCGTACCGGTGGCAGAGGAAGAGAATTTTGATAAGATAGAGAATGGCATACATGTACGAACCGGTCTTGTTGAGGCCGAGGGATTAATTGAGGTAGTCAATAATTGTACCAACTGCCATTCCGCAAAATTGGTTACCCAAAATAGGATGAACAAAGAACGTTGGATAGCTACCATAAGATGGATGCAGGAGACTCAGAATTTATGGGATTTGGGAAACAATGAAGACATCATCGTGAATTATTTGGTAACTAATTATCCCCCAAAAAAGAAGGGGAGAAGAGAAATTTTAACTAATGTAGAATGGTATGAATTACAGGATTAGCATATTGATCATCTTGATGTCATTAGGGATTTCTTGTAAGGAATCCCATAAAAAAGGTGAGCTTCAAGAGCAAGCAAGTACAAATACCCATGTTAGCATACAACATTTTATGGAAGCCGAGGAACTCCCCAAAATAAAAGACCACAAAAATAGTATAAAGGTCAGACCGTTGTTTATGAAGACCTAAAAAGAATTAAAAACTATTCTGAATTGGAAAAATCATATAAAAAAGTACAAGTGTCTAAAAGTGATTCCATCATGGTGAATTGCCACGCTGGCGGCCGCGCTGCGAATACCACTTTTATGTTGACCGAATTATTGGGTTATGAAAATGTCAAAAATTATGATGGCTTTTGGACCGAATGGAGTCGGTTTGAAGCGCTGCCCTTTGAAAAAGATAGTATAACAATTATAAATTAATAGGCTATGGAAAAGTATATTGAAGCATTTTGGAACTCCTTTACGGGAAGCCTCCAATGGACATGGAATTCAATTTTGTTCGAAGTACCGTGGTATACCAATTATTTTTGGGGACTTACGGTCATCTCATTACTGGTATGGGGTTTGGAAATTCTCTTTCCCTGGCGGAAGGAGCAATCGATTTTCAGAAGGGATTTTTGGTTGGATGCCTTTTACATGTATTTTAATTTTTTCGTATTTGCAATCGTTATAAGCGGTTTTTATAAGTTGTTGGAGGTGTTTTTTATGGATATAGGGGTTACGGCAAAAAGTTTGGCCATTGTAGATATTTCAAACATGCCGATGTTGCTTCAATTACTCCTTTTCTTTATAGTACTGGATTTTGTGCAATGGTTTACCCATGTTTTACTCCACAAATATCAGTTTCTATGGAAATTTCACAAAGTACATCATTCAGTCAAGGAAATGGGATTTGCTGCACATTTACGGTACCATTGGATGGAGAATATCCTATACAAGCCTTTAAAAGTTCTTGGTGTTATGGTATTGGGTGGTTTTGAACCTGAACAAGCTTATATCGTCCATTTCTTTGCCATAAGCATAGGGCATCTTAATCACGCGAACATAAAGATTACCTGGGGTCCATTGAAGTATGTTTTCAATAATCCCGTAATGCATCTGTATCACCATAGCTATGAGCTTCCTAAAGGCTCGTACGGTGTAAACTTTGGCATTAGCCTAAGTCTTTGGGACTATATTTTTAAAACAAATTATATTCCCGAGGACAGTGGCACCATCGAATTGGGTTTCCCGGGAGATGAAGACTTCCCCCAAGATTTTATTCATCAGGAAATATATGGATTTAGCAAATCGAAAAAAGGTTAAGGTCAAGAATTAAACTCTGGAAGATGAACTCCTCGTCGCAAAATTGAAATACCCATGAGCATTAGCCAAATGGCTTTTACGTGAAAAAGGGGTTTATAGATTTCAAAGTTGTCAGGTATGCCCATAATCACCACCATAGCCGCAAGGCCCAATAGAACGGTCAACCAACCTAGCCATATAGCGATGATTTTCCATTTTACCAATCCCAGACCCAACAATACCAGCCCCACACCCGAAAAAATGCGTCCAAAGCGAACAAAGCAGGTAACATATTGGTTAGTGTAAAGGATATTGTCCATGAATTCTTGAATTTCAATAGCTGATTTCCCTATGGTGTTGCCAACGCCCCATGCCCCGAAGTTATAATAAAAAGCAGATGCAAGGGCAAGGGTAATACTTCCTATAACAACCATTCCAATACCTGGTGCTATTAAAACGCGATAAGGCTTTTTAAATGTAATAGATGCAAGGGCGAACACGGATATGGCCATAATGACCCACCCGAAAATATGAATCCGGTACATCCAGATCCAAGTCCATAACTTCTTATCAATGGCACTAAAATCGGATGCTACCAAATACTCACCCACATGATGTGGCGATAAAAACCAGCCGCCCCATAGCATTATGGCAGCCGTGATAAAACTCCAACCTGTAAATTTAGTCTCAAAATTTTTTTTAATGGCTTTCATGACATCACACTTTTGTTAGCGATAAGATTTAAGGGTACGGATATCCATAAATCTATGCGTAAGTTTAGGGTTTAAAGATGATGAATGAGGATTGGAAAAGAAATGACCTACATCAGGCCTGGCGCCTTTTTTAGATAGGTGATTCCATCGAAATCAATATTCCGATCAAAACAGGTATTCGAAATATTGGCAAATTCATTGACCTATTGTCCAATTATATATTATTTGAAACGGCTGTCATCACTAAAAGAGGGGATAGATCCGTTGCTGAACATTATCGCAAACCAAGTAGAAAAGCTGTAGGTGTATTGATCCAAAATGTTTACTGATCTTAGCCAGTGTATTGGAGTTCTAAGGGCGATAATGAAGTCAGCGCCTAGAGACGGTTTTTTAAATCGACCAAAAGGATTCGCATAAATGTGAAGGCCCGCAAGGGCCTTTCTATTGCTACGTGTCAAAGGCTAATAAGATATATGTTCGTGACACCCGAGCCTTTTAGAAGTAGGGTTTGTACTTGAATCACAAAGTCATTCACAAGAATCACAACGCTCCTTTTTCCAATAGTCTTCGATTTCAGAAGAAGCTAGCGCTTTATCAATCTAAATTGTTCGCTTTTACCTTCCTGCTCCAAATTCAGTAATAAAATGCCTTGTCCGAGGCCCGACATATCCATTAAAACCTCAGAATTCAAATCTAATTTATATTCTCTTGATAGTAAAAGTTGTCCAACTTCATTGTATACACTGATTTTAGCCGGTGCATTAGAGTTACCTAGATACAATGTCAGATAATCGGTAACAGGATTCGGGAATATTTTTATTTCCGGGCCTAAATCGGTGCTTTCTCCATTAAACACGCTCATGTCTACCATGAAGCTTGTTCCACAGGGATCCGCATTGGAACCATTTGCAGATTTAGAAGCACTATTACAACCGTTTGTGATAATTTCCCATTGTAATCTACCCCCATCAGTATAAATTTCAAAAGTGTGGGTGCCCGGTAAAAATAGTTCTGGTTGCATACCTTCATAGGTCGCATTTCCTCTTAGCCTATTCTTTGATCCAATAGGAATGTAAATTGGAACATCCAAAGAATTGGTATACTCAAATTGTAAGCGAGTGGTGATATTTGGATTCTCCGATGACGTAAATGGCGACTGGCAAATATCGGAAGCCTTTACCCGATCGTTACAGCCTACCGAAGGGTTGACAAACAGTGTCCCTCCAATTAAAGTGATATTGTATTGTTCATAGCCCTGCAGATTGGAAATATCGACTGTCACGTTATATTCCCCTGCGGGCAATATTCCTGATTGTGCCGTACCATTGGCGTCAGTAATTGTAAATACGGTAATTGTCGGCACGGCGTCATTACAAACCAGGCCAATTGTACTAACATCAAATGTCGCTGGTGTGGATTCTCCTTCATTGATAAAAGCTGCACTCACTTCAATACTTAAATCTGCCTTATCGATAGTCAGATCCCCACTTTGATAGGTAATGGCATAATTGCCATCCTCGGTATTTGGCACTACCTCAATAAGCGTGTCGGTAGTACAGGCATCGGTAGGTGTAAAACTTGGTACGCCCAAGACATTCGACAGCGTTTCGCCATAAGGTAGTTCGGAGGGCTCGACTGTGGCCGTAAAATTAAAAGCTTCCTCTTGGCCATAGGTAATCGTACCGTCGTCTGCTTTTACGGTTACACCAAATTTATCAATTGTGAGGAATCCTAAATTATTAAAGGTCACATTATAATTTCCAGAGCTAGTAATGGCGCTTCCCGATATCAAATAAGGGCTTCCCGAGACATCGCACTGCGTACAATCGATGGAATATACTATGCCATCCGGAAAGATATCTTCAACATTCTCCTCATATTTTTCTCCAAAGATCTCTCCGGTAAATTCCGGTGTTTCATCCCCGTAAGTGGCAGAAGCATCGCCCGTTGTGACCTCCAGCGCTGCAGGTAGGATCTCTAAGGGGGTCGGGGCATACCGTATTTCGAAGTTGGTGTCCAAAAGACCTCCCGGTAAAACGTATTGCGTACCGGCATCGACTCCTGTGATCACATTAATTGGCTTGATATCTATGGGAATAGCAGGATCCGAATTCGCATCCGCTGCATTAATAACTACAAGGATATTGTTGAAACCATTTACAAGTGCCGTGGATTCGCTATTGACCAAGGGCGTCCCGTTAACTAATGATACCCCATTCACTAGCGATACTCCATTCACTAGCGATACCCCATTGACCAAGGAAACCCCGTTTACCAAAGACACTCCATTGACCAAGGAAACACCATTTACAAGGGAAGTACCATTCACCAGTGATACCCCATTGACCAATGATACGCCATTGGTAATTCCTGAACTGGTGCCATTTGCAATAAAAGCATCGGAAATAAGATCGGCACCAAAATTGACCAATTTTTCTGAGCCACTTCCGTTAACCAATGAAAAACCATTTTGTTCGACCGTTAACGACTGATCGACTGTAGTTTCGGAAACGAAAAAGGTTTTGTTTACCAAGGACACCCCATTGATTGTGGGCTCGTCATTGACCAAAGAAATTCCATTGACCAGTGAAACCCCATTTACCAGGGAGACCCCATTGACCAAAGAAAGGGCATTGGTATGATTTTCTGCCAGGGAATTCACTATGGCATTATCCACGACCACTCCGGTTTCGCCATTCTCCCCAAATATATAGTCAAAAGAAATCTCCGGAAGCGGATCCCCATAGCTAATAGGATCAAGCGGGGTTGGCTGTATGGTGACGGGCATCGGAACAATGGTTAAAATACCGGGTTCAAATATAATAATGTCATCGGATTCCAATACAAAGTTATACAGTTCCAGGAGACCAACATCTACATTTGTGAGTGTGGGAAAAATGGTGTAAATACCAATTCCAGAGGTGGTTTCCGCCAGTGAAGTTAAACCTACGGAAGGAGTCAGTAGGTCTAAAATTTCTTGTGGAAGTGGTTCACCAGTTTCCGCAATGGTTGCCGAAAAGTTAAATTCAGGAATGGGTTCTCCATATCTTTTTTGAACATCGACGCCCTTGATGATGACATCGATAATGGGTATATCTTCAAATGTCAAAGTCTCGGATGAGCCACCATCCGTGCCATTTGTGAGTGCCCCTGGGGCTGTATATACATAAATGGGCGGGTTGCCTATAAATTCTGGAATAATCGCCGTTAAGTGACTTGAATCAACAAAGGTGGTTTCCAGTTCCTCTCCTCTAAAGATCACTACGGAACCTTCATCAAATGAGTTTCCTTCCACGATCAACTCGAAAGGCACTTCCCCGGCATTATAAACCTCAGTATCCAAATTCTCCAAATTGAATTGGATCAGATTGGGGGATGGATTGGAAAAAGACCCCACGGCCGCATCGGCCGATATAAATCCATACCCATTGGTGAAATCGAATCCTGCAGGCCCCATATCAATAGCGTTATCCAGAAGTAAGGTTCTGACATCAAGGGAGGGGTCTGTGTTGGAAGGGTCAATAAATTTCGCTTTCGCTTCCATCAATAAAGCCGCTACACCAGCCGCATGGGGTGCCGAAGCCGATGTTCCAAAGAAATTTGGTCGATTATTGGGTTCATAGTCCGGAGCACCTAATTCGACGGAGGTATCGCCTCCTGTCGGCGCCATAATATCCGGTTTATTTCTTAGCTGACCTTCTGAGGTCGTTCCTCCACGGGAAGAGGATTGTTGTGCCAAGAGACTGCCGCCGTAAGACGGGGTATTGTCATACCGGACCGCACCGACCGAAATAGTTCCTTCTGCATTGGCGTGGCCTACGATCGTTGAACCATTGGCCACAGGCACAGCATCAAAATTACCATCATCGCCTGCTCGGAATACTACATATTTTAATTTAACGGGAGCCCCATTTCCAGCCGCCCGTTCAATTACGATATTCGTGGTGGTCGGGTTTACCACAATAAAAGGCATGATCTCTACGGGATCTGCCCCCAAATTGTTTCTGTTAAAACCATATAAGATGGAACCGTCGTCACCAGCCAGATAAATATCAAGATCATTTGCTGCGCCGTTTGTCGAATTGAGCGAATAGAAGTCGTCATCCCATTGCAGTACTACTACATATTGACCTACTCCCAAATTTAAACGCTGTAGCGAAGATCCGCCACCAAAATCATGTCGAATCGTATTTGGAGCCGGAGCTGGGTTAAATGTCGCTTCATAAGACCTGGTTCCAAAATTACCGGCCGAGCTAAAATATTTGACCCCACTTTGGGAAGCGATATTCGCAGCATCCGCAATTACACCATCCTGGAAAAAGGGCGCTTTCATATACGTTAGGTCATCTACAATGATATCCACATCCATGGCTACGAGGTCTGCTATACCTGCGGCCATATTTCCTTCGGACACAAATCCGGTTCTGAAATATAACTCGGCTTCTGGGGCCACATCATGCACGATTTGAAGCATTGCCCTGCCTTCATCACTGGCCTGGCCATAGGGATAATCTTGAATTACGGTTACGGCATTCGCGCCAGAGGGCAGATTCCCTTCGTTCATATCCAAAACGACCGCTGCGCTGTTACTGACAACAACCCCTGATTTCCGATCATAACTGTCTGAGATGACGCCGATTTTTATTCCGGCACCCGATAAATCCCAACCAAGGCGTGCAATATTTGAATTTTGAGCAACATCTCCTTGACTATCTATCGTTCCCGTATTGGGGATGGGAGGAGATACCTCATATACCTGATTGATACTATTCGTTTCTGAATTTAAATCCTGTAAATCATTGATTGGAAAAAAAACAGTGATCACCCGCTCGTCGTCGTTTGGGTCCATAGGGTCATACACGTCGGAAATGAAATCATTTGGGCCGATTCCATATGCAGAAAGTAAGGCGACAACGCTGAGATATTGATTGGCGAATACTACGATTTCAATGAGTACTTCGTCCTGGTCGTTTATAATATAAATAAGGTCATTGGCACCATCATTTGGATCAAAATTAAGGGCAAGCGAAGTAAGTGCGGAACCAATTAATTCATTAACCTTTGTATTTGGAGGATAGCCGGGTAATATGTCGCAATTGATCAAGATACATTCGCAAACTTCATCAACTTCCTCAATTGTGGAAGGACTTCCCGGAAGGCCACTACTGTTCTGACTAAAATAATAGATGATATTTACACTCCAACTGCCAAAGTTATTTATATTCCCACTAAGTGTTTTAACACTTCCAGTACCGTTAAAAGTGCCGTTGTTGTTGAAATTACCACTGCTCAATTCTATACAGGCATTGGCCAAAGTAATTTCAGCATCATTAACTATATTCCCATCTTTTATTAAAAGCGCATTGGTTAAATTTATGGAACCCAAATTGTTCAGCACTCCGGGTCCAATTTCAATCTCACCCTGGTTAACAATCAACTCACCGCCCACGTCAACGTTGATGTTGCTCATTGTACTTAACCTGGCTTTATTTGCAATAATGAGTTTGGCTTTATTGTTCAGTTTTATAGGAGAATTGTTACTATAAACAATATCATGATTTATTTCAATGGTGCTATTGGAAACATCATTATCGGGAAAAGGGTTATTGTTACATGGCCCTCCCTGGCAATTCCATGCGGTTGCATCTTCCCAATTATCCGATAGACCAGTAGTACTATATGACTGGGCAGATGCTAGATTAACAGCGATAAATACCAATAAAGTAATAAGTGGCTTGTTACCTAATGGAAAAGAAGCACAGGAATTCAAAATCTTCACAAATAATAGTGAGGTCTTCATGATAAATAGATTAGTTGGTATTCCAATTAGCATGAGGGAAGTTCTCCTCTATTAAAAGGAGTGAGAACTGTAAGTTTCGCATAAAATAAGGGGAGGGGAACTATTAAATTTAATCAAAATCTATCGGGCCACCACAAACAATTGCATATTAACACAACATTAACATTAAAGTGGTTTTAATCCTACAAACAATACGGGAATGCTGTAAGATATCCGTAGTATAAACAACTTCGGTGTGATTTTTGGATATGCTCAAAATTCTATCGCCAGCCTTTTTTGTCTCAGTTCGGCTAACTTTTTATGTTTTTGCCCTGATCTATTTTCCTTTGCAAATGAGGTATGGTAGCTATGGTTTTCCAAGAAATTAATTTGAATATTTAACCATTCTATATCATTACTTACAACATCATAATGCAGAAATTCTTCGTAAAGACCTGAACTGAGGGCGTCATAATCATTTCTTCCCAAATAATCCAAATCTGCATCGGCAATGATCTCTTCATAGAAGTTGGTTGGACTTTGCGGAAGTTTAGTAGCTCTTATCATACCACTAATTTTATCCAATTGCGTTTCATTTAACACATCTTTCAGGAAAGGCCTGATTTCCGAAATACTCAACTCTTCATGTTCTTTAGAAGACACAAGGTATCCCATATCGTGCCCTATTGCGGCAATTCGAATCAAGTTGGCATTGTCTTCTTCTATGCCATAATATTCAATATAGTGGTCACAAACATTAGCAACATCTATGATGTGCGCAATAGTGTGATAGGTGAGATGTTCTGGCCAATTATCCACCATATAGGATAAAAGCTCAAAACAAACCTTTGGATATGCGCCTTTGTTGCGAAGAACCATAAACACTATTAATAAAATACTTAAAGGTTAAACAATAAATAAATTAAAATATTGTACCTAATATCATTTATTGATAATAACCTTTTTTAATAAAAATTAAAATAATTTCTTACAAAATACATGATTAAGACATGCTAAACTTATTTTTTGCAAATAAATCAGAAATTCTAGTCTTTGAGTTATACTATCGAATTAACTTTTATCCGATGGTACCTTCAGCTTAAATGGAGTATTGCACCTATGTTTTACAATTTATTTCATTAAGCTAAATTTTCTTCTTCCACAAAATACATTTTAAGGTTTTGAGCGTTTTTCACTTTGACAATTCCGCGATAATTAAATACCGCTTTATCTTTTAATAACTGATACGTATTCTCTGAAACATTAATTCGGCCAGGAAGTGAATTTGATTCCATTCGTGCGGCTATATTTACAGAGTTACCCCAAATGTCGTACTGGAATTTTTTTGTACCTACAACACCTGCTACAACCGGACCTGTGTTGATTCCTATTCTAATTTGAAAGGGATATATGCCTTCTGGCGGGTTCTTTTGAGTTTCTCTTACAAAATTCATTATCTCAATTGCGGCCTTGAAAGCATCTTCGGCGTTGGTCTTATTTTCAGTTGGCAGCCCACCTGCACACATATAGGCATCTCCAATGGTCTTTATTTTTTCGAGATTGTGTTTTTCTGTGATGTCATCGAACTTACTAAAAAAATAGTCCACGCTTTTAACTAAATCCTCGCCTTTTATTTTTTCTGCAACCACGGAAAATTCTTTAAAGTCTGTAAACAATATGGTTATTTCTTCAAATTCTTTTGCCCGAATCTTACCACTGATCTTCAATTCCTCCGCAGTTTCCTTGGGAAGTATATTAAGGAGTATATTTTCTGCTCTGTTCCTTTCTTCCGCTAGTCTTCTGTTCGATCTTTTCATAAACCAGTATTGAAATATAACCCCCATCGCTATGGCAAATAATAAGGCCGAAATCGCCAAAAAATAACGCTTGGATACTTTTGCTTTTTCTATTTCTGCCCTATTCAATTCATTTTCCGCATTCAATAGTTCGATTTCTTTCTCTTTATTTTCAATGTCGAATTGAAATCTTAAATCTCCAATGGTTTTGTCGTAGTCACTGTTTCTAATAGTGTCTCGCATTTCTGAGAAGAGTTTTTGATAAGTATAGGCCTTCTTATGATTGTCCGATTTGGAATATAACTGGGCCAGCCCTTCGAAAATATCACGTTTGTCCCTAAAAACTTGTGTGGTTTCGGCAAGTTCCAAACCTTTGAGGTAACTTTCTTCTGCAGCTTCAAGTTTGTTTTGGTCATTATGAAGTTCGCCTAATGCTATATAGGCTTTGGATTCTTCTACTTTAGCATCTTTCTCTTTGGCAACTTCTATGGCATCTACTAGGAATTTTTCCGCTTTTTCAAGGTCGCCCATCTGCGCGTAGGCTTTTCCCATGAGAATTAGACTTGTAGTTATGTTACCATCGGAGGCATTCAAAGCCTTTAATGACTCTTCCAACACCCGAATCGCTGCTTTTGGGTCATTATCTTTCAGATGAAGTTCGCCCATATTAAAGGCAGCATAGCCGACGCCCTCTTGATAACCGATTTTGTCAAATATGACCTTGGACTCCTCATAAGCTTCAAGAGCCTGATTATAAGTGACTTTTTGATTGGAATATACACTCCCAATATTCAGGTTGGCCGTGGCAATTCTAAGGGAATCGCCTATTTCTGAGGCCATTCTTGCAGAATTGAGAAAATATTCTAGGGCAGTTGGATCATCGCCTTTGGTCTGATAGATGCTGCCCAAATTGCTTTGTAAGTTGCTAATGCCCTGTTTATCCCCTATCTCTTCAAAAATGCTGAGTGACCTCTGCCAATGCTCTACTAATTCATTATCAAGTTCTCCTTTAAAATAAAGTGGAAGTCCTAAATTTTTATAACCGTACGCCAGACCTTTCTTAAAATCAATTTCATCTGCCAGTTCAATCGCTTGTTGGGCATAATCTCGGGCAGCATCTGGTTCAGATTTGTTCAATAACAGTGAGATCGACAATAAGTGGTTGACCACCGTAGAATCTTTCTTATTAAAATCAATAAGGGCCTTTATGCTATCTACCTCCCTATTTTGACCAAAAATAGACCCACAATAAAACGCGCTTAGGGCAATACACAATAAAAACCTGTATTTCATTAATTGTCTTTTAGTACCTACATGTTAGACTAAAGGGGATTTCTAAAAATAGGGATAATCTAAATGGGATTCCAAATAATATTCCAAAGTTTTGAACCTGACAAATATCATAACAATAGCATGGCGATTGATCTATCTTGGCATCGCACTAAATTCTGAGGTCATGTAATTAAAAAAAATCTAAAATTGACTTGAACAGAGACAGAGGGCTATACTGCATTATAAGTCCTATTGTTGATGTTTTTTGTAGGCAAGAGCTATAACACTGATATGAATGAGGTTATTACCGCTTACAACAAGTAAGCCAAAAATACATGAGCGGGCACTGGTCGCAAAGCAATTGAGTATGCCACGGGTTACGCCATCATTACCACAAACGAATCTGGACAAACAATGAGAAAAATAGGCCAAAATACCTTATAGAATTCCTGCTACTTTTAATTAGCGTAGTTGTAAAATGCCCGAATAACATATTAAATTTTAAATCTCCTTCTGTGTGGACAACTGTAGTTCTTCTTATTTATATTCTTATTGCATCATCCATTGTAATAAGCATTTTACTACACGGGGCGAAACCATCTAAAACTTTGGCTTGGCTTTTAGCCATATTTACTATTCCCGTGGGTGGTATGCTATTATACCTTTTATTGGGAAGAAATAGAAGGAAGAACAAACTGCTCAAATTAAAAAAGCAAACCTTTTATAATTTGCCAAAACCTACTATAGATCATATGGCCGCTCTGGAAGGAGAATACCAAAAACTAATGCTGCTTGTTTATCGGAATTCTCATTTTCCTCCTACTTCGCATAATCAATTGCAACTACTGAAGGATGGAAAAACTACATTTGAAGCTATCTTCGAGGCCCTGGAAAATGCTCGTGAACAAATCCATTTACAATACTATATTTTTGAGGAAGGGGAGCTCGCCAATCGACTTTTGAACCTGTTTGAACAAAAGATAGTCCAAGGTGTTAGGGTACGTATGATATACGATGGTATAGGCAGTTTTACGCTCAGTAAGTCCTATCTAAAAAAATTGAAGGGTATTGGGGTAGAGGCGTATCCTTTTCTTCCATTTAGATTTGGGCGTTTCCTTTCCTCCCTGAATTATAGGAACCATCGAAAAATAATTGTGATCGATGGACAAATTGCTTTCACGGGCGGCATCAACATTTCAGATAAATATTTAAAAGGCGATCAGGCCTTGGGCAATTGGCATGATATGCATCTCGAAATGCAGGGTTTAGCAGCTGGTCATCTGAATCATATTTTTTCGATGGACTGGTATTTGGTGAGTCAAGAATTAATAGAAAAGACAGTACTCGAAGAAAAAAGCAGGGCTTCGAATTCCAATACCTTGGTGCAGATAGTTTCCGGCGGTCCTGATGATGATTTTCCATCCTTAGAGCAGGCCTATTTTACGATTATCACCCAGGCGAAAAAGTATATTTATATTACAAACCCTTACATTATTCCTGGCCAAGCCATTATGCAAGCTTTACAGACCGCTGCATTGGGTGGAGTCGATGTAAGGTTGATGGTATCTGAAAATGCGGACAATAAAATTGTTAGTTGGTGCGTACGGTCTTATTTCGAAACCCTTTTAAAAGCAGGCATCAAGATTTACCTTTTTCCAGATGGGTTTCTTCATAGTAAGATTATAGTAAGCGATGATATGATTTCTACAATTGGAACCGCGAATTTGGACGACCGTAGCTTTGAACAGAATTATGAGGTAAATGCAATTGTTTATGACGTGTCATTTGCGAAATTGTTGCAGCAAGATTTTCAAATGGACGCCAATATAAGTAAAATGCTTTCTTATGAAGAGTATTTACAACGGCCTTGGAGTGAAAAATTAAAAGAAGGCTTTGGGAAAGTATTCAGCCCGCTATTATGATATCAAGAGTTCATGACCTAGTTCATTTAAACATTTTGCCTTAAGGCCAAAGTCTTGGTTAACCGTTACACGTTGAAGGGCCAGCTACCTGAAGTCGGTTATTGTTAGAACTTATTACATCGTGGATTTCATTTTTGCCATAGACCAGTAACTTCATCGCTACTTTCTTTTCTAAAAATCAGATCCTGTTCCTCCATGGCGCGTATCACAAGTTTTATATAGTCTTTTACCGTTTTCTCTATATTGATAGGGTCGGTAATATCTATACTACCTCGCCAAATCATCGCCCTTTCTTTACCCTCGCAAATACAGTACAACGTGGTCTCGGCATGATACACCGTAAATTTATCGTAGTATCCTTGGTCATAATAAATTTCTTGATATCTTAGATAATCTTCATTAAATCGACCTTGATAATTATCCCATTTGGTCATGGTCTTCATGAAACTCTCACGGTCTTCAGAACCTGTAATTTTGGTAAACAAAATGGCGTCAAAACCTTTTTCTAAAAGGCTTTTTTCTACTTCATCCAGTTCTTTTTCCGTTTTTCTGGAATCAGTAAAAGATACATCGAAAACATCTAGACTTCGCATGGTCGCTATACCTCTTTTATCGAACTCTTTTTGTAGTTTCCTTTCAAAATTATCCCTAGCCATTTCATTTTGGGTCATGCCCACAATGAGTACTTTTTGAGCCTCGAATAATTCGATATCGGGATTTTTCCAATTCTCAACCAAACTTGTGGAAGAACAGCCCATAAAAATAATCAGCAATAATAGGAGTAGTTTTTTCATATCCAAATATTTTGAAGTGGTTCACATGCCTAATTGAAAATCATCCAAGTTAGCCGATGTTCAAAAGAAAACATATGATAAGCGTCATCTGTATCTAAAAGGATGATCCAATACATTAACTTTAAGTGGTTTGCTTCTAGGCGGCGATAATTTTCATTTCATAGAATAAATTCCCTTACTTCATTTAATTTTGGAATTTGTACTTGCCAACCATGAACATCCCTGATTTTAACCCTGAAGGCATCTAAAGCTGAAGGCTCACCATGAATAAGAAATACACTTTCGGGGATATTCTTGATACCCTTCATCCATTGCAACAATTCTTGTTGGTCTGCATGAGCGGACAAACTTTCCAGATGTTCAATTTTCGCCTTGACTGGATGATATTTGCCGAACAGTTTAAGTTCGTGTGCACCTTCCAAAAGCTGTCTTCCTCGAGTGCCTTCTGCTTGGTAACCTACCATTAGCACGGTTGTTGTAGGTATGTCAATGAGTTGCCTTAGATAGGTCAAAACGCGCCCACCGGTAACCATCCCACTACCGGCGATGACAATTTTGGGCCTTGGATCATCTATCGTCTTCCAGGTATCGGCATATGAACTTATGATCTTGAAATGATTGCACATAGCACGGTACTCCTGAATAGTAAGTTTATGCCATTTCGGAAATCGTTCAAATACTGAAAGCACATTATTACCCATTGGACTATCGATGAAGATGGGAATATTTGGAATTTTATTCCTCTTGTATAATTGCCAAAGTACATACATAAGCGATTGCAAACGCTCTACGGCAAAAGAGGGAATAATAAGATTACCGCTTTCATTTATTGTTTTATTGACCAATGAGATTAAAATTTTTTCCACATCTTCCTGCGGATGTAATTTATTCCCATAAGTGCTTTCCAAGAAAAGATAATCGGCCCATCGGGGATACTTGGGTGATGCTAACAGGAAGTCGTTTTCTCTTCCAATATCTCCTGAAAAAACAAACAGTTTTTCGAAAATTTCTAATTCTATGAATGTTGCGCCAATGATATGGCCATTATACTGGAACTTGAAGCGTATGTGCTCCGATAGCCTAACCCATTCTTCCTTTTCTTGGGAACGAAACAGACGTATGGCTTTTTCTGCCTCCTTTATGGTATAAAATGGTAATGCCGGATGGTGTTTGCTATACCCTTCTTTGTTGGCCTGCTCAGCTTCCTCTTCATGTATTTTTGCACTATCCAAAAGAATAATTTGGGTTATGGCCAAAGTTGGCGCAGTGCCTATAATGGCTCCCTGAAATCCTTGCTTGACCAGTCGAGGTAGATATCCGGTATGATCTAGATGACCGTGGGTTAGTAATACCACATCTATTTTGGAGGTGTCAATGGGCAATGGTTTCCAATTTAGTTGCCGAAGTTCTTTCAACCCTTGAAACATGCCGCAATCTACCATTAGGTTTAGTTCAGGGGTTTCCAAATAGAATTTGGAACCGGTTACTGTGCCGGATGCGCCAAGGAAATGAATCTTGATTTTGCCCATCATCTAATGATTACAAAGTTGTTTCACTTCTTCAAGAATTCTTGCTTTGCGTGTCTTGGAAACCCCCAAATGATCTAAGTAAAATTTGTCTTTCAAAAGTTGACGGCAAAGCACCACATCGCGACCTAATAAAAAGTGTTTTTCACGATTACTGAGTAAGGTCGATACGGTAATGGGATAAAGGCCGAGCCTGTCTATACGATCTTTGAGGCCATCATTTTTAGGATAATCCCAACTTAATAGATACAAACCGGCACATTTGCCATACTTAACGGCAGATGTCGTAAAACGAGTGTTAGTTACTACCCATCCAGCATTTAAAGTTTTTGTTTCCTTTTTCTTGGTTGTCCAATGCGCTTTGACATCGTTGTAGCGTGACTGAATGTAGAGTGGCACTTTCACATTGCAATTACGTCCTTCCTCGCCATGAAACTTACATTCGATAATGGTCCTAACTCCATTTTTCTCCGCCACCACATCGATTTCATGTGAAACACAGATGCCATCCATAATCACATCGACTTTTGTGGAATACCCAGCATATTCCAAAAGGGCTCCTACAAAACGTTCAAAAGGGAATCCGGTTGGACCCAATTCGTAAATGGCCTTTTTTTATTTATATTTTGATGCAAAAACAGACTTGTTCTTTTTAAGCAATGCGTAGGCCCTGTTGTATATTTCCTTGGTAGAGATACCCTCATAAAGCTCATCACGTACCTTATCCACGATATCCTCTATTAGGTTGTGATTCGCTCCACTATGCTTTAGTGAATTTCTGAGTTTATCTAAAGAAAACTCAACTCGTGCACCAGAGGATTTGATAATTTCCATTTCCATTTATTTTATATTTAAAGACCGCTAAAACTTTTGTCTCAGCGGTCTTTGACTCAGACATTAGCCAACCCAACTAATTTTTATGTCCAAAATAATCCCGCACCAAAGCCTTTATCTGGTTTTCGGTCATACTATCGATTTTGGTCACGGTCTTTAGCTTTGAAGCTAAAGCTTTATGATTGTTCGCTAATTCTTTTCTAAACTTTTCATTGGTTTCCGCCGGGCCAAAGATGGCTATCGCCTCAGCATCGCTTATGGCCTCTACAAGATTATTGAAATAAGCTTTCAATTGGTGCTTCTCTCGTTCCAAATATTTGCTGTCTTGAACCACGTCTTGAGGTCCCCATTTGGTTGTACGGGTTCTCGACCCTCCTTTGGGGTTAAAAAATTCCAACTCGGAGAATATGGTCTCAAATTCTTCCTTCTCTCCAATAAGCCTCATGATGTGGGCCTTTTCTTTATCCATCCAAATTCCTATTCTTTTCATAATGTTCGTTTTTAATGTAAGGCCAAAATCGGAACAGTAGCATCATACCCTATTACCTTGACCAGTGGTTTAGAAAATACACTTCCAAAGAAAAAGTGTTTCCGGTTGATAAAAGCGATCATGTCACTGTCCCTACTTTCTACAAAAGAGGTTAGGCCCTTAGCGACGTCCTTTTCAGAAAGGGTATGGAAACCATGGTCTACAGACTCCAATATATCATCCAATAATTGCTTGTTGTTTTCTTGTAATGGTGTTAGTTCCTGTTTTTTGCTGAAATGGAGTATGCGAATCGAGGTTCCGTGCATCTTGGCAATTTCGATGAGGTATTTCAATTCCCTACGCTTGAAGGTGGACTTATAATCTGTTGGAAAAACCAGTTCTTTTGGAGCTGAAAACCGGAGATTTTCAGGCACGGCCAATACAGGGCATTCCCTGATTTTTTCCATAGTTTTTATAGTATTGCTGCCAAAAATAACTCCCCTACTACCTGAAGCACCTTTCGTGCCCATGACCACTAAATCGATGTCCTTATCTTTAATGGTCTTTTTTAGGGCCTCCGACAAAAAATTGAAGGAGGATATCGTGTGATAGGAATGTTTTGGGTTGTCTTGATGTAGTTCAAGCATATCCAGTAGCTTTGCGAAACCTTCTTCCGATTTTGACCTTGCGGCTTCATATTCCCCACTTCCGGCCTCGGGAATCAGCAGGCTATCGGTAGTGTAGCTGTCTAATCTGAAAACGTTGAGAAAATAGAATTCACAATTCAATTTTGTGTACAGATCAAGTGCGTATCGTACTGCATTAAGTGCGTTTTTCGAAAAATCCGTAGGTACTAGTATTCTCTTGTCCATATTATTCTTTCTTAGGTTACTTCTGTAAATATATTTTGCCAGTAGTTCTTTACCTATGACAATTGTCAGTTCCGATGTGGAAGAATGAGTAAAGGGATATCTGTATACATCGTTATATCCTTGACCACAGGTTCGCGCACCAAGCGTTCAAAGAAGCTCCGTTTATGATGGATCATGGCGAACATATCGATGTTGTATTTCTTTAAGAACGAATCAATGACGATAGCCTTATCAGCATACTCCTGTACCCAATGAAAACTGTGGTCAACATCTTTCAGACATAATTGCAATAGTTTTCTGCGTGATTCTTGTTCTTTATTCAAAATCTCTTCCTCAGTAATATGCATGACCCGAACAGAAGCTCCTGAAAGAGAGGTCAAAAAGAGTAGGGGCTCTAGTGCCTCCTTTGCACAGCCTTTTTTAAAATCCGTTATGAAGGCAATTTCTTTGAGCGCTTTGTAATCGATTTGTTTGGGAACGGCCAAAATGGGGCATTTTTCTATCACATTGGCCGCTTGTATGGTATTGCTGCCCAGAAAAATCTCTTTGGCCCCTGTATTTCCCTTGCTTCCCATTACCACGAGGTTTATATTGTAATCATCAATAGCCTTTTTCAAAATGTTGACCAGATTTCCTTTCTTGGAAAACGTCTGAAATTGATGCTTGTCATTTTCGTTGTCCAATACGATTTTATGAAAGGTACGCGTCAGTTTTTCATTGGATGCAATCTGCAATTGCGCAAGGAGTTTCTTGTGGCCAAGGAGCTTCGATTTTTTTCCCTCTAGAGGTGTGAGTTCGTCAAATACATTTAGTATGTAGAAGGTACATTCTCTAGATGTGAACAATTGGGTAGCATAGAAAAGTGCACAATACGCATCGTTTGAAAAGTCGGTAGCGACCAATATGTTTCTCATCGTTTTCATTCTATAGATGAGGTAGCACCATGAAGGGAACGGTTATATGAAAACCGATTTTTTTGATAATGGGTTCGATAAAAAGCCTTTCCATAAAGGTGTGTTTGTTCTGCACCATGACCAAAAGGTTTATTTTTTTCTTGATCTGAAAATCATTTATGGCATCTATAATACCATTGTCGGGTTCTTCGTGGAAAAGTGCCTTATTGCCCAATAATTTTTTTAGTTGGGTCTTGTGTTGTTCCTGAATTTCATTCAGGTCATAACCCGCACGAACGTGCATCACATTTATTCGAGATTTGTGCTGTTCGGCAATGGCCATCAGCGTCTCGAATTTTTCCTGCTTGTATTCGATTTCATAGTCAGTGGGGAACAAGATTTCCTTAGGTGCCTCGAATTTATATTTGGGAGGTATGGCGATTATGGGACACTTTGCTTTTTTGATAACATGAACCGCATGCGTACCAAATAAAATTTCCTTGGCACCTGTTGCACCTTGGGTACCCATTACGATTAGGTCTATATTTTCGGCTTCCACCATTTCGGATATCTCCCCCAAAAGTGTATTGAAAGCGCTATGTACGATGAACTTGTGCTTTGGATTTTCATATTGACCTTCCAATCGACTTTTCAATTTTTCCAATTGGGTCATACTACTTTCTTGCATTATATCGCCTAGCCCAATCTGCCCCGGACTACCAATAAGGTACTCGCTATGGTAAACCGGTGGGGTGTAAGTATTCAGCAAATAAAAAGTGCACTCAATATCTTTATAGACCATCAAGGCATATCGAATGGCTTCGAAAGAATTGTCAGAGAAATCAGTGGGCAAAAGAATTCGTGTCATAGCCTATGAATTATTTGATTATAGTGTAAAACTAATAGAGAAGAATGCTAAAAACCATGACAATGGTCAGTTCGATGGTAGCTGATATTTGATAATTTTCAGAAACTATAAATTCAAAAGAAATGAAGCGTAGTTTCAATAAGATCATCGATTCGGAAATTCCGGTTTTAGTGGATTTTCACGCAGATTGGTGTGGTCCGTGCAAGATGTTAGATCCAATTTTAAAGCAGGTAAAGGATGAATTGGGCGAAACTGTCAAAATCGTGAAGATCGATGTGGACAAAAATCAACGTATAGCAGCTAAATTTAAGGTACGTGGCATACCTACCATCTTACTTTTCAAAAAGAGGAAACAAGTTTGGCGGCAGTCTGGGGTTTTGCAGAAAAATGACCTTGTTAAGGTTGTAAAATCTTTTCAATAATTTCGCAGAAGAGTCATGTGCCCCTAGAGAGGATCATTC
>JARFRH010000295.1 GCA_029287355.1 Maribacter sp. | reverse complement strand
GTGTATAAGAGACAGGTGATACAGTTACCCGGCCTTCCCCGGAAATGATTCAGGCGATGATGCAAGCTCCGGTTGGGGACGATGTATTTAAAGAGGATCCGACGGTAAATGAGCTCGAGGCCGAGGTGGCCCGTCTCTTTGGCAAAGAATCTGCCCTGTTTTTCCCCAGTGGGACCATGGCCAACCAAACCGGGATAAAAATCCATACAGACCCGGGAGACCAGCTGATTTGTGATAAATATGCCCATGTTTACAACTACGAAGGTGGTGGAGTGAGCTTTAATAGTGGTGTGTCTTGTAAATTGGTCGATGGTCATCGCGGTATGATGACGGCCGAGCAAGTTGAATCGGCAATCAATCCACCGGATTTTTACCATAGTCCGCTGACCTCATTGGTCTGCATAGAAAATACCACAAATAAAGGAGGCGGGGCTTGCTGGGAGTTTCAGGAGTTACAACGTATAAAATCTATTTGTGAAGAACATCGTCTTTCGTATCACTTGGATGGTGCACGTTTGTGGAATGCCTTAGTAGTAAAAAAAGAATCGCCTAAACAGTATGGCGAACTGTTCGATACTATTAGTGTTTGCCTTAGTAAGGGACTGGGATGCCCTGTGGGCTCCGTGTTAGTGGGTTCTAAAGCGGCCATAGATAAGGCACTGCGTATTCGAAAAATCTTCGGAGGTGGAATGCGTCAAGCTGGTTATTTAGCCGCTGCTGCCATTTATGCCTTGGATTATCATCTAGATAGATTGGCCGATGACCATAGAAAGGCTGCTGAGATAGGGGAGGTATTGCAAGGTTTGGACTATATAAAAAAAGTAGAACCCATAGAAACCAATATTATCATTTTCGAAATAAATGAAAATAGGTTTACTGCAGAAGAATTCTTGTCAAAGTTAAAAGCGAAGAATATTCACATTATTGGAATGGGGCAGGGTAAGCTAAGGATTGTAACCCATTTGGATTATACGGATGGGATGCATGTAAAATTTCTAGAGATTCTCCAAAAATTATAATTGATTCAAGTTTGAAAGATCTATGATTCTTTTTTTGAGATTCTTAATTCCGTTTTCCATTCCGGCCTCAGAACTGTAGGATTGACTGGTTCCTATGAGTTCGCCATTTAAATTTTTCAAATTGAATAGAAATTCTCCATTATGATTGGTTTTTCGTTCAAAAACACTGCGGCTTTTTTGTATATCGGAAAGGTTTTGAATTAGCTGTCTGACTTCTTTTTCGTTGCGGAAAATCACGCTGTTTAAAAGCACATTTCCGCTTTCGGCTTTCAGCGTGAACGTATAATCATCTTTTTCACTCTTGCTTATTTCTATCATTACCGCTCCTTTTTTAGGAGGTACAAAATACAATAACTAATCGAATATTAAACTAACCGGAAAAGGGCCTTCCTTTGCGGAAAGCCCTTTTTAAATTCTAGCGAATCGAATCATTGGTATTTTTTAAGAAGATCTAAGTGATACCTAATTTCCCCATTCATACTATAGCCCGAATAAGCATCTAATTCCTTTCCTTTTGCATTCAGTATCGTCAGTAAGGGTACCGCACCTTTTCTATTGTGTTTTGATGAAACGTCTTTATTGTGCCGTAATTGTTCGTCGGAAATTAAGTCCCTGTTCATTGGCATATCGATATATAACATGATGAAGTCGTTCGAGATATCTTGAAAGGCCGTCGTTTCAAATAAGTCTTTTTTCAACATTTTACAAGGAGGGCACCAGTCACTTCCCGTAAAATAAACAAGAATGTTCTTATCTTCTTTTTCGGCTTTTGCCAGAGCAGTGTCATAGTCAGTCAACCATGCACTTTCCATTACCACTGATTTCTCGGCCTGGGCGATTATAAAAACCGGTAGCATCAAAAGTAAAATCAGTTTATTCATTTCTGAAATTCTTGGTTTGGGGCAATAAACTTGCCATATTTGAAAAAGTGCTAAAAAATTAGTGCTAATGGGAACGCTAAAACCCTTGGTTTATTTCGAGGCGGATGGCAATTGATTACTTCTTAAAAAGCCCATCCATACCTGGAATATTGGGCATTCCTTCCTTAGCAACAGCGGCCAACTCGCTCTCATTGATTTGAGTGGCCTTTTGAATGGCCTTATTCATGGCCAGTATTATATAATCTTCGAGTTGGTCCTTTTCGTTCAATAGACGCTCATCTATGGCAATATCTTTGACTTCCCTATTTGCCGTAATGGTTACTTTTACTAATCCGTCTGCAACGGTTTCCTCAAGGGTTACCGTATCTAATCGTTTTTTGGTTGCCTCTACTTTTTGTTGGGTCTCTTTGAGTTTCCCCATCATGCCCATCATATCTCCGAACATACAATATGGTTTAAGGATTGTACTTAGCAAAAGTACTAAATTGCGGCCATAATTCCTTTTAAATGTTTCCGATAGAAAATATAAAATTGTTCTTTTAGGATGTCTTATTTTTGCCGCTTCTTGCCAAACCAAGAAAACAGATATGAACAAAGCTAAAGCCCCCATCGCCAAAAAGGTACCTAAAGAGCTTATCAAGCATGATGATGTTCGCGTAGATGATTATTATTGGATGAACGATAGGGAGGATCCAGCCGTTATTTCCCATTTAGAAGCTGAAAACGCTTACTATGAAGAGATGACCGGGCACACCAAAGAGTTTCAAGCTGCACTTTTCGAGGAAATGAAGGCTCGAATAAAGGAGGATGATTCATCTGTTCCATACAAGCAGAATGGATATTGGTATATCACCAAATACGAGACAGGAAAGGAATATCCTATTTATTCCAGAAAGAGGGAATCTTTGGATGCGGAAGAGGAAATACTTTTTGATTGCAACGAACTTGCCAAAGGGCATGAGTTTTTCAATATGTCTAGTTTTTCGATTAGTCCGGATAACAAACTGGCAGCATTCTCTGTAGATACCGTATCAAGAAGAAAATATACCTTGCAGATAAAAAATCTTGAGACGGAGCAGGTATTGGCCGATAAAGTTGAGAATACCACAGGTAATGCTGTGTGGGCCGATGACAACAAAACACTTTTCTACAGCAAGCAAGACGACCTAACCCTGCGTTCCGATAAAATATTCAGACATACTTTGGGGAATCAAAGTGGCGATACCCTAATTTTCAATGAAACGGATGAATCTTTTGGGGCTTCTGTTTATAAATCAAAATCGAAGAAATACATCATCATTGTATCTTACAGTACCCTGACCATGGAGTTCCAGACCTTAAGAGCCGACGATCCCAATGGTGAATTCAAGGTTTTTCATCCGCGTACGCGGGGCCTTGATTACGCAATAGCACATTACGAGAATAATTTTTACGTTTTGACGAACAAAGATGGCGCCACCAACTTTAAGTTGATGAAAGTTCTTGAGGGAGATACTTCATCCGATAATTGGGCGGAATTCATCCCACATCGCGAAGAAGTGTTGTTGGAAGGCATTGATATTTTCAAAGAATACTATGTGTTATCGGAACGAAAAAACGGACTTAACGAGCTAAAAATCATGAAGTGGGATGAGTCGGATACTTATTATCTGCCATTCGAAAGTGAAACATACACCGCGAATGTCGGCGCCAATCCCGATTTTGATAGTGAGGTACTGCGCTATTCCTATAACTCGATGACAACGCCTGGTTCGGTCATCGATTTTAACATGAGAACGAAAGAAAAAGAAGTAAAAAAGGAACAAGAAGTACTCGGGGGCAAGTTTGACAAGAATAATTATGTCGAAAAGAGAGTATGGGCTACCGCTCGTGATGGGGTAAAAGTACCCATGTCTCTGGTGTATCATAAGGATACTAAAATGGGTTCCAATACGCCGATTTTACAATATTCTTATGGGTCTTACGGGTATACGATAGACCCTTATTTTTCAACGGTGCGATTAAGTTTACTGGATAGGGGGTTTGTCTACGCACTTTCCCATATCCGTGGTGGGCAGTATCTGGGTAGGCCTTGGTACGAAGATGGTAAACTCCTAAAAAAGAAAAATACGTTTACTGATTTTATAGACTGTTCTAAATTTCTAATCGAAAATGGGTATACCAGTGCCAAGCACTTGTACGCCATGGGCGGTTCGGCAGGTGGTTTATTGATGGGTGCCATTGTGAATATGTCGCCTGAAACCTATAATGGTATTGTTGCCAGTGTACCTTTTGTTGACGTCATAACCACAATGCTTGATGAGTCTATTCCATTGACGACCGGTGAATTCGATGAATGGGGCAACCCTAATGAAAAGGAGTATTACGACTATATGAAATCATATTCCCCTTATGACAATGTGGTCTCAAAAGCCTATCCCCATATGTTCGTCATTACTGGGCTGCATGATTCTCAAGTACAATATTTTGAACCGGCGAAATGGGTCGCAAAATTGCGGGAATTGAAAACCGATGACAATTTATTGATATTCAATATCAATATGGATGCTGGTCATGGAGGAGCCTCTGGCCGATTTGAGTCATTGAAAGAAGTAGCCAAAGAATACGCATTTTTGTTGGATTTAGAGGGTATAACGGAGTAGTTAAAAAAAAATAGTAATTTTGCCATTGAATTTTATGTTCCCTAAATAACATAGCTTTCAATAACCTTTACATCCTCTATGGAAAACCAAATTAACGCCTATAATAATATTTCAGAACTCATAGGCAACACTCCCCTGATTAAGCTTAATAAAATAGCTGGAGACTTAATTGGTGATTTTTATGCCAAAGTTGAAGCTTTCAATCCCGGACATTCGGCGAAAGACCGAATTGCCGTTCATATTATTAATGAAGCGGAGCGAAAAGGAATTTTAAAGCCAGGTAGTACCATTATAGAAACCACTTCAGGAAATACTGGGTTTAGTATTGCCATGGTAAGTATTATCAAAGGGTATGATTGTATTTTGGCTGTTAGCTCGAAGTCTTCTCGAGATAAAATCGATATGCTTCGCTCAATGGGCGCTAAAGTATATGTTTGCCCTGCCCATGTTAGTGCAGATGATCCGAGATCCTATTACGAAGTTGCCAAAAGGCTGCATAGGGAAACTAAAGGTTCTATATATATCAATCAATATTTCAACGAATTGAATATTGATGCGCATTATAAAACTACAGGACCGGAAATATGGCAGCAGACCAACGGTAATATCACCCATTTAATCGCATGCAGTGGAACAGGTGGGACTATTTCAGGTACCGCGCGCTATTTGAAGGAGCAGAACCCTAATATCCGGGTAATTGGTGTGGATGCTTTTGGATCGGTACTCAAGAAATATCACGAGACCGGTGAATTGGATACTAATGAAATATACCCATATCGCATAGAAGGATTGGGTAAAAACTTAATCCCTGGTGCCACCGATTTTGGCTGTATCGACGAGTTCATAAAGGTGACCGATGAGGCTAGTGCACATACTGCTAGGGAAATATCAAAGACCGAAGGTATTTTTGCTGGTTATACATGTGGGGCGGTGTTGCAAGCTACAAGGCAAATGAATGGCCTAGGTGAGTTTGATAAAAAGAGCAATGTAGTGATGATATTTCCGGATCATGGTTCGCGTTATATGAGTAAAATCTATAGTGATCAATGGATGGAAGATCAAGGATTTTTGAACACGAATACCAAGGAAGAGACCCAACAAATACAGGTCATACGATAACTTTATAGCACAACTGTTTGAAAAAAGGCGATGACTTCTAAAGTTATTGCCTTTTTTTCTAGCTGAAAATCTATATTTTT
Source organism: Maribacter sp. (assembly GCA_029287355.1). Classification (GTDB taxonomy): domain Bacteria; phylum Bacteroidota; class Bacteroidia; order Flavobacteriales; family Flavobacteriaceae; genus Maribacter_C. The sequence continues at coordinate 1,069 of JARFRH010000295.1, read as the reverse complement.
GCAAGATTAAAGAATGCTTTTTCATTTTTTAATAAAAATAAACAACAGGCCAGATGAGAGATATTTTTGATAGAATAACCGAGAACAAAGGACCATTGGGAAAATGGGCTTCACAAGCAGAAGGCTATTTTGTTTTCCCAAAATTGGAAGGGCCAATATCCAATAGAATGGAGTTCCAAGGAAAAGAAGTTATTACTTGGAGTATCAATGATTATTTAGGATTAGCCAATTTACCGGAAATTAAGAAAATCGATGGTGAAACCGCAGCCGAATATGGTGCTGCATATCCGATGGGGGCCCGAATGATGAGCGGCCACACCGATTTTCATGAGCAATTGGAACAAGAGTGCGCTGCATTTGTTCAAAAGGAGGCTGCGTATTTGTTGAATTTCGGTTATCAGGGTATCATGTCTTGTATTGATGCCTTAGTTGCCAAGGATGATATTATCGTCTATGACGTGGATTGCCATGCTTGTATTATCGATGGTGTGCGCTTACACATGGGAAAACGATTTACTTTTAAGCATAATGATATTGAAAGTCTAGAAGTTAACCTTGAACGTGCCACGAAAATGGCGGAACAGACCGGAGGTGGTATTTTGGTAATTTCCGAAGGTGTTTTTGGGATGCGCGGACAACAAGGAAAACTAAAGGAAATTGTAGCACTCAAGGAAAAGTACAAGTTTCGTTTTTTGGTCGATGATGCACATGGATTCGGAACATTGGGTAAAACCGGAGCAGGAGCGGGTGAGGAGCAAGGTATTCAAGATGATATTGATGTGTATTTTGCCACTTTTGCCAAGTCTATGGCAAGCATTGGAGCCTTCTTGGCCGCTGACAAAGAGATCATCGATTATTTAAAATACAACTTGCGTTCTCAGATGTTCGCTAAGTCGTTGCCAATGGTTTATGTCAAAGGAGCTTTAAAGCGTTTGGATATGCTGCGAACAATGCCTGAACTTAAAGAAAAACTATGGGAAAATGTTGATGCACTTCAAAACGGCCTCAAGGAAAGAGGATTTGATATTGGCACCACAACAAGCTGTGTAACACCTGTCTCTTATACACA
>JARFRH010000306.1 GCA_029287355.1 Maribacter sp. | reverse complement strand
AAGTACCTCGATTTTTTTCTGTTTTTTGCAAACTACCGCAGGACAAAAAAAGAAAAACGATTCGCTAACAATACCAATACTTAATCGCTTGGGATTTTCCTGAGGAAAATCCACGCATTATTACTATGTTTAAGGTACGGTGGGAAATCCTATGGATTTCTAACGCCGCAACTAATCATAGCCGAACCGTTGTGCTTCATTATTTAACATAACTCTTAAATAGTAAAGTGCATCTGATCAAAACATTTTATTTAATTATGGAAAGTATATTCATTACATATCGAAGATTAGATTCTTCCTCAGAAACAGGCCGCATTGCCGATAGATTGCAATCTAATTTTGGTGCCGAAAGCGTATTCTATGATATTGACACTATACCTCTAGGGATTGACTTTCCTACCTTTATCAGTAACCAGTTGGATAAGACCGATATCTTTCTTGTAGTCATTGGTGATAATTGGCTCAATGTCAAAGACGCTGAAGGAAATCGTAGAATAGACAATCCTGAAGATTGGGTTCGTATTGAAGTATCTGCTGCATTAGCTCGCCAAAATATCCCTGTCATACCGGTCATGGTTGGTGAGTCCTCCAATCCGCCCCCCAAGGAACAGTTGCCCGAAGAACTAGAGGACTTGGCTGATAGAAACGCAATAGTGTTAAGATCAGACTCTACCTTCGAAGGTCAAATCGAAAGGTTAATCGAGTACATTAAGGATTATTTTGATGAGAACAAAAAAAATAATCCAGTTGAAGGGAAGCAATTATTGATTGGCAAAGATGAAGACAATGTATTAATGCAGACAAAGCCACTAAAAGATAATGATAGAAATTTAATTCGTTTTTCTCTATCCACAGCTCACGATATAAATTGGTGGAAAGGACTAAAGGTATTTGACAAGCGTGGAATGATATCCCTGCTTTCTACCCAGGATGACGATCACGGACCTAAACAAAGTCCATTGATCAACATATCACAATTTGACGAAGAAATTAAAATTGAGTTTCATAAAGCTAAAATATTAGGTAGGCATGCCCCTGTGCATACGTTGAATTTAGCAACTTCACAAATTAAAGGCTCGGAAGTCTGCTTTACCTGGCTAACTGACAATAACAAATCAATTTAAAGAGAATCAAACTTAAGACTTGTATAATTAATTGCTTGGCCCAGGTCTACTCGAAATTTCCTTCGGAAATTCCACTGGCTAGTCCACTTTTGCTAAATCGGTTGCTGAAACACACAACTAACCATACACAAGACCGTTGTGCTTCATTATAAACAACCGCTAACCAATGATAAAATTCTTTAGAAAAATTAGACAAAAAATGCTGACTGAAAACAAGTTCAGCAAATATCTGATTTATGCGATTGGCGAAATTGTCCTTGTAGTAATCGGAATTTTAATTGCACTTTCAATCAATAATCGGAATGAGAATCGAAAAAATCAGGAATTAGTTTCAGTTTACAAAACCGAACTGATGAACGATTTACTATTGGATGTTGACCATTTCGAATTTCATATATCGCACGCAAAAGAAGAAAATAAGACTATTGATAGTTTAAGGACTATTCTTAATCGGTCTAGCTCTGACAAAGACACTTTAAACAATATCATCAAACAAAGCCTGACTTTTTTCAAAAAAGAACATTGGATAATGCTAGCTACTACTGAATATCCACTAATAAGTGATAATACTTTTCAATCACTTCAAAGTTCAGGTCAAATAACTTTACTTGATAACGAACTACAAGAGGAAATAGTGAGTTTTTATGGTTACACTAGAAAATATTCATTTATGATTCAAGAAATAATCTCAAGCAAAAATGAAATATATTTTGAATACATAAATAACATTCCAGCAATGCAGTCTAAAGAAATGAATATTGTCAACCAGAATCTATACAATCAAGTATGGAATAATGTTGATTGGAATAGTGTACAAATAAAATTTATCACTTTATTAAACACCTATTACGAGTTAAATTTAAAAACGGAATTTTTTAACGATATACGTCTTTATAAAACCAACATAATGATTGAACAGTTAGAATCGGATTTGAAAAAATAACGAAAGCACAACGTGTTGTGCAACAACCAGAACGTGTATAATGCATGCTGGCATGCATTATACACGAGACCGTTAGCGAACATTTAAATTAACGGATTCAAAAATTGCGTAAACGGACTTTCCACTCAAACCTAATCTGAACGCAAATGGACTTTACTCGGAAGGAAAACCGGATTATGGGTGTTGTCCGCATAGGGACGTAAGTGCCTCGAAATTTTTTCGCTTCTCTACAAACTGCGGCGGGACTTAAAAAGAAAAACGTTCGATAACAATACCTATACCTAATCGCTTGGGATTTTCCTGAGGAATATCAAAACATGAAAAACCCTTATGCCGGCATAGAGGACGAAGACAGAATCGGGCGCACAATCTATTCGAAACATTGCAAATTTTGTCATGCCACTAAAGGCAAAGGCGATGGAAATCAGGCAAACTTACTTCAAACAAAGGTGGCCGACCTTACTATAGATGAATTCAAGAATCAAACTGATGGAAGTATCTACTACAAAGTATATACAGGAAGAAATGAAATGCCCGGTTTCGAAAAAATTATAATGGAAGAAGAAGATATGTGGATGGTTTTGAACTATATAAAAAAGTTTTTAAGGGCACCGCAAACCAGAGGCTTTAATCCTCAATCCAATAATTCAAATAGACCAAGGGCAACTTATATAAGTTGCCCTTGGTCTATTTAGTTATACAATGTCCTATTCTATTCTTCCAATGAATCCACATATGCATTGATCAATGCAATACCCTCGTCATGCTTAAGACTTGTACCGATCAAAGGCATAAAATAACCGGTAATTTTAGTATTCATCCGGTCTTTAATCTGAGTACGTTCAACATATATATTGCTATCCTCAAATGGCGTTTCATAAGTGAATTGAAAATTATCACCAAAGCTCTCGTTGTATGACCCCCCTGTTTGATGGCAATGGGCACAATTCACATCGAGATAAGCCCTCGCACGCTCTTCGAGTGCTAAAGTTTCATCAGACCAATCAGGAAGGACAGGAATCTGAGAAATATCCGGGGCCCCTGCCAATAATTCATTCTCCTTTAAAAATTGTAGGATATTCTGGCCCTTGTGCTCAAAATTCAAAGCCCGTGCCTTTGGACCTATAGGTGCTATTTCCCCATTTTTATTATGGCATTGAACACACATATTATTCGGGGGAACCACATAGTCGACCGATTTGGCCGTACCCGATTCATCTATCCAATCAACCTGCAGTCCGTGCACATTATCATCCAGTTCCGCATCGGTTTGATCTTCATTCCAAAAATAATTTCGCACCAACCATACACCGTTCTTTTTAATCAACACGCGGGTTTCGATGATTCTCTTCCCAAGCGAAGGATCTCTTTCATCATTGAGGTAGAAAAATGTTTTGGCCATGATGGTATTATCGGGAAAGCTCAGTAGGCCTCCCCCCGTATACGTTAGTTGTTCCCCATCAGGGATGGCCACGACGCGTAATTTATGTGCATAATCAGTAAAAAGGGGCGTACTCATGCTATACTCATAGACATTATCACTATACTGAAAGTCGGCAATATTACCTTTGAACAACTTTAGTTCGGAAAGGTTCGGCAAGAACTCTGGCACGGCCAAGTCTCTTTCTATTGGATCCCCGTATGGATTGGTATCAAGAGCAAGTTCATCTCCATTATTCACCCCATCACTATCACAGTCTCCACCCAACCATAATAGATTCAATGGGTCATATGAAGTATAGCTCAAATCATGTATAGGGTCACAAGGGTCGTTCTTATCGGTGCCATCCAATACCTCTTGGCTATCGAAAATTCCATCACCGTCGGTATCAATGTCATACTCCTCAAAATCTTCCGAACGATCGGTGGTACAAGAATGAAGTCCAACAAATAGGAAGGCAAACATAAAAACCAAGGTTGCTTTTGCAAGGTGTTTCTTTTCCATCATAAAACTTTTAAAGCTTTTTAATCAAAGGTACTTTAACTAGTGTATTACAGTATTGTTTTTATAGGTGTCCTGTGCTGATTTATCGATTAATGGTTTACAACTAAATTCAAAACAATGCGATTTCCTTGGTCCATTTCAAAACCTAAATAGTAGATTTCATTGGTGCTTAACAGCGCAATCGGAATTTCGTACAATCCGTTTGCGACTACATCTTTGGCATCATATACGGCTAATAACCTTCCCGTGGTATCGTGCACATAAATTTTCACCACTCTACTTAGTCCAGGTCCATTGTCTATAATTCGTACTTGGGCAATTTCTTTAGCAGGGTTTACCAATAGCATTCCAACAACATCACCTTTACCCGTATCACCGACCACGATAGTTATGGTTTGCGTATTACTTAAACCTTCTATGTCTTCTACTGTTAATGATACCTGAAATGTCCCCTTCTCACTGAAGATATGGTTTGGTGAGATCTCGGTAGAGGGGGCTGAACCATCATCAAAATTCCACAGATAACCGACCACTGCATTATCATCGGTCGAGCTAGAAGCATTAAAGCTGACCTCAAGTGGAGCGCTACCGCTTTCAGGGGTGGCATTGATTACCGCAATCGGGGCTTCATTACCAACACTGCTAACAACAATAGTGAGCGTTGTTGTATCGGTCAATCCTTCAGCATCTTCTACCGTCAATTCTACTCCATAAGTGCCTGCCATAGTAAAGGTATGTGCCGGATTCGCCGTGTTGGATGTCGGAGAACCATCCTTAAAATCCCAGAGATAGCTCACCACTGCAACATCATCAGTAGAACTAGCCCCAGTAAAATTGATGAGTAGAGGTACAGTTCCACTGACAGGGTCCGCACTCGCCACAGCAACCGGCGCATCATTTCCTGGAATATTGGCTGTAATCGAAATGGTAGCCGTATCTGTCAATCCTTGGGCATCTTCAACTGTTAATTCCACCCCATAGGTGCCAGCCACAGTAAAGGTATGTGTCGGGTTTGCCGTGTTGGAAGTTGGTGAACCATCTTTAAAATCCCATAGATAGCTCACCACGGCATCATCATCAGTAGAATTATCTCCCGTAAAAGTCACCGCCAATGGTGTATCACCATTAAGTGGTGTCGCATTGATGACCGCCACAGGTGCCATATTACCTACTAGCACCTCGATAGCCGAAACCTTAGCTTGGTTCACCCCACCAGTAGCCGCCAAGGAGGAAAAGTTCAAATCAAGATTACCATCGGCCACACTAACATTAAACGTTTTTGAAACCGGAGTCTCAGAACCCACATCAGCAATAATATCATAATCGTCTAAGACCAAAGCACCTTCAATACTGACATCGAAAATTCTGGAGCCAACTCCACCAGCACTGCCACCTGTAGCTCCCCAATAAATTTCGGCAAAATGTAAAATCACATCGTAGTTTCCATTTGGAACGGGAATCTGATAGTCAAAACCCGGTTGGGAACCGGTGTGTTCGGTTTGAAATAAAGTTGGTACTAGCGCACTAGCATTACTGAAGGCTTCGCCGTCAACAAAGTATTGGTCCACTAGAAAAGGGTCACCGCTATGCGTGACCTCAGGGCCTCCGCCATTTATTCTAAAAGGAAAGCTAACCGCATCGGGTTCCTGAGGTTCGAAAACCACAATTTTACCATTCAAGGTACCTGCCCAAATTGTACCTGGAAATACTTCGCTATCGCCGTTACATGTAATTCCGAGCGCATTACCCCCTATTCCATCTAAAAAAGTAGGAGTTAAATTGTCAAGTGTGCCATCTGGTTTGAGTTCTACCCGACGAATTTCGCCTTGACTCGTACCTGCCAAAAGATTTCCTTTCATGGCTCCACCGAAAGTTGAAGCCGTGTATTCGTCAAGCCCATTTGTGTTGGTCGCCCACGTGGTTATGGCATTATCATCTGGGCCATCGGGATTCGCAATACCAGGGCCGCGCCAATCACCCTCTACACTATTCGCTGTTTGAACCGGGGGCCAGTTCGCGGGCAAGGCTACATTTGCATTAGAAGTAGAGCCAGACGTAGATCCGTCAGGGTCATATTTTTGGGTACGGAAAACCGCGCCAGCCGTACCCACTGTAGCAGGAGCAGTATATAAGCCGGCACCTGTTGGGTTTGCCCTTGTAGGGTTCGGATGGCCTCCATAGAAACTGCCAAAAGTATAGGTGTTCTTGTTCGTGGTTATGAGTTGTAAATGGTCTAGGTTATTTACGAATTCACCATCAGCAGTAGCTGTACTGAAACTTCCGCCGGTTTCAAGAGGATCATAGTCGTTAGTAACTGTTCCACCTCCCTCATTTACTGGCAGACCGCCCCAATCTACATTGGCACCATTGTCAGTTACATAAACAGAACCACTTTCCGTTACCACTAAATCATATGGATTTCGATACCCAGGGGAAAATATTTGTACTGGTCCACCAGGAACAACAATCGCTTGGTTCAGTCCGTCATTTCCTCCAAAGGGATCGTTTATATCAACACCATCATAGGCAGGATTATCGGGGTCTGTGATACCATTCACATTGGCTCGACTAGGGTCATCAAGAGTGGGCAAGTCATAAATATAATCGCGACCATTGTCGTCGAGTATCGGCATGCTCTCCAGTGCCGTTACGTTAACCGCTAGAATAGAAGCCGACAATGCATATTCGCAAATAAGTGAGAAATTAATGGATGGAGCTCCTCCATTGGCATGACCTCCTTGAGTCACAATCAAATAATCGGTGCCGTTTATGGTTGTAAACTCTAGGCCATTGGTCGCATGATTTTCTTCAGATCTGGGTAAGCCTCTGACCATATCTACAACATCCCATGAACTTCCGTTCCATGTGAGTCGGGTTACTACTCCAGAATTGGTGTCAAGGTCAACATCGCCCAAACCTCCACCCGCACCCGATCCTATTCGAAAATCACTGGAAGTCACGTATATTATCGGATTAGTTGCAGTACCAGCTACTGCTAATCCAGTTGCCTGTCTACTATTACAATCTCCAAAAGAACCGCTACAAGGCGTACCATCATCATCATGATTTGGCATGCTCTTTACGCTGGTAATTGTTTCTTTTGCAGTGACGATATAATCATCCACACCGTTTCGCTGTATCGTTAAGGCATAAACATTACCAGGATACTCCATTACGTAAAGGCGCCCATCAGGGCCATAGGTTAATGAGGTAACTATAGGTGCTGAACCAAAACCGTTGAAATCAAGGTCGCTTTTTGTAAAGTTAATCTGTGCATGAACGGGGTGGAAGGCCGTACTAATGTATAAGCAAAAAAAAGTCACCATAACCCATTTCACGAGCGAGGAGTAAAAAATTTTCATGGTCAAGTTTATTATGTATAGCAATTCTTCAAAATGTTTGACTGACTGAGTTAATAGTCGAGTTAACAACCAAAAAGAACCCTAAAATTAGACTTAAAAAAGCTCCTAAAACATGATGTTTGTCATAAACGCATGAATTTCAAAAACAGCACCATCCAGATATGCGTTACAGACAGGAAAACGGTAAATTAGTACTACTATTTTATGAGTTGGTGTATTAAGTAATTAAATTGCTAAACGAAAAATAGAGTGCTAACATGTCAAAAACCAATTTATTCCCTGATTTTCCTAAGAATTCCACTAAGGAGTGGAAACAGAAAATACAGTTTGATTTGAATGGAGCTGATTACAATGATTCACTGGTTTGGGAATCACTTGAGGGCATTAAAGTAAAGCCATTTTACGATGCCGCTGACCTTGAGAAACAGCTTCTTGGCACTCCCTCCACTGCAAATGATTGGAAAGTTGGTCAATCCATTTACGTATCGGATGCTAAAAGCGCAAATAAAAAAGCGCTTGATTTTCTTGAAAAGGGAGTGGAAAGTATATGCTTCGTGATGCCAACAGAAGTTATAGAATTGGATGTTCTTTTTAAAAACATTCCCCTAGAACGAATACCCATTCATCTAGAATTGCACTTTTTATCCTTTGAGTATATTAATTTTATAAAGGAATTCTTCAAGAATTCTACACGTAAAATCTTTTTGAATATTGACTTAATAGGTAATTTGACACGCACCGGCAATTGGTTTTTCAACCGAGACCAAGACCATGGAATCTTACATGATATTATTGGGTTAAATTTCGACCGCCTCTTTAGCATCGATCTATCGCTATATCAAAATGCAGGGGCTAATATGGTACAGCAGCTGGCTTATGCAATGGCCCATGCACATGAATATTTAAATCATTTTCATGCCAATGAAAAATCAAAAGGCGAATTTAAAAAATTCACCTTCAAAGTGTCGGTAGGCTCCAACTACTTTTTTGAAATCTCAAAACTTAAGGCGCTCCGTATGCTATGGAAGACATTGGCCACGGAATATGGAATATCGGCGGATTGCCATATTATAGCGATCCCTTCTAGGCGAAATAAAACGCTATACGAGTATAACGCCAATATGATAAGAACATCCATGGAATGCATGGCGGCGGTGTTGGGTGGTGCAGATACCATCTTTAACCTGTCTTATGATGCCCTTTATCACAAGGATAATGAATTCGGAAACCGCATTGCATTGAACCAGCTACTGTTACTAAGGGAGGAAAGCCACTTCAAAGAAATTAACAATGCAGCAGATGGTGCTTACTACATTGAAAACATTACATTCCAATTGGCAGAAAAAGCACTGCAATTGTTTAAAACCATAGAAAAAGGGGGTGGGTTTTTACATCAGTTAAAAAACCATACCATTCAAAATAAAATAAAGGAGAGCGCCAAAAAAGAACAAAATTTATTTGATCATCAAAAATTAATTCTAGTTGGAACAAATAAATTTGAAAATCGTGAGACACGAATGAAGCATGATTTAGAACTTTTTCCTTTTGTAAAAACCAAGATTCGCAAAACCCTATTAGAACCAATTATAGAAAAACGCTTGGCAGAGGTGATAGAACAGCAACGCCTGGCAGAAGAATAGCAGGGGGAGAATCAAATTCTATTTAGCCATGTCTACGCTCTTCAATTATTCACACGCTGATATATTGAAGAGCTTAGAACTTAAACCCATTGTAACGTTTTGAAAACGAAGAACTCGAAAGACATTTCCGAAATTAAGGAGGTTCGTAGGTTATCAAACCTATTTACCCAGCGAAATGGCCGTAGACCTCGCATCATGATTGCCGAGCCAATAACCGCTTCTTTAAAAAAGGACACAAAAATTAAGGCAAGCATTTACGCCGATCTTGGTTTCGATGTCGATATCTCACCTCCTTTTGAGAATGCAAAGGACATTGTTAAACAGGCAATAGAAAGTGACGTACATATATTGTGTGTTTCAACGAACAACAATCATGATTATGTAGCTGCGATTATGGAAGAGTTTGACTATCAGGGGAACACCAACATTAAACTCATTTTAGGTGCTGATCTGACCGAACAACATAATTCGTTCCTACTAGAAACAGGAACCACTACAATTTTTCCAAAACAAACAACGACTATTGGTGTAGCCCGAAGCATACTTGAAGTCTTGCTTGCCAATTAATTAATATTTAACTTAGTCAATACCCGTTAGCTAGCTCATGCCATCATGTATCTTGACGGGTATAAGCGTCGAATAAACTCTTTTTCATAAATTTTAGGAGATTTGTTCTACATTTACCCTTATTAACTTTAGAAAAAACACTCTTTTTGGTCAATTAAGTTTAATTTAAGGCAGTACCATTACGGTTTAAATAGTCGTTTATTCTCGATTATTCTGTAATAGATTGACCCGTTTACGACCAGTCTACTATAAATTTAACTATGAATACAAAACGTTTTCTCATCGGCTTATTCATATGTAGCGCTATTATTTTTTCATCATGCAGTAATGCCAAAAGCGCGACCTATTTCAAAAACATCTCAAGTAAAAGTTTTACAACGGATGTTGAACAGCTAGATCCTATTTTACAGAAAAATGATTTATTGAGTATAAATGTTACAAGTATCAATGCCGAGGCTACCAAACTCTTCAACCAACAAACCCAAGAGGCCGCACAAATAATGAATAATGCTGGAGGTTCAAGTAATGTATCGGGATATCTAGTAGATAAAGATGGGTATATCAATTTCCCGATTCTTGGCAATATTATGGCTGCTGGTCGTTCGAAAAAGGATTTACGAAATGATATCACGACGAAGTTGGTCGATGAAAAACTATTGATCGATCCTATAGTCGATATCCGTTACTTGAACTATAAAATATCGATTCTAGGGGAGGTTAAAAATCCAGCGGTGCTTACTATTCCTAATGAAAAAATATCTTTATTGGAAGCATTGGGGCAAGTCGGTGACATTACGATTTACGGAAGAAGAGACAATGTAACTTTAATTCGTGAGGAGAACGGCATAAAACGTATTATTGAAATCGATTTAACAACCAGTGAGATATTCAGTTCACCCTACTACTATCTGCAGTCAAATGATATTATCTATGTGCAACCCAATAGGGCTAGAATAGCAGGAGCAAGCGAAATCAAAGATTGGATTCCTGTAGTTTTAAGTGCCATATCGCTTGCAATTGTTACCATTTCCATCAATAACTAAACGACTGCCTCATCTTGAACTATAAATACTACCGAGCTAGTTTGTTTTAATAGCAACAGATTATGGCACTAAAAATGGTATTGCCGTTCATGTTCGGGTGGCTGTTTATAAAAAGGAAGACCATCTAACCTTCAAAGATTTCTGGGCTTAAAAGCTAAAGTAGTCAAATATTTACGCTGGATATCCAACTAGAGGGCCGCCGAAAATTAACAATCTTATTGTTGCCGTGAGCTATCACTTAAGTGAGAACTAGTTGACCGATTAATATCACTTTACAATAAAACAAATAATATGAAGCGCCCTTTTCCAAGCCCTTTTAGATCCACCGCATTTTCCTACCTTTATCGAACCAGCAAACCAAAATGAAGAAAAAGTATTTTAAAATATTCGGGTGGGGCATTGTCATTCCATTACTCGCCATTTTGCTTTGTAATTTCACCATAAGCAGTGCCGCCAATGGAAAAACTTTTTCAAGAGTAGAAGAAGTTGCAAAGAATAAAGTAGGCCTCATTCTGGGGACTGCAAAGAATTTGGTAGGGGGCAAACCAAATCCCTATTACAGTCATAGAATTTCGGCGACAATAGCGCTGTATAAAGCAGGAAAAATTGAGTTTGTACTGGTAAGTGGGGACAACGGCACAAAATACTATAACGAACCAAACACCATCAAAAAAGACCTTACAGCAGCGGGTATACCGGCCGAAAAAATCTTCTTGGACTACGCTGGATTTCGCACCCTTGATTCTATGGTAAGAGCAAAAGAAATATTTGGCTTAGAACGCGTTACTGTTATTTCTCAAAAGTTCCATAATGAAAGAGCGATTTACCTAGCTGAAAAAAAGGGACTCACCGCTATTGGATTCAATGCAAAAGATGTGTCTGGCAATAGCGGGTTAAAAGTTCATCTACGTGAATATCTTGCCCGTGTAAAGGTTTTCGTTGATTTGATTTTTAACACACAACCTAAATTCTTTGGAGACAAAATCAAAATTGAGTAGCACTGGTTTCATTAAACAAAATGCTTATTTTAGGAGATGAATAATTAGGCCTATGGTAGCTTTCAAAACCCTTATCAAGAACCTAGGCCCTGGCCTATTATTTGCAAGTATGGCCATCGGGACCTCTCATCTTGTTTTATCCACCAAGGCAGGTGCGCAATATGGTTGGATAATGGTGATTCCTATTATACTGGCAAATATTTTTAAATATCCATTTTTTGAGTTCGGCGTGCGCTATACAAATGTCACGAACAAGACCCTTATCGAGGGATATCTCAATCGTGGAAAGGGGTATCTATGGTTTTACACTTTCATTACCCTTTTTACCACCTTTACGATTTTAGCAGCATTGTATACGGTTACCGCCGGATTATTTATCAATCTTTTCAAAGTTTCGGGCGTTGAAATATCGCATATCGCATTGGCCCTGTTCATTTTTATCAGCACCCTTTTGATTGTAGGTCGCTATAAATTTCTTGAAGTTTCCTTAAAATTCGTTGTTACAATCCTTTTTGTTGCCTTGGTGATTACCACGGCTTTAGTTATTTACAAAGGACAGGTAGATGCCGTTGCTGATTTTAAATCCACCCCAATCTTCGAAAATGCAAGTATTCTCTTTTTGATAAGTCTTATGGGATGGATGCCGACTACAGTGGAGGCATCGAGTTGGGTGAGTCTTTGGAGTATCGAAAAATGGAAAACACAAGAACATAAACCATCTTTGAAGGAGTCATTGCTAGAGTTCAATATCGGCTATATCATGACCGCTATTCTAGCCGTTTTTTTCTTGATTATAGGTTGGTTTACGCTTTACGGCACAAACACTGAACTTAGCGGCAATTCGGTTGTTTTTGCCGACCAAGTGGTCAACTTATTTACCACCCATATTGGTTCATGGGCCTATCTTTTTATTGCCGTTTCGGCATTCGCCACCATGTTCAGTACGTGTATGACGGCTCATGACGCCGTAACCCGCGTTAGCCTAGATATCATCGACCTGCTCTCCCCTAAGATAAAATTGTCGGGTAAAAGAGGTTTTTTTGCCCTTGGAGTTATCATATTGGCTTTGGTAAACTATGTTGTTATCGCTGCCTTTGCTGCCAATATGGGTAAATTGGTTGCCTTGGCCACTTTTGTCTCATTTGTGGTAGCACCTATTATTGGTTTTATGAATCTCAAGAATGTGATGAGTGAAGATGTACCTGTAAGCGATAGACCTAAAAGGTGGTTACAACTGCTTACTTATGCCGGAATAGTCTTTCTGGGTTTCTTTTCGTTGTACTACCTATATTTGGAAGTTTTTTAAAAGATCTAATAAAAAAGAGCATAGGAAATCGAATGAATTATTTCAATTCATCGTAATTGACAACTACAAAAAGTGTTCTCATATTTTGCTCATGTAAAAAATCAAGACAATAAACACCATTCGTACAATTGTTCATGATTTTATCCTCACCATAGCCCACTGCATCTATGATATTAGATGATGACGCACCATTTTGAAGTAAATAGTTTTTTATTACTTCGGCGCGTTTTTCTGAGACCCTTTTGTTCGTACTACCACTTCCTCTACTATCAGTATGTGTTTCAATCTGTAACTGAAGTTGAGGAAATCTTGAGATAGCGTTTATTACTTTATCCAATTCCGCAGTTATTGCCGGCGTTAAATCGCTTCTATTTCTAGCAAAAAAGAACTTTTCGATATCCAAAACTGTTTTGCCTTCGGCTTCTTCCACCAAATCTTCAAAGGCTGAGATTCCCATATTGAATGCGTTCTTCTGTACGTCCTGAAGGGCAGGTTCTACATAGGTTGCCGTAAAAAAAGAATAGCCTTGCTTGGTGCTTTGAATCGTAATCTCATCCTGCCAAGGTATTTCGACCCTGAAATCACCATCTGCAGCCGTAAATAGCTCTTTGATAACCTCACCATCTTTTCCTACCAATCGAACCTGAGCATCAGCGATACCCCGATTTGAAGATAGATTAACTACTTTTCCTTTGATTGCAAAAGTCTTTAGGCCAGGCTTCTGATTCATAGTAAAACCGTAGATATCATCTTTGCCCAGACCTCCTGGTCTATTAGAAGCAAAATAACCTATAAAACCTTTCTTCTCATCGGCTCTGATAATAAAACCAAAATCATCATCTTCAGAATTAATGCCCCTACCAATGTTGACAGGAATGCTAAAACTTTCATCCGCTTGAAAGTTCGATTTGTAGACATCCATGCCTCCAAGACCATAAAAAATATCGGAAGAAAAGTAAAGACTACCATCGTGAATAAAAGGCGATATCTCATTGCCGGATGAATTTATTCGGGGGCCAAGATTAATGGGTTCTGACATAATCTGGCCATTATTGGTATATACATAATAGATATCAGTTCCTCCATAACCGTCATCAAAATTAGCCGTGAAATATAGTTTACCACTATCATAATCAAAATAAGGGTAATAGAATGAAGTACTCAAATCGCGTAGCAGAAACCGAAAAAAACCGCCATCATAGACCATACCAATTGCAAGGGCATTTTTGCCGTTATCATCGAAAATAAGCTGATCATCCTCCGCATTGGACAAAATGTAAAATAGCCGGCCCATGTCTTCAGAATATTGGGGAGTAGACTTGTGGTATTTTGAATCAGGAAGATCAGCAAAGGTATTAGGGTTTATAATTCTTCCGCTCTCCGCAATTCGGGCTACATAAATATCCAAATAAGAATCTCCGGTGGGCTCATAAATTTTTTTCGCTTTTTGAGGTCTCGAACTACTAAATAAAAGCTTGTTCTTATAAAAGGAAGGCGAGAAATCAGCTTGATTACTATTTCCGTTCGAGTTGAATATTTCCAAATTGGTCGAATCGTCTGCATTGGCTGCTAAAAGCTCGAAATTGAATTCGGCATTTTCTAACAATTCAACTGTCAACTCGTCCCTTTTCGAATTCATGAAAGCTTTGACCCTTTCCGGTTCAGAAGTCTTGGATAAACTCTGCAACATCATATTGAAACGGTTAGCGCTCATGATACTATCCTCTTTCTTATTGATATCCAAGTATATCTTCGATGCTCTTTTATAGTCTCCCGTTCTGAAGTAAGAATCGGCAAGATTTAAAAACTGGTGATTGGATATGAGTTTACCGTCCGCGATATCTTTTTGGTACTCCGTTATAGCATCTTTGAACGCATAACCGTAAAAATATTTATCACCGCGGGAGGTCATCTCCTGTGCTTGTGACGCTATGACGAATGTCAAAAAAAACAGCATGAATGTCTTAGTCTTCATTTTTTTGCTTTAGAAAAACCTTGGTGTATCAATTTGTTTCGGCTTACCTTTTAACTTCTTGTTTTTCGAGCTCTTACTTGCTTCTCTACCTCCTAGATAGAATTTGAGGATGACCTCATGAGAACCACTACTGAATTGCCCAAGGGCATTGGTATTGTAGTCGTAGGAATACCCGATAAAAGTACCACTTCCTATCTGAAATCCGGCCAGACCACTAATTGCATTTTCTATCCTGTAAGAAGCGCCCAGTGTTAACCTATCATTAATTAAAAAGTTACCGGAGATATTGGAATTCAGTGGAGCTCCATCAATATAATTTAACAAAAATGCCGGTTTGAATTTTAAACTTTCCGATAGCTCAAAAACATAACCTCCGATAAAATTGAACTGAATCTTATCTTCGACTATGCTTGCCACATCATCATTATAGGTGCCATCAGTCAGAAAGTTAGGTATCGAAGCTCCTAAATACCAAGTTTCTTCGCCATATAAAAAGAGCCCGGCTCCTATGGTAGGATAAAAATTATTCAGCTTCTCGCCATTCAATATAGGTTCTCCCGGATTTTCGAAAGTGCCTTTAGCAAAATCGACATTCAAAAAAGAACCTCCGACATCAATACCAAATGATAACTTCGTGTTTTCCGAAACATTGAATTGGTATGAGTAGGCCAAGTCGATATATGTTTGTGTGGCAGGACCCAATTGATCGCTCACCACATTGAACCCCATACCCATTTTTTCATTAGAGAAAGGGATGTTCGTTCCTAAACGGATTGTTCTGGGAGCTCCGGGAATACTCAACCATTGTGCGCGATACAGCGCTATAATTTCAGGAGTTTCCGTGGTACCTACATACGCGGGGTTAAAACTCCCTATGTTATACATGTACTGCGTATACTGCGGTTCTTTTTGCGCATTCACTAAGAACATGCTACCCAAAAGAAGCAGAAAGGCAATACCGTTTTTAGAATGTTTTGAAGTATATTTTGGGTAAGTCATTCGAAATATCATCTTAATAGCTGAATCCAGCCTTTTTTTGGTTCAGGGCCATTCCCTACGTCAATACTCATCGTATAAAAATAGGTGCCGCCCGGTGCATCTTTGCCCTTCCATGTGCCATCCCAAACTTCACTATCGGTCTTATTGATCGCTTCAAAAACCAAATTGCCATATCTATTGAAAATCTGAACATTATAAATGATTGGTTCCTCATTATTGGTTTCCCGATTGACGCGATTGATTTTCAATACGTCATTGGTGCCATCTCCATTAGGCGAAAACTGATTGAACAAGAACCCAACATCTGCAGGTGATGGTAAACTTACTAAAACCTCAGCCGTTGACTCGTTATTTAACGGGTTACCATCTGCGGGAGATGATCTTCGAATCTGCGCCGTATTTGTAAACCT
The DNA here is from genome assembly GCA_029287355.1 of Maribacter sp. Lineage (GTDB taxonomy): Bacteria > Bacteroidota > Bacteroidia > Flavobacteriales > Flavobacteriaceae > Maribacter_C. The sequence continues at coordinate 14,633 of JARFRH010000306.1, read as the reverse complement.
TCCTTCGCTGGGCACACTGACCCGTATTTCCAAAATAACTTCTTGCCCTTTATCTAGACTTTCAATCGTCCATATACCGCTAACACTATCATATTCACCAATGAGGGTATTGTGATCAATATAAACGAAGCCACTATCTTCTGCAATAAGATCCTCTACTTCGATATTTGTCACCGGAAGCTCATCAATTGATGCGTTGCTGATTTTTATGCTAAAAATAACCTCCTCATTCACCAAAGGACTAGGAGTATTTGCCGTTTTCTCAATGACCAGATCTATGCCTTCGGGCAGATCGACCAACACCTCTACGGTGGCCTCATTGTTATCTTCATTACCATCAATAGGAATGGACTCGAATAAGGTCGCAGTATTCGTATAAGGCCCGCCTTCGACAATAAGGGCGGTAATGGCGAGCGTTGCATTCGCACCTGCATTTAATTCCAAAATATTCCATTCGCCCGAGACCAAATCATAATCGCCCATTGAAGCCTCATGTGAAATATACTCAAAGCCTACTTCAAGCATATCACCAACTACAATGGCACGTGCTTTTCGGCTGACATCAAGGTTTGTAGCTGTAATAGTAAATGTCACTTCATTATCCAAAACCGCATTTTCAATATCAACGACCTTAAGAATTTCCAGATCTATGGGGCTATCACAGTTTGGAGTTGCATTTGGATCACAGGGGTCATCAGGGTCGGAGCCCTGGGTTTCTTCATCCAAATCGGATATGCCGTCACCATCCGTATCGCACGAACCATTAAATCGATTGGGCAAACAAGGATTGGTATTCGCTGGATCCAGCTGATCGACTATCCCATCCATATCAGTATCCAAAATATTAGAATCCAAGGCATCTATAATTCCATCTTCATCCTCATCTAAAGGATTATCGAAATCTCCACCTACCTCTTCACTATCATTAATACCATCTTCATCTGAATCCGGATTATTCGGATCTGTTCCCAAAGTGGCTTCAGGTCCATCGAAGAGTCCGTCCAAATCGGTATCCACATCACAATCGTTTACCGAAATGCTAACAATTGAGGATTCATTTGAACACGGTGCTTGAGCACCCGTAGTTGTATAAGTGAACACATATACACCGTCTGGTCGACCTACGAAATTCGCAATATTACCGTTATCCAGTGTAAGATTACCCGAGGGGTCTTCAGTAATCGTCCAAACTCCCGCACTTTCTCCAGTTAACTGTTCATCCAAATCAACAGTTGTTGGCCCATTTGCAATATCGCTACATGAAGAACTGTCTGTAGGCGAACCAGCAGAAGGTTGTGGAACTACCGTTGCAATAACCGCTTCTCGTTCAGAAGGGCAATCATTTAATGTAGCTTCCACCCAATAGGTCGTAGTCTGTAAAACATTTGGAGCAAAGCTCGCTCCTGAATCTAAAATGGTACTGCTGTTTTCACTTGCATACCAATTAATGGTCGCATTCAGCGAAACGGATGCGGTAAGGGTCACAACCCCAGGCCCACATCTTTCTGCTCCATTCGTCGAAATAACAGCGGGCACAGGTTTAGAAACCAATGTCAGTGCTGCTACAGGGCTTGCACAATCATTGACCTCATCGTGGTAAAAACCGTAATAGGTGCCAGGGCTCGGATTTTGGACCACAGCATCTGCCACTATATTACCTTCAGGATTTGTTTGACTTGACGACCATTTCAAAGGGTTATTATTCGGCCCTGTATTGGGGGCATAGTCGTCCAATTCAACACTGGCCGGTATAGGGCCGCAAAAAAGAGTTTGATTCGAGTTCAAAATAGGCGCTAAATTGCCAGCCGTACATGGATCACAATCGGTCACCGTAATGGTTAGAGAAGAAGATACGTTCGTACAAGGTGCATCAGCTCCTGTTGTGGTATAGGTGAACTCGTATACCCCTGCTTGCTCATTGTCAAAATTAATTTCGTTGTTATTGGGTATATTACCAATATCCGGACCTCCTGTCTGAGCCCAATCACCAGCGTCCTCGCCAGTAATCAAATCATCCAACTCAATTTTACGAGGGGTAAAATCAGGATCGTCATTATTACAAGCACTGGCATTAGTCGTAGTACCTGCAGAGGGCGAGGAACTAAATGTCAGAACAAGTTCCAAAGAAGGACTGCCGCATTCATCTATACTATCCCAATATAATCCGTAATAGGTATCGGATACCGATGCAGTAGTCGCAACCAAATCTCCTGTTGTGGTTGGGTTGGGAATCAAACTCCATCTCAAGGAAGATCCAGGAGGTGCACTAGGTGCCCCACCCACAACATAGGTATTCAAACTAACGCTTGCCACATCACAAAATTCAGTGGAAGGTGCCGTATTCAAAGGAGGTGCTGTAATACCCGCAGCACAATCATTATCCACTATGGTTACGGTAGCAGTAGCAGGAGAACCTATCGAATAGAGGGGATTATCGGTCGAAATCAAAGTAATTATAACCGTTTCATCAGGTTCAGAATCAACATCTTCGATAGGAGCTACACGTATATTGCGTGCCAACTGAGTCCCATTATTTGCAAAAGTCAGCACTACTGCATTGGTCAAATTATAGTCTACACCATCAGTTCCTGTACCTGAAATGGTGTAATTTACGGTTAAGGGTAAGGCGGTACCGTTTGCTTTGTCTATTACTGGTCTGAACTGACCGAATTCGGCAGGTACTTGTAAGGTACCATCCTCATTGACCGAAGCTATAAAATTGGTCGTAGCCGTGTCAAGGGAAACAACTCCAACATCATTGTCTTCTATGTTAGCTTGAGCAGTATCTTGAGGACCAATAACCCCACCCACTGTAACACCAGTAAGCGTAATTATAACCGTTTCGCTTCCTTCAACAATGTCATCATCTACAATACCAGTAAGATTAATAGGTACCGAAACATCTCCCCCAGAGGGTAATATTATCGAACCAGTTATCAAATTAGTAGAACCGGTTAAGCCAGTAAAATCATCATTCGCAGATGCGGTACCGCTAACGGCGTAACTAACTATTAAGCCAGGTGAAAGCCCACCAGTTCTTGAAACCAGAAAACTATCCGTTGCTCCATCCTCTGATGCCGAACCGATAACAGAGGCAATGGAAATGGTCTGCGCATGTAATACTGCACCAAAAAGCATTAACGCTATCAGCAAAAATCCCTTATAAGAACTAAAACGACGTCTATAAGGAGATATATGTTCTCTTTTCATTTTCATAGGCTGTGAACGGTATTCAATAAAATTCACTCTACAGCACGAATAGGCACTACATACGGGCAAAATTTAGGACTCAATATTACTAAAAAAAAAACCCACCACCTTATTTAAAGGTTTAAATAGGGGTTTCATAGACGAAATACCGTTTGTGTCAACAAAGGTACTTATGCAAGAACCGCTGACGCCGTTTCTACGTCTGGATTTATTTTTTTCACCAAACCTTGCAAAACCCTACCAGGGCCTACTTCAGTAAAATGATTTGCACCATCTTTTATCATGTTCTGTACGCTTTGAGTCCATTTTACGGGGGCTGTCAGCTGTAAAATCAAATTTTTCTTTATTTCCTCAAAATCACTGATCGCAGTCGTAGCTACATTCTGATAAATCGGGCATTTGGCAACATTAAAAATAGTTTTCTCGATCGCAGTAGCAAGTTCTTCCCGAGCCGGTTCCATCAAAGGGGAATGAAAGGCACCACCCACGGGAAGCACCAAAGCCCTTCTGGCTCCTGCTTCCTTCATTTTTTCACATGCATTCTCAATAGCGGTTACTTCACCAGATATGACCAACTGCCCTGGGCAATTATAATTGGCCGCCACAACAATGCCGGGAGTTGCGTCACAGATTTGTTCAACATGTTCATCTGCTAATCCCAAAACAGCGGCCATGGTACTCGGTTGCAATTCACATGCTTTTTGCATGGCCAAAGCTCTTTGTGACACCAATTTCAGGCCATCTTCAAAATTCAGCACGCCATTGGCCACTAATGCCGAAAACTCCCCTAACGAATGTCCGGCAACCATATCTGGTTTGAAATCCTCACCCATCACCTTACTTAATATCACCGAGTGAAGAAATATTGCCGGCTGGGTAACTTTCGTTTCCTTTAGATCTTCAGGCGTACCCTCGAACATGATATCGGTAATGGAAAATCCGAGAATCCCATTCGCATTTTCAAACAACTCTTGCGCCAAAGGATACTTTTCGTAAAGGTCCAAACCCATACCCACAAATTGCGCTCCTTGCCCTGGAAATATATATGCATTCATAAGTCCAATTTTGAGGCGCAAAAATACGGAATAAAAATGGGTTGAATAGCACGTTGGATAAGGATTAAAATTTCTTCTAGCCCTACTATGTTTCACCTACTCTTTTAACAATTGAAATCAAAATAACCCTACCTCAATCAGTAGCTACTCTTCTTTGAACCAACTGGAGTATTTGACATAATTATTTGCGATTCTGTCAATTTCACCTGAGCTTAATTCAGGACTAATGTCTTTTATCTTCTTTGCTGGCATTCCTGCAAAGATACTGCCTGGCGGCACATGTGTGCCTTTGGTCAACACGGCGCCTGCGGCCACGATACTGTTGCTCTCAATAACACAGTCATCCATGATGATACTACCCATACCAATCAACACATTGTCTTTAATAGTGCACCCATGAACGATAGCATTATGACCTATGGAGACGTTATTACCAATTGTAGTTGGTGATTTTTGAAAGGTACAATGAATTACGGCACCGTCTTGTACATTGACTTTGTTGCCAAGCTTAATAAAATGCACGTCACCCCGTAAAACAGCATTGAACCAAATACTACATTGGTTACCCATACTTACTTCACCAACAATAGTGGCGTTTTCAGCAATATAGCAGTCCTCTCCAATGACCGGTGTCTTTCCATTAATAGTTTTAATAATCATTTTATCTGAATTTGAATGTGTTCTAGAAATAGGCTAACAGTTCTTTTTTCTTGGCAGCGGAAACCAAGAGTTCTTTTCCATTGGAAACCACCACACTACCCCCTTTTCCCTTTTTATATTTCACCACTTCGTTCACATTTACCAAATAAGACTTATGAATTCGTGCAAATGGAAACTCTGAAAGTGCCGCTTCAAAATATTTCAAGGTCTTGCTCACCAGTATTTTCTTGTTTACCAAATAGATTTCAGTATAGTTGTCATCAGCCTTACAATATAGAATATCGGAAACATTGAGCACTTGGAAACCATCTTGTTGTGGAAGGCTAATCTTGCCATCAACCTTGTTCAATTTTGGTTTTAACACCTGGTCTTCAAGTGCGTCTTCCTTTTTCCGTATTTCCCTCACGTAGGCGACTGCATTGATCAATTCGTCAATATTTATGGGTTTCATTAAATAGTAAGCGGCATGATTGTTCAAAGCTTCAATGGCATATTGGTTGTAGGCGGTCACAAAAACAGTCTCAAAAGTTCTCTCGGGCATTTGATCAAGAAAATCAAAGCCAGTGCCAAAAGGCATCTCTACATCAAGAAAAACCAAATCAACGGTATATTTTCCAATAAGCTCTTTAGCCTCCTCGATTGACGCAGCTTCCCCTGCTAAACTCACGTCAGGGCAATATTTCGCCAAATAGTTACTTAAAATCTCACGGCTATTCGCCTCGTCTTCTACTATAATTGCAGTTAAGGGCATGTCTTAATCCTTTTTTAGCGTAAATACTACTTTAGTTCCTGTGCCATCTGACTCTAAATCGGATATATCAAGGTCAACTTTATCGGTATACATGTCATTCAAAATAGCAACTCGCTTTTTGATGTTTCCCATACCTTTCGACTTTTGCTTATTTTGGTTCAAGGTTTTCAATTGGGCCGATTTCTTTCTTCCAATACCATTGTCGGAAATAGTAATAACTATTGAATCTCTATCTTTTTGCCTTAGATCGATGTTCAAATATCCTATTTCTTCCTTATATCTTAATCCATGCCAAATGGCATTTTCAATATACGGTTGCAATAACATAGGTGGAATCTGAAATGCCGCTACATCAACATGCTCGTCAACAGTTACTTTGTACTCGAACTTATCTGGAAATCGGGAATGTTCAAGTTTTACATAAAGTTTCAATAACTCTAATTCCTTAGCTAGCGGAATGAAATCTTCCTCAGAATTTTCCAGTACTGATCTCATTAAAGTTGAAAACTCACTCAAATACCGATTGGCACTTCGTTCATCGTTCTTCGCAATATAATTGTTCACCGAATTGAGTGCGTTGAAAATAAAATGCGGGTTCATCTGAGAACGCAATGATTTAAGCGCCAATAGATTGTTGGCCAATTTTTGTTGTTGATTACTACGATAGAAAAAGAAGGTGGCCAAGCCTAACATGATCAGCCCGAGAATAAGAGAATAAATAACCCACTTTTGTCTTCTGTTGTTCTCTCGTACCAATTCTTGTTCGGCCATAGCAAGGTCATACTTACTCTGTGACAATTCGCGTTCTTGTTCAAGACCCGAGATGCGGCTTTGTTTGGTAGAAATCTCACGATTAAAGCGTGCGGCCCTAGAGATTTCCTGTTCTTTTCGTATATATAAGGTGTCAACTACCGAAACGTATTCTTGATAGGTTTCCAAGGCTTTTGTAAAATCTCCCTTATACTCGTATACCTCAGACAACTTACGGGTAGCGTCCTTTTGCACAATAAGATCATCTTCTGTATTGGCCTGAACTATACTTTTCTCTAGAAACGGAATAGCCTTTTCATATTGATCCTGCGCTATATAGGCGTTCGCTATCTTGTAATTAATGCGTTGGGCCGATATGGTATCGGGCACTATAGATATGCCTTTGGTCTCTACTTGGGCCTCAGGTAGTTTGTCTAACTCACTAAGGCTTTTTTTACGCAATTCAATCTCCTCATTATACCGCCTCTTTTTGTTGTAAAAGTCCGCCACTTTCTCTTTCTCTTGAATGGCCCGCTGTGGTGCTTGGCTTTCTGCCAGTTTCAGCGAATTACCATAGAAACCCTCAGCCTCTATGGTGCGATTATCTTTGGCATAAGCATCCGCAATTTTCGAGTTCAAATCAGTCATTTTTGGAGCGATCTGATTTTTTTTTGCCACGGTCAAACCTTCTTCATAAAAATCGACCGCTTTATCTATTTGCCTTAATCCCGTATATGCATCGCCCAAACCTTCAAATAGTTGAACTTGTTGAAAAGGTACTATGCCTCTTATTTTAGTCAATGGAAGCAAAGTAGCCTCGGCATTTAGATAATCATTGGTCAATACGTAAGCCTGACCCAAAAGAATGGTTGTCTTAGTTGTTTTATTGGCTTCTAATGCATCCTTAAAGCTAGTAATAGCCAGATCATATTGATTGTGGTATTTGTACACTTCGCCCAAGGTCGTCAAAGAGGCCGCCAATTCTTTTTTATTGGATCGTTTTCCTAACTGCGCAATTGATTGTGTAATGAAATCAATACTTTTCTCGATATTTTTTTTCTTGTAAAAATTCGCTGAATCGAGGTAGGTTTGATGCATGATAACCACATCTCCTGAAAAGCTGCTCATGTTCTGGCTGCGCTGTTTTTGCACAAATGCGGGCGCCACATAGTTTTTAACCAATACATCGACGTCTTCGTCTGTACGAACCCTATGCCTGATGGTTTCAATTTCAGGGCTATTAAAAACCAACACATCTCCTATAGCCACAGAAACCTCATATTCCCCTAAACCATTTGTAAGGGTGTAAGCACCCCTATTGCTCGAAACTTCTACACCTGAAATTGGTGTATTGTCTTCCGCTCCTAGAACCGTCCCTTTGATTCGAACAGTTGCGGGGCTTTCAGACACTTGAGCTATGGTAGCGAAGCATCCGAAGAAAAAAATGATAAGAATGTATTGGAGTTTTGACATAACGCTACCTACACAACGTAAACTTAGCTGATTTATGTGTCACAAAAAAATGCGCTATTGCAGGAAACAGGGCTTTGAAAGACCCTTTTAAATGCTTTTACGAACTGAGAATTCACGTTTACGCATTGAAAGTGCTATTTCACTCATTCCTCATTTTTTTTGGAAAAGTTTCAAAATACTTTTAACACCTAATAAGCTCAAATAGGCCAATCTAAATCAAATAACATGAAACCTTTCGTTAAGAAAAACTTGAAGAAAACCATTTCCATTTAGTTTTGGTTTTTATCCGAGGATTTATTTTCCGATTGACGTTTTGGTATCGGACCAATCTTGAAGGAACCATGCATGGCATTCAAAACCTATTTGATGTTAATGCTCGCAGTCACATTTATGAGCCTTTTCGCGTATTGGATTTTGCTGTCGATAGAAAAATTAGAACTAAAATTTAATATAAATCACAAGATTTCCCTCTCAAGGGAAATAAAGGTAAAATAGTTAATTATGAAAAATGTAAAACAAATATTTTGTGTCGCTTTAATGAGTTTAGCAACAATATCAACTTACGGTTGCCTGCCAAAAAAGGAAAAAAAGGCTCCTGAACCCAAAGTTGCCCACGCGACTATAAAAGAAAAAAAAGCTTCCAATAACACGGTTAGAATAGCGCTGCTATTAGATACAAGTAATAGTATGGACGGGCTTATTAATCAGGCCAAGGCCCAGTTATGGGATATCGTCAACAAATTCACCCATGCCAAATGTGCTAATGATTCCAGACCAAATTTGCAGATTGCCCTATATCAATACGGAAACGATGAACTTCCGGCACGTGAGGGCTACATTCAGCAAGTTCTCGGCTTCAGCGATGATCTCGACGAGATTTCAGAGAAACTATTTTCATTGACAACCAATGGTGGAGAGGAATTCTGTGGTGAGGTCATCCATACTTCGTTAAAGCAATTAGCATGGGGTAAAAATCCAGATAATCTAAAAATGATATTCATTGCAGGGAACGAACCTTTCACCCAAGGAAAGTTAAACTATGAAGATGCCGTAACAAACGCCAAGGAAAAGGACATTGTAGTCAATACGATTTTCTGTGGTGACTATGAACAAGGGATCAACACAGATTGGAAAAAGGGTGCAACATTAACAGGTGGAGAATATATGGCTATCAATCATAATCGACAAGTCGTTCATATAAACACCCCTTATGATAAAGTCATTATCGAATTGAATTCCAAGTTGAACAAAACTTATATCTCCTACGGAGCAATGGGTCAAGCAAAAATGCGATTGCAATCAACGCAAGACGCCAACGCGATGCAAATGGAAGAAGGTGTTGCGGTGAAGCGTGCGGTAAGTAAAAGCTCACGATTATATACTAACAAAAAATGGGATTTGGTAGATGCCGCAGAAGATGCCGATTTTGATGTTTCAGAAATAGCAGATGAGGAAATGCCTAAAGAGTTGAAAGACAAATCGAAAATCGAAATTGAATCTTACATCGCTGAAAAGAAAACCGAACGCCATATAATTCAAAAAAAAATCCAAGAATTCAATAAAAAGCGTGAAGCGTTTATTGCCAAAAATCAAAAAGAAGATTCAAAGGGGGAATTGGAAAATGCAATGATTCAGGCGATTACCAGACAGGCGGAAAATAAAAATTACAAATGGGAGGAATAAACAACCGACCAAATCTCATAAAAATCGATTCTGGACTACAAATTGTTGAACGCAGTTGGTTAGTGTTTAGCTATGGGTCTGTCGAAATTTCTTGGCAGGCCTATTTTATTGAGCGGCTGGACAGTAGCAGTCGTATTTTCTTTCGGTCTGACCAAAATCGTAACCTAAAGTAATCTGGTGGAAACCACCGTTGTCAAAACGAATATCACCCATTTGGTAAGAGTAATTATAAGACACTAGAAACTGACCAATATTGGCCCCAACTATCGGGGTAATCAATTGTAGTCGTTGCTCTCCAAAACTACCATCCGTTTGAAACTGGGCCCCATCAAAACTTCTACGATATGAAACACCACCCCAGATTCTTCCGAAATCAACATCCTTATATACTTTGGCATTAATGTCAATCGTCTTTTCTTTTGTAAAGTCAGTGAGTTGAAATAATACCGAAGGTTCAATTTGAATTGCATTTTTACCGAAGATGTATCCGGCAGATATCAAATATCTTCTAAGATTATCGAATTCAATTGCCGAATAAAGATCACGCCCTGTCCCTAAAATATTCAAAGCTGCGAAGTGGGCATAGAATTCCATTTTACTATATGACATACCCAAGTCCATATTGAAGTAACTAACACTATTATTCGAACCAGTAATGACAGGATCAGGTATAACGGAACGAAATTCGGACTCATCGAGGTTACTTTGCAGTAAACCGCCACTAAGACCAAATGAAAGCTGATTTAAATAACGAATGTCACCCCCTAATTTCAAGTGATGGGCATAGGTCAATTTCACGCCGGTCTGTGAATGGTATCCGTTAGCATCATTGTATACAATTGCTCCAACGCCACTATTTGAATCTCCCAATCGAAAATGGGCATTCAAGGTTTGTAAACTGGGGGCCTCATCGACATTGAACCATTGTTTTCTGACCGTACCACGTATTTTACCTCCTTCACCAATACCGGCCATTGAAGGGTATACTAGATAGTAATTATCGGCCAAGTAATCAAAATATACGGGAATGCCTTCTTGTGCATATGACTGAGAGCCAAAAACAATAAAAGCAAATAGGGACATTAAGCGAAGCTTCATATAAGCGTTGAGGATAACATTAATATCGACTAAATATACAGTATAACGGTTGAAACGCTACAATATTATATTGGCTTTAACTTAGATTTACTTTGTATTTTTGCCTAAAACAAAATCCGATGAAAGAGTATTCAATTACCGTGGTACAAACCAACAATCCAGCGATATTAAAATTCGAGACCAATCACTTTATCACAAAACATAAAAATTACGAGTTCAAAAATATCGATGAGGCTACTAACTCTCCTTTGGCCCAACAGTTGTTCTATCTTCCATTCATAAAAACGGTATATATTTCTGGCAATTTCATTGGCCTTGAACGGTTTGAGATTGTAGATTGGAATGACGTAAAAGACGAAGTTGCACAGCAGTTGGTAGAGTATCTTAATGCGGGGGAGCCTGTAGTTCTTGAAGAAGAGACCGCAAAACAAGTCGCAGTTACCGTTTATGCCGAAGTGACTCCTAATCCGGCTACCATGAAATTTGTGGCTAGCCGAAAAATTGTTCCTGCTACGTTTGAGTTTAAAAATATCGAAGAAGCCAAGAATTCTGAATTAGCGACAGCGCTTTTTCAATTTCCCTTCGTTAAACAAGTTTTTATTGATGAAAACTATGTTTCGGTAAGTAAGTTTGATGTTGTCGAGTGGGATGATATTAGTATGGAATTAAGGGAGCTCATCAGAAATTTCATTGCCGATGGCAAAGAAGTCGTGGCTACCGATAAAATTGTACCTGCGGCAACAAAAGCACCGGCCACCGCAGAAGAGGCTGAGGAATATGACGACACCTCGCTTCAAATTATTGATATTTTAGAAGAGTATGTAAAACCTGCGGTAGCTAGCGATGGCGGCAATATTCTTTTCAAATCGTATGTAAAGGAAAGTAAAACGGTTAACGTAATATTACAAGGCGCCTGTAGTGGCTGCCCCTCCTCCACCTTTACTTTAAAAAATGGAATTGAGACCATGCTCAAGAATATGATGGGCGACAAGGTGAACGAAGTGGTCGCCCTGAACGGCTAATTTTAAACCCCTTTATTCTAACCATCTCATTTTTAATTTGTACTTTCAAAAAAATCTAAGAATAAAAATATGGCAATATTAAAAGTTATTGAAGTCTTAGCAAACTCTGATAAAAGCTGGGAAGATGCTACTAAAAACGCTGTTGAGCAAGCTTCAAAATCAGTAAAAAATATCAGGTCGGTCTATGTGCAAGATCAAAGTGCTAGCGTAAAAGATAGTGAAATCAGTGATTTTAGGGTTAACGTAAAAATCACTTTCGAGGTGAACTAAATTTTACGAAATCAAATTTTTTAGAAAGCATCCTTCTTGACGTTGGGTGCTTTTTTTATGGCTGTTAGTAGCACTAACTTTGAGTATGTTCCGCAAATTAAAAGTAGCAATATTCATATTGTTTTCAATGAATTTTTATCCTCAAAAAAAGGATACTATGGCCCATGAACATACCAATGCACTCATAAATGAAACAAGTCCATATTTGCTGCAGCACGCCCATAATCCCGTAAAATGGGAAGCTTGGAATACCGAGCGAAACAAAAGAAACCGACCGCGACTTGATGATAAAATTCTTACCTCGTGGAACGGACTTATGCTACTCGGATTAGTCGATGCATACCGTTATTTAAATAACGAGGCTTATCTAGATTTGGCTTTAAAAAACGCTGATTTCATTGTGCGGAATTTAGTGAAAATCGATGGCGGACTTTGGCATAATCATAAAAACGGAAAAAGCACTATTAATGGCTATTTAGAAGATTATGCTTCCGTAATTGCCGCTTTTATCGGCTTGTATGAGATAACATTCGATGAACAATGGCTCGGCCTGGCCAAGACATTGACCGACTATTGTAAAGAAAATTTTTTCGATGAAGAAAGCGGGATGTTTTTCTTCACCTCAAAGCTTGATAAATACCTTATTCGAAGAACAATTGAAACTTCAGATAACGTTGTTGCGTCGTCTAATTCCGTTATGGCTAAGAATCTATTCAAGCTTTCAAAATTATTTCCGGAAAGATACTACGAAGAAACGTCACTTCAAATGCTTAAAAACACACAAAATAACTTTGAAAAAAATGCCCAAAATCATGCGAATTGGTTACAATTGCTACTATACGTAAACCAGCCGTTTTATGAGGTTGCCATCGTTGGAGAAAACGATAAAGAAATTGCTGAAGAACTAAGAAAGCACTATTTGCCAAATACGATTTTGGCAGGAACAAAAAAGGAGAGTACCATTGGTATTCTGCAAAATAGATATACGCATAACAGTACGTTCATCTATATATGTGAAAAAGGCGCCTGCAAGCTTCCAGTTGAGAAGGTAGACAAAGCGTTGAAACAACTTCAAAATTGATGAGTTTGGTTCTAACCTTTTTTTGTTTTATGTATTTGAATGCGTACAACATAGCAACATACTACCTTATTAAATGGGGCTTTTTTTGGCTCGATTTTTGATGTTTTATTCTTGACAACAAGCCACCTATCCCTTAAAAAGGCAGGTTGTTTTTCAGGCTAAAATTGATTAACTTAAACCATCATAAAAAATTAAAGATGAAAAAATTGCTGTTTTTACTTTTAACGACGCCGATTATATTACTTGGTCAATTTGGCAATGGAGACGGTATCACTACTGACGCTCAAGTCGGAATAGTGATGGAGGAAGTGCCCATCGAAGGAACACCTTTCATGAATCCGACCTATAAACTGGGAGAGACCATTGTTAATGGAAAGAGCAAAACACAGGCGCTCATGCGCTATAATGCCTATTACGATTACATTGAGCTTTTGGATGAAAATAACACGCCTCGTAAACTTTTACGAAGAAAAAGCATTCAAGCCTTTTTTGAAGGTAAGACATACAAGATTCTTGACTATGCCGAAGCAGGAAAAATTCGTGAAGCTTATTTCAACCCTTTTAATAAAGGTGAAATTAAATTACTCTTTAGACCTAAGAAAATATTTATTCAAGCAGAGAAACCCGATAACGGGTATGATACATACGATCCGCCCATTTACAAGGATATTTCCTCTTATTACATCCTAATGGGCGAGGCTCCGGCTACTAAAACCAGATTGGGTAAAAGGCAGCTTTTAAAACACCTGACCAAAAACACGGCACAGGTCAAAAAATTCATTTCCAATGAAAAATTGAATTTGAAAAAAGAAGCTGATGTAATTGAGCTCATTGATTATTATAATTCCTTGCTTCCCCGGTCATTGGACTCAGGGGCGCAAAGCTAATTTCAACCATCTTGACCCAAACTATGAAAAGGTACTACGCTATTATATTTCAGAAAATGATTTAAAGCCAAGGAAAGAGGAAGATGTTATCCGGTTGCCGGAATACTACAATACTTTGATAGCCAAAAAAGGCACTTGACAAACAAATTAAGAGTTAAGGTACAGTCAAAATCAATTGACTTTCTTTTTCTGCAAGATAAAATCCTTTAGATAAAAAGGCTCGCAATAAGCCAAGTCTTCAAAGTCTTGTTTTTTGAACTTTTCAAAAGATAAACGAGCCATTTCGTTTGCGGAAGGAACCGCTTTGATATCAAAATCAATATTTGAATGCTCCAAAAGTCCCTGACATTTTTGCGCCCCACTACCAACTAAAAGCACCTTCCCTTTTTCGGCAAATTCGGAAAAAGAATTTTCATCTATAATTTCCGCTTGGGTCTCCCTGATTTCATTTAACTCCGAATCAAATACGGTAGCGTAAACCTCCATGCGACGAGCGTCTAAAAGCGGGATTATGAAATCGTAAGTATCCTCCTTTTCCTGATGTGCCAAACTCTTTAAAGTCGCCACTGAAATTAATGGCACATCCAAAGCAAAACAAAGTCCTTTTGCCGAAGAAACCCCAATACGCAAACCTGTATAAGAGCCTGGGCCTTTACTCACGGCAATAGCATCGATTTCGCTTAAGGTCAATGA
>JARFRH010000262.1 GCA_029287355.1 Maribacter sp. | reverse complement strand
TTTCAGAAGATGGAAAAGACCGTATGATCGTTTCGGAAGGGGAGACGGTACTGGGTAGCTTAGACGAATATGAACCCGCTGATCCTTCAAGCGTCGATATGAAGCAATACCTGGGCAGCTATTTCAGTGAGGAGTTGAGTACCACCTATACCATGATCGAAGAAGAAGGCAAACTGATAGCCACACACCCAAGAATTTCAGACATCCCCGTAAGCTTCGTGAAATCGGATATTTTCAATATTGGGGGCAACACTGTTGAATTTACCAGAGATACCGACAACAGCATATCAGGCCTAAAAGTCTCCACCGGAAGGGTAAAGAATTTGCGGTTTATCAAAGAGTAGCTTAAAAGTCAGAGGTCAGAGGTCAGAGGTCAGAAGTCGGAGGTCGGAGGGCGGAAGTCGGAGGGCGGAAGTCAGAGGACGGAAGACAAATTCCAAATTCCTAAAGCCAACAACCATATGCTCCCCTCCTCATTCGAGGAGGGGGTGTCCGCCTTCGGCGGACGAGGTGGTTAACCTCGGAACACGCAAGTATGAACTCACCACCTACCTTCATTAAAAGCCAACAACCAACAGAACCCCCTTCAAGTGGCGGTAAATAAAGTGCGGGTATTGGTATGGTCACCATCTGCTTTGGACCAAGAAGCCCGAGAGTATATAAAGAAAGAGGTGTTTGAATTTCATAAGGCTCTAAGATAAGCAGCCATTTTCTCCCTTCCTTTCGTATCGGGTAGTTTTCCATACCCCGCCCCCATATTATCGATGGCATGTTTGGGTTTTGAGGTACCCGGAATCACGCAGGTAACCGTTTCGTTTGAAAGGATAAATTTCAAAAAGTACTGCCCCCAGCTGTTGATATCATATTCTGACGCCCATTCAGGCAGGGATTTCCCTTTTATTTTTTGAAAGAGCGTACCACTTTCATAAGGCTGATTGATGATGACCGCCGTGCCGTTTTTTTGACAGGTATTGAAAAGTGATTTTTCCGCATTTCTAGAACGTATGGAATAGTTGAATTGTACAAAATCCGGTTTTTCTTGGCGGATGATTTTTTCCAGGGTGCCATGGGCCGAATCCATATAATGCGTAAAGCCCCAATAGCGGATTTTCCCTTCCGCTTGCCAGTCGCGCAGCGTTTTCACATGCGTCTCCCAATCGACGAGATTGTGTATTTGCATCAAATCCATTTTCGTACGGCGCATTTTCCGAAACGAGCTGTTCATCTGGTCGATACCGGCCTGTTTCCCGGAGGTCCATACTTTGGTGGCGTAGAAAAAATCATTTTGGCTGGGGAGAGCGGACGTCAATTGACCGACGGTTGTCTCTGAACTGCCGTACATTGGTGAGGAGTCGATCATGCTACCGCCCAACTTGTGTGTTTCGATCAAGGTCTGTTTTAAAGTCGCCAATTGTGCTGCATCGCCTTTGGCATCAAAAGTCTGCCAAGTGCCCAACCCCACTATGGGCAGTGTTTCTCTCGAACTCGCAATCGTTCGTTCTCGCATCGTCTCGTTTTGCATAAATGAAAATAAGGAGGGGCCCACGGCCAGACCAAGGCCCGAAAGCCCATACAATTGCAAGATTTCCCTTCTGGAATACCGCATCGAAATCGTTTTTCTTGATTGATTCTTAAATTAGGCATTTCTAGATAAACGCCCTGTTAAGGGATTGTGAAATGCGTAACTGTGAAAAAAAACATAGGTAGATGACATACGGCATTCATAACTCCTTGAATTTGTTAGCTACCAATAGCCAAATTCCAAATTCCAAATTCCAAAAAAGCCAAAAGCCGCCTAACCTGTCACCTCGAGCGCACCGAAGCTCCGTCGAGAGCATAGGAACACGAAAATTTGTACCTTCATTAAAATTCCAACAGCCAACAGCCAACAGCCAAATGAAAAAAACCCTTAAACTAAGCTACAAGATGAAACGTACGACGTATGCCTTCCTAAGTACCCTACTTCTTTTTTCGCTATACCTCAGCGCACAACCCCGTCAAGAACTGGTCCAGATCATGATTACCCCCAGCGCTGCGGACTGGACCTACGTCTTGGGCGCTCAGGCCGAATTTTCAATTTCGGTATTTAAGAACAATATCCCGCTAGACGGAATCGAAATAAGCTATAAAGTACAGCCCGATCCAGGGTATCGAACCCTTCCCGTTTGGGATGAAGGCACGCGCAGGCTTAAAAATAAGTCCGTCAAAATAAAAGCAAAAAAATTCAATACTCCGGGCTTTCTCCGTTGTACGGCAACGGTAAAGGTCGATGGCAAGGAATACAGCTCCTATACGACGGTAGGTTTTGCCCCTGATAAAATACAGCCCACAACAACCCTACCTAAGGATTTTGAAGCGTTTTGGAACAAAGGGAAGGAGGCGCTTGCCCAAGTACCCATGAATCCCGTACTGACCTTGATGCCCGAACGCTGTACCGACAAAGCTGACGTCTACCATGTTCGACTTGACAATATCAAAGGCAAGATCTACGGTATTTTGACCCAACCCAAAAAACCCGGAAAATACCCCGCCATTTTGCATGTACCCGGTGCGGGCATTCGACCCTATTACGGCGAAATTGACGAAGCTGCAGAAGGCTTTATCTCGTTTACGATCGGTATTCACGGCATACCGGTGAATCTTGATCCAGGCGTATATACCGATCTCAGACAGGGCGCTTTGAACGGCTATCAGGCTTTTAATCTTGATGATAAGGAAAACATGTATTACCGCCGCGTCTATCTCGGTTGTATTCGGGCGGTCGATTTTATTGAAAGTGTGAATGGGTTCAATGGGGAGCATATTGCAGTTACCGGAGGTAGTCAAGGCGGTGCGCTTTCTATCGTAACGGCAAGTTTGGATGATCGCATCGATTATTTGGCTGCCTTTTACCCTGCATTGTCCGATATGACCGGTTTTTTACACGGGCGTGCCGGTGGCTGGCCACAGCTCTTCGTGGACGAATTCACCAACAAACCCGAAAAATTGGAAGTTTCCAAATATTATGATGTTGTGAATTTTGCCCGCTTTGTAAAAGTGCCGGGGTGGTATAGCTGGGGCTATAATGACAATGTATGTTCCCCTGCTTCTACCTATTCCGCATACAATGTGCTGCCCGCAGAAAAAGAACTTCACCTCTTTCAAAAAACACAACATTGGACCTACCCTGAACAGCGTGAACTTAGAAACGAATGGTTGTACGCAAAACTTAGGGAGTAGGCCAAAACTGGTAAGATGGTTTTTATCATTGGATTTTGAATTTAAGTATTGCCTTAGCTCGCCAGAATAGAAAAAGAAGGCAAACTAATAGCCACACAGCCAAGAATTTCAGACATACCCGTATCCTTTGTGAAAAAAGATATTTTCAATGTATTTGGCAACATTGTCGAAATTACCGGAGATACCTCCAACCCCAAACCACAACCCAAAAATCAATATCCTTACTGAATCCTTCGTGCCATAAAAATCATATCACTATAAACCTTACCATTAGGTTCATGGCAGGCTTGCTTGATCAAATGTAAAACCTCAAAACCATTATTAGAAAGGCATTTCCTTAAAAAAGCTTCTTGATGGTAATGAATATAGACTTGGTCATCCCCACTAAAACTTGTGTGTTCAAAACCCGAATGGGCCTCTTCGCTCTCCATGGTGCTTAGGTATAGTACCCCATTTGGGTTTATTAGTTTTGCGCAATCTGAAATAAGCGTTACACATGCTACTTTGTCCAAATACGGGAGGACAAAGGCGCCAATGATAGCATCGAATTTTCGGTGGAGGGTAGCAATTTCGCGGCAGTCCAGCAGTAAAAAATGGGCATTGGGATTATGCTTTTCGGCCAAGGCCAACATATTGGGTGCCAAATCACTTGCGGTATAGTTTAAATCAGGTCGTTTGCGCAACAGATATTGAGTTACATTGCCTGGGCCACAACCCATTTCGAACACATTGGCCTTTTGGGGCAGCAACGCACAAAAGGTATCATAGCTTTCATTGTATTGCTTTAGATTAACGACTTTTTCCCAATAGCATTGGGCAGCCTTGTTATAGGTAGCTTGAGTGATTGCATATTTGTTCATCCCTAATAAATTATTTAAATTCCAAATTCCAAAAGCCGAGAGCAATCTAGACTGTCACTTGGAGCGTCCCGAAATTTCGGGAGAGAGCCTAGGAACACGAATTTCAACAGATTGCTTCCCCCGATAACTATCGGGGTCGCAATGACGTCTTTGCGAGGAGCTAAACGAATTTTGAAACTAGATTAAATGGTAAAAGCGACGCGGCAACCTGTTGACAAAACCAACAACCAACAACCAAATTAACACTCCCTCGTAACCGGGTCACAACTATCCCCCTCACCAATCACGGCAATAGGAATAGGGGCAACCTGAGCAAAAGCATCTAAGAAAACACTTACCGGCTGCGCCCCGCTAATACCGTATTTGTCATTGATAATAAAAAAGGGAACCCCGGTAACACCGCGTTCTTGGTAATGGGCAATCTCTTGTTTTACGGCATAGGCAATAGTGTCATCGGCGAGCACTTGTTTGGTCTTTTCGGCATCCCAGCCGTATTCGGACATTACTTTGATGAGTACTTCGGGTTTGTTGAGGTGTAGATTTTCTTCAAAATAAGCCTTTAAAAAGCGTTCTTTGAGGCTGTCTTTAAAACCTTCTTCTCCCGCTACATGAAGTAATTGATGCAAGGGCAGGGTATTTACCGCCAACCATTGAACACCGAAATTAAAGTTGATGCCTTCTTCTGCCCCAGCTTCGGTCAGACGATTCGTCATGGCCTTGGTACGTTCGAGATCGCCAAATTTGTTGGTAAGGTAGGTATCTCGGTCAAAACCGGATTCGGGTATGGTCGGGTCCAATTGAAACGGATGCCAAGTTACTTCCACGGGTGCACCTTTCCACTCTTCCAATGCGGCTTCTAATCTTCGTTTGCCAACGTAGCACCAGGGGCAGGCCACATCTGATACGATAGCTACTTTTATAGTTTCTTGTTCCATTTTTTTAAAATCTAGATTCCCGATTTAGTCGGTTTTTGAATAGAATACTAACAGTGCATTTTAAGCCGCTAAAAAGGAATGCACCTATTTACGATACAAAGTACAATCGAATTCTAAGATTTCCGCTATTTTTAGATGCACAATCAGAAATAGACAACGAACTACATGATAAATAGCAAACCAATATTGATTCTAAGCCTTGCGATGACCCTAGTCAATTGTACTACTGAAAAAGAAATAAAGCCGTTAACACTATTCGTGGGTACCTACACGGACGCCGAGAGTGAAGGGATTTATAAAATGCAATTTGATTCCGAAAACGGAAAAATTCTAAGCTCCAAACTGGCAGCACGGATTACAAGCCCGTCGTATTTGGCTATTAATCAACAGAGGGATTTTTTATATGCCGTTCAAGAAAGCAACGATTTTGAAAATGGTTCAGGTGCGGTTACTACTTTTGCCATGAAAAATGATAGTTTGACTGAAATGCATACCGTTTCCAGTAAAGGGGCACACCCCTGTCATGTCAGTTTATCGCCATCAGGCGAGCAACTAGCGGTAGCCAATTATTCGGGAGGCAACGCAAGCATTTATGAGGTAGGTACAGACGGCAAATTATCAGGCCCATCCGCTATTATGGATCACACTCAAATCGATTCGACCAAAACGCCACATGCGCACATGGCAAAATGGGTAAATGATGACATTTATATCGCCGATCTAGGCTTGGATGCCCTTTTGGCGTACAGCGATGAGGCTGCGGAAATGGCAAAACCCAAGGCCATACTGCAACTACCGGAAGATGCCGGGCCACGCCATTTTACAACGACTCAAAATGGAAAATTCTTGTATGTGATCAATGAATTGAATTCAAGCATTTCGGTTTTTGAAAAGAACGGCGAAGGCGTCTATTCGGACATTCAAAATGAATCGACCTTGGCAGCCGACTTTAAGGGAGAAAGCTTCTGTGCTGATATTCATGTGTCACATGACAGTAAGTTTTTATACGGCTCCAACCGAGGCGAAAATACAATAGTCATATTTGCCATCGACCAACAAACCGGTCGTATAAGCCTAGTAGGTCGAGAAGGGGTACAAGGCGATTGGCCGAGAAACTTCACGCTAGACCCCACAGGAAAGTTTCTCTTGGTCGCCAATCAAAACAGCAACAACATCACTGTTTTTAAACGTGATCTCGAAAAAGGAACCCTTACTTTTTTAAACGAGCATAAACTCTCCAAACCAGTTTGTTTGGTGTTTTTGTAAACTTATTCCAAATTCCAAATTCCAAATTCCAAAAGCCACCTATACTGTCACCTCGAGCGCACCGAAGCTCCGTCGAGAGCTTAGGAACAGCCAAATAATGACTAAATTGCTCCTCGAAATGAAAAGAAAAATCCCAAAACCCAGCAGCCTCCTCTTCGCACTATTCATTATCCTGTTGATCATCCCCCAAACCAGAACCCCCATTCAAGTTGCGTTAAATAGGGCGAAGCTATTGGTATGGTCACCATCGGAGTTAGCTGCCGAAGACCAAACCCAATTAGAACCGTTTACTTATCAATTAAGAGATTTGAACGGTACCCCAAGAACCATAGAAATAGGCATGGGCAAAGTCATCTTTATCAGCTATTGGGCCACCTGGTGCCCGCCCTGTATTGCAGAACTGCCTAGTATTGAAAAATTATATGCCGACTATGGCGAGCAAGTGAATTTTATACTGATTACCAATGAAGACCCTGAGGTGGTCACCCGTTTTTTGGAAAAGAAGCAGTACGACTTACCTGTTTTTAACCCCAGAATGCAAACACCTGAAGCGCTTTTTGACCGGAGTATACCGACCAATTATGTTATTGATGGCAAGGCTAAAGTCATCATCAAAGAAACCGGGGTTGCGGATTGGGATAGTGAGAAGGTGCGGGGGGTTTTGGAGGAGTTGATAAAAAAGTAATTTATCAGGTCCCCCTCTTGGACTCGAACCAATCCCGATAGCTATTGGGGCTCTGATGGTACCCTTAGATGTTCGAACCAACTGAGCTAGGGAGTAATTCACTTACGCATAAAAACTAAAATAGGGAATACTATTGACATTTACGCTACTACAGATTGAATCGCCGTTGACAGCAGTAATTCGCAACTACGGTTTATCCCAAAAAATCTTGACAAGCATCATTTTTTTAAGTTGCACGAGTTCACTACATTTAAACGGACTAATTTGAAAAGCTAATCACACGAAAAATCTTTTTCTCTCCCGAAATTTCGGGACGCTCGAAATCACAGATTTTTTTGTTGAACCAAAAGAACACAAAATGAAGAACTACTACACCCACCTAGGCCTTTTGGCCTTGGTCCTGCTGTTTATTCCGTTAACGGCAAATTCACAAAGACGTAACAAAGTACAACCTGTAAAGACCGCTTACCCACAAGACCTCTATTCGAGCTTGGAGTACCGTTCTATTGGGCCTCACCGGGGCGGGCGTTCTGCTGCCGTAACTGGGGTGCCGGGCGAGCCCAATCTCTTTTATTTTGGTGCCACTGGCGGTGGTGTCTGGAAAACCCTCGATGGTGGCCGTAGCTGGGAGAATATCTCCGATGGCTATTTTGGGGGTAGTATCGGTGCCGTTGAGGTCGCCAAAAGCGACCCGAATGTGATTTATGTGGGCGGCGGTGAAAAAACCCTTCGGGGTAATGTGTCTTCGGGCTATGGCATTTGGAAAACCGTAGATGGAGGCAAAACATGGACTTCGGCAGGGTTAAAAAATAGTCGGCATGTACCCCGTATTCGCATTCACCCGACCAATTCAGATGTGGTATATGCGGCCGTTTTAGGAAATATCTATAAGCCTACCCAAGACCGCGGTATCTATAAAAGTACCGATGGCGGAAAGACCTGGAGCAAGAAACTTTTTGTAAACAACCAATCGGGCTTTGTCGACTTGACCCTAGATCCCAACAATCCGCGTATTTTATATGCGGCCTCATGGCGCGCAAAACGAACGCCCTACAGTTTAAGTAGTGGGGGTGATGGTTCGGGCTTGTGGAAAAGTACCGATAGCGGTGAGACCTGGTCGGAGATCTCCAAAAACGAAGGCTTCCCTAAAGATACTTTAGGGATTATCGGCGTCACCGTTTCCCCGAAAAATTCAGAGCGGGTTTGGGCCATTGTCGAGAACAAGAAAAAAGGCGGGCTCTACCGCTCCGAAGATGGAGGCAAAAAATGGACGGAAATCAATAGCGAACGTAAACTGCGTCAGCGTGCCTGGTATTACACCCGTATCTATGCCGATACCGAAGACGAAGATGTGGTGTATGTCTTGAACGTACGCTATCACAAATCTACCGATGGCGGTAAAACTTTTAATACCTTCAATGCCCCCCATGGCGATCATCACGATCTGTGGATATCGCCAGAGAACTCTAAACGTATGATCATTGGCGATGATGGAGGCGCACAGGTTTCCTACGATGGCGGCGAAACTTGGAGTACCTATTACAACCAGCCTACCGCACAGTATTATCGCGTGACGACCGATAATGCGCACCCATATCGTATTTATGTGGCCCAACAAGACAACTCTACACTGCGTGTCAAACACCGCAGCGACGGAAACAGTATTAGCGAAGACGATTGGGAGGTCACTGCAGGTGGTGAATCGGCGCATATTGCCGTGGATCCTTTGAATAATGATATCGTCTATGGTGGTAGTTATGGTGGATTCCTAACTCGGGTAAATCACGAAACAGGAACCGTTCGCGGTATCAATGTGTGGCCTGATAACCCGATGGGTTATGGTGCCGAGGGCATGAAATACCGTTTTCAATGGAATTTTCCGATTATGTTCAGCAAGCACGACCCGAAAAAACTCTACACCTTTTCACAGCATGTGCACATGAGCACCAACGAAGGCCAAAGTTGGGAATTATTAAGTGACGATTTAACGCGTAACGACCCTACAAAACTGGTGTCCAGTGGAGGCCCGATAACTCAGGATAACACAGGAGTGGAATACTACTGTACCATTTTCGCGGCCAATGAGAGTCCGCTTAAAGAAGGACTACTTTGGGTAGGAAGTGATGACGGATTGATTCACGTTTCCCAAGATGGAGGCGCCAATTGGGAGAATGTAACCCCCGCTGGAATGCCCGAATGGAACATGATCAACAGTATCGAACCTTCCGCCTTTGATGAAGGCACCTGCTATGTAGCAGCGACCAAATACAAGCTGGGTGATTTTGCGCCCTATCTTTACAAAACCACCGACTACGGGAAGACCTGGAAAAAAATAACGAATGGTATACCAGCCGAACATTTTACCCGCGTCGTTCGCGAAGACCCGAAAAGAAAAGGGCTTTTGTATGCCGGTACCGAAACGGGCATGTACATTTCCTTTGATGACGGAGCTAATTGGAGTCCGTTTCAGTTGAACCTTCCGATCGTTCCCATTACCGATTTGGCGATTAAGGACAACAATTTAATCGTCGCCACTCAAGGTCGAAGTCTGTGGATCATTGACGACTTAACGGTCATCCATCAATTGGATGATGCGAAGAAAAGCATGGCCTCTATTTTGTACAAACCAAAAGACAGCTACCGTACTAGTGGCCGTGCAGCTAAGGAGCCCTCTAAGACCGAAGGCATGAACCATCCGAATGGCGTGATTACGCATTTCTATTTGAAAAATCTAGCCGAGAAAGACAGTATCGCAGTCACCTATACGACCATGGCAGGGGATACCTTGGCATCCTTCAGCAATTCCGCCAAAGAAAAAGAGAAGAAAATCAAAGTCGAAAAAGGAGGCAACACCCATGTTTGGAACACCCGTGGCAAAAAAGCCGAAACCTTAAAGGGCATGATTTTTTGGGCAGCAGGCTTCGACGGACCAAAAGCCGTACCTGGGAAGTATAAAGTCCATCTGAACGTTAACGGTGCGAATCAAACCCAAGAGTTCAATATAATCCCCGATCCACGGGCTGAGGTTTCAGTCGCCGATATGCAGAAGCAGCACGATTTTATTTCGGAGATCAACGCGACGGTAGACAAGGCGCATGGTTCCATCAAGAAAATACGCGGTGTCAATAAACAATTAGATGCGTTCACCAAGCAGTATAAAGACAATGCCCAAACCAAAGAGCTGGTGGAGAAGGCAAAAACCATGAAGGAGGAGTTCGAAAAAATCGAGAAAGCCTTATACCAAACCCAAAACCGAAGTGGTCAAGACCCCTTGAACTTCCCGATCCGATTGACGAACAAATTAGCGCATCTCAACCGATTGGTCGGCATTGGTGATTTTCCGCCCACAGATCAAGATATAGCCGTTCAAAAAGAACTAACCGGCAAAATAGAAACACAATTAAAAGCCTTTGATGCCATGCTCGATTCGGAGTTACAAGAGTTTAATAAAGCGTTTAACGAATTGAGCTTGAATTATTTGTTTGTGGAGGAGGAGTAGTTGTTGGTTTATGAGTAAAAGCTCCCCTCCTTTTTCGAGGAGGGGAATGAATTTGCCGAGAGGCAAAGAAAGGGGTGGTAAAGCCCGAAATTTTGCGTTTTTCCGCGAACTTTAGAGTAAAGACCCAAGCCTTGGGCTTTTACCACCCCGTCTTCTTGCTTCGCTTGTTGCGAATCAGGAATCCACCCCTCCTAGAATTAGGAGGGGAGCTTTTATCTATTGAACCATATGCACAATAAGAATGACTTAAAGGAATACCGTAAAGCGTTGCGAAATAAGGGCACTTCTGCTGAAGCATTTCTTTGGAAACAACTATCGAAAAGTAAATTGGAGGGTAAGAAGTTTAGAAGACAGCATAGTATGGTAATTATATCGTGGACTTTTTCTGCCCTTCAGAAAGATTGATTGTTGAATTGGATGGAGAAATACATTTGAACGTTACAGCGGAAGAAAAGGACCAAATGAGAACCCAATATTTTGAGAACCTAGATTACAAGGTAATTCGCTTTGAGAATAAGATGGTCTTTGATAATCTTCAATCGGTAATTCTGGAGATAAAGGATAATTATAAAAAATAAACAAAGGATAAAAAAAAGAGCTCCCCTCCTTGAAAAAGGAGGGAGTTAAAAAAAAATAAACAAACCAAAATGAAAAAAAACATCCTCCTACTCGCATTCTTAACCGCAACCATCACCTTCGCCCAAACAGCCGAAGACTATTTTTCACCTTTAAAGTTCCGGAATATCGGCCCCTTTCGTGGGGGGCGTTCCGTGTCGGTTTCGGGGGTTGTGGATGACCCGATGACCTATTATATGGGTACCACGGGAGGCGGACTTTGGAAGACTGTAGACGCAGGGCAGCGCTGGAACAATATTTCCGATGGCTACTTTGAAATGGGCTCTGTAGGTGCAGTGGCCGTGTCCACCTTTAATACCAATATCGTTTATGTGGGCATGGGCGAGCACGCACCGCGTGGAGTAATGACTTCTTATGGAGACGGGGTTTATAAATCTACCGACGCCGGACAAACCTGGAAGCATATGGGACTCAAAGAGACCCAACATATTTCGCGGATTATCATTCACCCTTCCAATCCTGATATAGTATATGTGGCGGCTCAGGGGCAATTATATGGTCCGAATAAAGAACGCGGCATTTACAAATCGACCGATGGCGGAAAGACTTGGAAGAATACGCTTTTTGTCAATGAACTGACTGGCGCTGTAGAGCTTTCGATGGATGCGAATTACCCTGAAATTATGTATGCCGCCATGTGGGAACACCAACGTAAACCGAATATGGTGGTCAGTGGTGGCGCAGGTAGCGGGTTGTATAAATCTACCGACGCCGGAGAAACGTGGTCGGAGATGACGGAAGGCCTTCCCGAAGAAAAAGGAAAGATGGCGATTTCTGTGAGTGCCGCGAATTCGAATAAGGTGTACGCGCTAATCGAAAGCGATAGCGATCAAGACAAAGGCGGACTCTTCGTGTCAAACGATGCCGGAAAAACTTGGAGTATGGCCAGTGGCGATAACCGACTCGTACAACGTGCTTGGTACTATATCGAAGTATTTACCGATCCCAAAGATGAAAATATTGTCTATGTCATGAGCGCCCCGGCCCTTCGTTCTTTGGATGGAGGAAAGAACTGGGAACGTTTGACTGGCACCCATGGGGATTTTCACGATCTATGGATCAATCCAAAAAATTCCCGGAATATGGTCATCGCCAATGATGGGGGTGCGGGCGTGAGTTTTGACTTTGGAAAAACCTGGTCCTCGCAAGTGAACATGCCGACCGGGCAGTTCTATCGCATTAATACCGACAATCTATATCCTTATAATATTTATGCAGGGCAGCAAGATTATTCATCGGCCATGATCGCCAGTTTGTCTACGGGTAGAGGCGGCATCACCATGTCTGATTTCAGTCCGTCTGCAGGAGGGGAAAGTGCGTTTTTAGCCTTCGACCCCGATAATCCCAGATACGTCATGGGCGGAAGTTATTTGGGTACGATTGAAATCTTGGATACCAAATCAAACGCTTCTACAAAGGTGATGGCGGCTCCTATTCAGTATTTAGGTCGGGAGGCACGTAACATGAAATACCTCTACAATTGGAACGCCCCGACCCTAAGATCACAGCATGAACCCAATACCTTTTACCACGGCGCACAATTGTTATTACGAACACGTGATATGGGCGTGACCTGGGAAGAAATGTCTCCGGATTTGACAAGGGATATCGATGCCAAACAAGGCAAAGGTGGCGGACCGTACACGAATGAAGCCGTGGGAGCTGAAAATTATGGTACGCTGGCCTATGTTTTGGAATCTCCGCACGAAGCCGGTGTTTTCTATACAGGAAGCGATGACGGTTATGTACAGATCACCAAGGATAATGGTGAAAGCTGGCAAAATATCACTCCAAAGAATTTGGGCGAGTCTTTGGTGAATGCCATTGAGATTTCTCCGCACGACAAAGCAACGGTATACATCGCCACGACAAAGTATAAATTCAATGACCATACCCCTGCGCTATATAAGAGTACGGATTATGGAAAAACCTGGGCGAGCATCAATACCGGAATACCATATGGTGCCTTTACTAGAGTGGTACGCGAAGATCCCGTCAGAAAAGATTTGCTTTATGCGGGTACGGAAAAGGGATTGTACCTCTCTTGGAATGGTGGAAAAACATGGAAACCTTTTCAATTGAATTTGCCTAAAACACCGATAACGGATATTAAAATCCACCAAGGTGATTTGATCGTGGCGACTTCGGGCAGGGCTTTTTGGATATTGGATGATTTGACCATGCTCTCACAATATGAAATGGGTCAGGCAACCAGTTCACATGAGGGCCGAAACTATAGCATGAAACTCTATCAGCCCAAAGACGCCATGAACGGCTCATGGTCTAGTCCCTTGAACGGTAAGACGGATAAATTCGATGGGATGAATACCTTGGCGGGGGTGAATCCTGCGAACGGTATGGTGCTGTATTATGAATTGCCCAAGCTAGCGGATTCCGTGGCCATCACAATGGATATTATGGATGCCAACGGAGCTATCGTGCGTAGTTTTACCTCCGAAAAAGATAAGAATTACAAACCGCATAATGGTGGTGGGCCAAGACCTGCTCCGGTTTTGTCCAAAAAAGAAGGTTTGAATCGTTTTGTGTGGGATATGCGGACGGGGATTTTACCCGGAGTTCCAGGCACCTATATCGAGTCGCGTTTTAGCGGTCATCGTGTACCCCCTGGAAATTATACGGTTCGCATTTCATCAGGAGCTGAAACCAGTACTACGAAAGGTAAAATCGTAGCGGTGCCCACCTATAGCACCACGCCTGAGCAGTATGCCGAATACCATAGCTTTATGAACGAATTGGAAGCGGAGCTGACCGATATGCACAATACGGTCAATACCTTGTATAAGGCACAGCAACAACTGAAGGATGTTCTAAAGGATGTGAAAGATGCATCCGTCAAGGCGGAGGGGCAAAAATTGATGGACGAGCTCGATGCTTGGGACAAGGATATGATCCAACGCAAGTCACAGGCCTACGATGATGTGGAGAATTTCCCCAACAAATTCACGGCCGAATATCTGTTTTTGATCGATGCCACCAATAGTAGCATTCCTAGGGTCAATCAAGGCTCGAAAGATCGAAAAGTTGAACTTGATGCACAATGGTCGACCTTGAAAGGAAAAGCAGCTGCCCTGAAGAATACGGCTATTCCGGCATACAATACCAAACTTTGGGAAGCGGGTATTGGAGCGATACGAATTTCGGACTAGTGCAGCAATGGCCAAGACATTTGAGGGTGACTACTATTTTTAAGTTGGGGCCGGAGTTCAAGGGAATTCTTTTCTTGATTCTCCTTATACCATGGGGAGTGTTTTCACAAGCTGAAAAACGCCCTAATGTCATTTTGATCATTACCGATGACCAGGGCTACGGAGATTTAGGGGCTACGGGAAATCATCATTTAAAAACTCCCGTGCTTGATGCCTTTGCAAAGGAAAGCCTGCGGTTCAATAATTTTTATGTTTCCCCAGTCTGTGCTCCGACAAGATCCAGTTTGATGACCGGTCGCTATTCCTTGCGAACGGGGGTTCGTGACACCTATAACGGAGGGGCTATCATGTCAACCGATGAGGTGACCTTGGCGGAAGTCCTGAAACAGGCGGATTATAAGACCGGACTCTTCGGAAAGTGGCATTTGGGAGACAATTATCCTAGCCGGCCTATTGACCAGGGGTTCGATGAGTCGGTCATGCATCTTTCTGGGGGTATGGGCCAAGTAGGTGATTTTACGACCTGGTTTCAAGGTGACCGCAGTTATTTTGACCCGGTGCTTTGGCATAATGGGAAGCAACAGGGGTACGAAGGCTATTGCAGCGATATCTTCACCGATGGCGCAATCGACTTCATAGCACAAAATGCTGCCGATCCTTTCTTCTGTTATCTCTCTTTTAATGCGCCGCACACGCCATTACAGGTGCCAGAACGCTATTATGACATGTATAAGGATATCGACCCGGCAACCGGATTTGATGACGGACGGCCTTTTACAAGCATGTCAGAGAAAGACAAGGAAGATGCCCGAAAGGTATATGCGATGGTGTCGAATATCGACGATAATGTTGGAAGACTACTAGCGAAGCTCGAAGAACTGAACATCGCTGACAATACCTTGGTCATTTTTATGACGGATAACGGTCCGCAGCAGGTGCGGTACGTGGGAGGTATGCGTGGCAGAAAAGGCAGTGTGTATCGCGGGGGTACCCGAGTGCCATTTTATATGCGTCTTCCTGATATAGGGAAGAAAAATAAGGATATAGCTATCATGGCGGCCCATATTGATGTACTTCCAACTTTGGCGGAAATCTGTGGTGTTGACCTTCCTGAGAACCGTAAAATTGATGGCAAGAGCCTGATGCCCTTATTAAATGGAAACGATCACGATTGGGAAGAACGCTCCCTGTTCTCGTATTGGACAAGAAGATATCCTGAACGGTTTCAGAATATTGCCTTGCAGCGTGGAAATTATAAATTGGCGGGGCATACCGATTATGACGCCACCATAGAAGATTTTGAACTCTTCGACATTACGAATGACCCTTACGAGCAACACAATATGGTTTCGGAGAAAAGAGCTATCGCCGAAAAGCTGATGTCTGAATTAGAACGAAATTATACCGAGTTGATCCATTCGGAAAACCTGAAAAACCCACCTCGAATTCATATCGGAACGACCCATGAAAATCCGATTGTCTTAAATAGAAATGATGCCGGTGGAGACCGCGGTATTTGGGCACAGGAAGAAGTCTATGGAAAATGGGCCGTGAATATTGCCGAAGGCACTTACAATATCACCTATAAATTTATAAGCCCTTTACAAGAGGAAGGCAGCATGTATTTGGAGGCCGGACCTATTGTCAACCAATTTAAGAACACGAAAACAGGAGTGGATCTATTGGAGATGAAGAATGTTTCGCTGCCCGAAATTGTTGGTGATCTGGTACCTTTTTATAGGAGCAAGTCCAAAAAAATATTCCCCTTTTGGGTTTCCTTGGAAAGAATCGATTAAAGAATATGGTCCTCCCTCCCGATAGCTATCGTGATTCAAGGGGCGATACAGCGAGAGCTTTGGGCGAGCTGCAGAATGGGCGAGAAAGGGGTGGTTAAGCCCGAGTTTTCCCGTTTTCCCGTAAACTTTGGTACAAGAAACCGCGCCCTGTGATTTTACCACCTCGTCTTCTTGCTTCGGCTTTAGGCGAAACAAGTATCCACCCCTCCTTGATAAAAGAGGGGGCTTTTAGCTGCTTCAAATAGTGAATGGTTGACTATGGCGAAGCAATTCCCGCCTATTCCAAAAAACCTTTGGAAGCCGTTTTTGGGCTATTAGGGTGTAGATAATTCGGAATTTCACTTTGGTAATTAGTACTTTTGTCCTGCTGTCAGGTCGAGCGGAGTCGAGACCCTGCCTAGAAGCTTCTCGACTCCGCTCGAAGTGGCGGTTTTGAGATAACTAACACCTTCAAATAATCGAACACTACAACTACATAAAAGCCCTCCACCTCATTTTCGTGGTGACCTGGTTTGCCGGACTTTTCTACATACCGCGTTTGTTCATTTATCATATTGAAGCGGCACAAAAGGCATCCCCCGAAAGGGAAATATTGACGGTACAATTGCAATTAATGACCAAGCGGCTTTGGAATATCATCACTTGGCCCTCGGCCATTTTGTGCACATTTTTCGCCCTGTGGCTGTTACATCTGAATTCAGGATTGATCTATCAACCGTGGATGCAAGTAAAACTGGGGTTTGTGGTTTTGCTCATTGTGTACCATATGAAGAATCATGTGATGTATAAACAACTGCAACGCAATGAAATCAAGTACTCCAGCAACTATATGCGCATCTGGAACGAAGGAGCTACTTTGATCCTCTTTGCCGTCATATTTCTTGTCGTTCTCAAAAGTGCCGTCAATTGGATTTATGGGGTCGTAGGAATCGTCCTTTTAGGAATTCTGCTCATGCTCGGCATCAAATTGTACAAACGCATTCGCAATAAGAACCCGGAAGCTTAGTTAAATTCCAAATTCCAAAGTGCAAGCCTCTTATTCTTTAAATGGTCTGATATTTGATATAATAGTAAGTGATAAGAACCCCTTAGTTTGCAATCTTGCCTGTCTGCCGACAGGTTTGGAATTTCCTTTTTTGGAATTTATGGCATAGCCATTATTGCTATCTTTGAGGTCAAACACCGTAGACTTGCTCAAAAAACTATCGCTTCGATCACGCATTTTTACAACCATGATTCTTTTAGTGGTCATTGCGTCGGTCTTGATATCCGGAGTGACGATTTATCAGTACCGCGAACAACTCGATGATTATCATGACATCCGTCTAGAACGGAAGGAAGAGCAGATAAAGCAAAGCATCAACTACGTTCTCAAGAAAACGACCTATCCGCAAACTACCGAAAATCTGCCTTTGATCTTCAAGGATGAGATTTATGAGATTGCCGATGTTCAAAATGTGTATTTCAATATCTATGACTTAGAGGGTGGCTTGATCAGAAGTTCAAGGCCAAAATTCGAGATGGATTCCATTGCCAATTGTTTAGATGCAGAAGTGCTCAATAATTTAGGGGCTAGTTTGAATCGGCGGTATGTGGAAGAGAATACCACTGCCGGAGACAAATACAAGGCTTCTTACACCTATATCAACGACACAAAATTCAAACCGATCGGCATTTTGAATTTGCCTTATTTTGAAGACCCTTCCTTTAATGAATATGAGTTACGCGAATTTTTTGTTCGTTTGGGTTGGGTATACATATTAATGTTATTGTCCGCCATTGGTTTGGCCTACTTCATTTCAAAATATATCACACGTTCGCTTCAGACGATATCCGATATGATGCACGAGACCGATCTGACGAAACGCAATGAGAAGATCTACATTAAGAATCCCAGTGAAGAAATTGGAAAATTGGTCGATTCATACAATGAGATGATCGATGAGTTGGGCGCAAGTGCTGCCAAATTGGCCCGTAGCGAACGAGAACAAGCATGGCGCGAAATGGCCAAGCAAGTGGCACACGAGATTAAGAACCCCTTGACCCCAATGCGCCTGAGTGTACAGAGTTTTGAACGCAAATTCGACCCTAAGGACCCTGATATAGAAAAGAAAGTAGCCGAGTATTCCAAGACGCTGATCCAACAAATCGATACCATGAGCAATATCGCTGGCGCTTTCTCCAATTTCGCGGAGATGCCGGCACAACAGAGCGAAACCTTGAACGTGGTGAACATCGTCAAGCTTGCCTTGGATATTTTTACCGAAAAGTATATTCACTTCATCGCGGATGAGGAAAAAATCATTGCAAAACTCGATCGTACCCAATTGATACGTGTGATTACGAATTTGGTAAAAAATGCGATTCAAGCGGTGCCTGAAGTAGAAGCGCCACGTATTTTAGTAACGGTAGCCTCGGATGGAGACTTTGTAAAAATCGCAGTTGCCGATAATGGCATTGGTATAGCGGATGATTTCGAGGATAAGATTTTCGAACCCAAATTTACGACCAAATCCAGCGGAATGGGTCTTGGATTAGGGATGGTCAAAAACATTGTAGAAACCTATAAAGGGAGTATCGGTTTCAGTTCCCAACCAGGCAAAGGAACTGTTTTCACAGTACGCTTTCCTAAAGAAAAAGAAACGGAGTCTTAATGGCGAACATTAAATTTTACATTGTAGACGTATTTGCGCCGAAAAAATATGCAGGCAACCAGCTTGCGGTTTTTTTCGATTTGGAACAACTAGTGTCTTCGGATCAAATGTTAGCCATAACCCGTGAAATCAATTTTGCCGAAAGTACTTTTATTACCTCCATAGAAGCTGACGGTAGTTTTGGGGTACGCATTTTTACAACGGAATATGAAGTGCCTTTTGCGGGGCACCCTACCTTGGGCACGGCGTATATTATCGCTAAAAAGTTACTTGACACCCCATCGAATGAAGTACTGCTGAGATTAAAAAAGGGCGATATTCCTGTTCGTATCGGCAGCCCTGATAATTTGGAGACAAGTCGATTTACCATGCAACAAGCACAACCAGACTTTGGAGCAACTTTTGATTCGGAAATGGTGTCCACAGCCCTTGGCTTTTCGGCAAATGACCTCGATTCGAGCATGCCTATCGAAGTGGTCAATACGGGATTACCCTATTTGATTGTTTTTCTCAAAAATTTAAATGTCATTAAGAAGCTTAAACTGAATAGCGATAAGGTGGAGCAATTCTTAAGGAGTCAAAAACTGCATAAAGAAAACAGTCCAATAGGCCTGACGACCTCTTTGTTCTTTGTGACGAAAGAAACGGAACAGAAGCAACATCAGTATCATTCCCGTATGTTTGTTTTAGAGAGCGATAGTATCTGGGAAGATGCCGCCACCGGAAGTGCGAATGGCTGTTTGTTGGCCTATTTGCTAAAAAACGTGAACGCCCCGATGTCGGCGATTGTCGAACAAGGCTATGAAATGGGTAGGGAATCCCTTTTATATTTGGATGGAGCATTAAATGAAAACGAATATATCTTAAAAGTAGGAGGCCAGGTGATTCCGATCAGTGAGGGAACATGGTCGATTTAAAAACGAGCACATGAAATATAACAACATTATTGTTCAAGAAGAACGGACCTTGGCTACGGTTACGATCAACCGCCCCAATAAACTCAATGCTTTAAACAAAGACACCATTCAAGAACTACACGATGCTTTTAAATCTTTGGACAAAGACAAGGCCACCAAAGTTGTTATCTTAACAGGTAGTGGCGAGAAAGCTTTCGTCGCTGGCGCCGATATTTCGGAATTCTCCAATTTCTCGGTAAAAAAGGGCGGAAAGTTGGCGGCTAAAGGTCAAAAAAAGCTGTTCGATTTTATAGAAAACCTTTCCACCCCCGTGATAGCCGCAATCAATGGATTTGCTTTAGGGGGTGGCCTCGAATTGGCCATGGCTTGCCATTTTAGAGTAGCGAGTGATAATGCCAGAATGGGACTTCCGGAAGTTTCTTTGGGTGTCATTCCAGGGTATGGGGGTACACAACGATTACCCCAATTAATAGGCAAAGGAAGGGCAATGGAAATGATCATGACCGCTGGTATGATCGATGCCAACAATGCAC
This sequence comes from Maribacter sp., assembly GCA_029287355.1. Classification (GTDB taxonomy): domain Bacteria; phylum Bacteroidota; class Bacteroidia; order Flavobacteriales; family Flavobacteriaceae; genus Maribacter_C. The sequence continues at coordinate 14,976 of JARFRH010000262.1, read as the reverse complement.
TTCATTATGGGCTGGTCAATCATGTGGTTTCTCAAGAAGAGTTACTGTCGACCTGTGTAAAATTGGCGAATAAGATATCGAATAATTCATCTGTCGCAATTAGTCATGCAATAAAAGCGGTAAATGCTGGTTTTAAACATGATAGTAATGGGTATGCTGCCGAAATCGAAGCCTTTGGCGCCTGTTTTGGCACTGCGGATTTTAAAGAAGGTACAACCGCGTTCTTAGAAAAGCGGAAAGCCGACTTTCCCGGAGAATAGCCTACCCCAAATTTCCTACTTATGATTACCAGAAAGGCACTTGCACTACTGTTTGTTTTGGCCGTATTGCCATTCGTCAAAGCTCAGGACATCCCTGTAAACTATAGCTTGGGCGAAAATAATTCCGATAGGTATAAATTTTCGACGGTTTTGTCTATCGACAAAGCCTCCTCTGGGGAAACCGTTTTGGTGCGTACCTATTATGGTGGTTTACCGCTGCGACCAAAGGGACATTTCATTGAGATTTATAATGCCGATATGACCTTAAAATCGGACTATAACTACAAATATGCCGGGGAGCATATGGTCGATGGTTTTGTGAAAAACGGACAATTGTATTTGTTGGAATTGGTTTATGATTACGATAAAGAAGTGTATCAATATAAGGCACACCAGAGTCCGATCGATGACTTTAATTTTTCGGAACGCGTGCTGCTTTCAGTTCCTTCAAAGGAAGTGATGAATCCTCTGGCGGTTAGCAAATACAATCGAAAATTCGGCAACGGGTTTTCGACTGCGACCCATTTTAATGATGATAAATCCGCTTTTGCGATTACGGTACACCACCGAGAAGGCAAAAATGAGAAGTATAAAATCTTTCTCTTCGGAACGGATCTAACACAACAACTGAAATATGATTTAAGTGATCAAATTGTCGAAAAGAACTATGCTTTTGAAAACATGGCCACCTCGAGGGATTTGAAGACCTTATACTTTATGGGGAAAGCTTTTTTCAAGAAAAGGCGTTTTGATGCCAAGGAAAGGAGATATCAATATGAGTTGCTCAAGATTACGAACACTGGCCATACCACACAAGAGTTTGCTGAAGCCGGTAGATTTCCGGAGTCTTTAAAACCAATTTTAATTGACGACAAGTTGGTAAGTGTGGGCTTCTACGCTGACCGAAAAGATAATCGCTATAACGGATTGGCTTATTTTGAACTGAATCCGAATACCCTAGCCATACAGGCGAGAAAATATAATCCTTTCTCCCAACAATTCATGGACGATAAATTCGGGCGTGAAGTCGATGCCACAGTAAAAAACCTAATTTTCAAGGATATTCATATCACACCGAATAAAGGAATCGTTTTTAGTGCCGAGGAGTATTTTGTCACCGTAGGAGAGGAATTTGATGGCAATAGCGGGCGTAAGGTCAATCGCTACCATTATAATGATATCGTATGTGCCAAACTGAATGCTACAGGAGCTATGGAATGGGCCAGGAACATCAACAAGGCGGAAGTAACAAAAGGAGATGCCGCCTATGCATCCTATAGTACCTACGGAAACGGAAATGATACTTACTTCTTTATAAATTCTGGGGAAACCCCCAAAAAAATAGGGAATGAACGCATTCTTTTCAAACAAGGATACAGCAGAAACCCAAATATGTTCGTTATCAAAATCGATGAAAAAGGAGGTCTCTCCTATAAAAAACTAATAGATGACAAAGAGGTGCGGCTTCCTATTATGGTATCTCGACCTTTTGTTGATAAAGTTTCTGACGAACTTTTGTTTTACGCAAAACGCGGTAGTAAAAAACAATTGATTCAGGTTACGATTGGGGGGATGTCAAGTAGCCCATCGAAATAAATCATACTGCTTTATAAACAAGTTATCCATTGGGTCCTCCCCTGGCAGGGGAAGACCTCTTAAAATTAACACATAGACCTGAGCATGAATAGGAAATATTCCATAAATTTGGAATAAATCCAATAATTGAATCAAAAAGACTATCTCAAAGGCCGTGGGGCCCAACAAAATTCACACAACAGATTCTCAGAGCACATTTACGAAACACGTGATGACTTCTTGGAATTTTGCCGTGTAGCCGGTGAAGAGGCGAATTGGAATAAAACCCAATACCTCCCTATTTTTCCGAAGACCATTGTGAACAAAGTGACGAGTCCTGATGTGGGCATGGATTACTCTATGAACCCCTATCAAGGCTGCGAGCATGGATGTATATATTGCTATGCCAGAAATACCCATGAATTTTGGGGGTATAGTGCGGGCTTGGATTTTGAACGTAAAATACTCATCAAAGAAGATGCTCCCCAACTTCTGGAAGCGAAATTAAAGAGCAAGAAATGGAAGGCCTGTACCATTGTACTATCAGGAAATACGGATTGTTACCAACCCGCAGAACAACAATTTAAAATCACTCAGGCCTGCTTGGAAATCTTCTTGAAATACAAACACCCAGTTGGTGTCATCACAAAAAACGCCTTGATTTTAAGGGACCTGGAACTCTTGAAAGAACTAGCGAAAGACAATTTGGTAGGGGTGAATATCTCGGTGACCTCCCTTTCGGAAAAAACAAGGCGCATACTTGAACCAAGAACGGCTACTATAAAGAAAAGGCTAGAAACTATTCGGGTTTTATCTGAGAATGGAATTCCGGTAAATGCAATGCTGGCACCTATTATTCCTGGAATCAACAGTCATGAAATATTGAAATTGGCCAAGGCGGTATCCGACAACGGAGCTCGTTCTTTTGCCTTTACGGTAGTTCGCCTCAATGGAGCAATTGGCCAAATTTTTACCGATTGGATAAAGAAGACATTACCGGATAAAGCCGATAAGGTATTACATCAAATTCAAGAATGCCATGGAGGGTCCTTAAATGATAGTAGATTTGGAGTCAGAAGTCGAGGAGAAGGCAAAATAGCCCAGCAGATTCATGATATGATGCGCTTGGCAAAGAAGCGCTATTTTAAAGAAACCAATTTCCCTAAATTGAATACGGATTTACACGAGTCGTATAAAGACGGTCAATTGAAGTTGTTTTAAACCTTTTGTCACATGGTGTACTCCGACTGCACTCGGCAGACTGACATGATGTTAAGACAATTCCCAACCTTTTCGATAAGAACCTTTCACCCATTCGTTGGCCATATCCCAATTGGTAACCTTCATATTGGTACCATCCCAAAGGATCTTTCGTCTTCCTGGGTATTCATAGGGATCCCAATCCCCAGCTTTTTTGCCGGCCTTGAATTTTTTGTACTGAAAAGCTTTGATCGCCAAATTACCCATAAGAACTGCTTCAGTCAAAGGACCTGAGCGCTGGAAATCAGAGGAAGTTTCCACACCGGTCAAACAACCTTCTACAAAGTTGTTTTGATGGCCGCTGACATCACCATCTATTCTTTTGAGGTAGGGCTGAGGCGCATTGAACAATTCCATATTTGTACTAGGTAACAATCTTGCGTTTCGAGAATACGTATCTGCTACCAAGATACCCTTGGTGCCATAGAAAATCGAACCACCACCGCCATCACCAATCTTTTCTCCGTCTTTCAATTCGTCCGGAAGATCAGGTAAAAGTCCCCCGTCATACCAATTCAGGGCAATATCGCCATGGGCTTCGGTTTTGAATTTTAAACGTACAATCGAAGATGCAGGACAGGAAGCGCTATAATCAGCTTCCGCAAAATCGCCTACCCAATTGGTCGTACAGCTCGCTTCCGCCTCGGTAGGATACCCTAGATCGAGAACTCCGAAAGGAGTTTCCATAATATGGCATCCCATATCCCCTAGTGCGCCTGTTCCAAAATCCCAGAAACCTCTCCATTTAAATGGCAAGTAGGCGGCGTTGTAATCACGTTTTGCGGCTGTTCCTAACCATAAGTCCCAGTCCAATCCTTCGGGTACGGGTTGTTTTTCGGTGGGTACAGGAACACCTTGTGGCCAAACGGGACGATTCGTCCAACAGTCTACTTTATATATTTTTCCAATAATCCCAGAATTTATCCATTCTTTGGCTTCTCGGCTTCCGGCACTTGAAGCGCCTTGATTTCCCATTTGTGTGACTATGCCATTTTCTTTGGCAACCCCTGTCATCAAACGGGCTTCGTTAATATTATGGGTTAATGGCTTTTCGACATAAGCGTGTTTTTTAGCACGCATGAAAGGCAGCGCAATCGAAGCATGCATATGGTCAGGCGTTGCCACCATTATAGCGTCTATTTCATTGAGATGGGTATCATATACTTTTCTAAAATCTTTGAAACGTTTTGCGTTGGGGTATTTATTATAGGTAGCTGCGGCTCTTCTGTCATCCACATCGCAAAGGGTTACGAATTTCACTTTCTTCGTGTCGGCCATACCTTGTATTACTGCTGATCCACGACCACCAACGCCAAAGGCCCCAACATATAAGGTGTCACTTGGCGGAATATGATCTTTGCCCATTACAAAGCTCGGAACGATTGAGAATGCAGCGGAGGCCGCCGCCGACTTTTTGATAAATTTTCTTCTTTGCATCTTCTATTGTGGATTGATTTTAAGGGTAAAAAGATACGGAAAATAAACATGAATATCCATGGTTGAAAACAGGTAGTCTCACGAAAGTCCGTGCCACTCTTTGTCGAACTGTACCAAATAATCCAACATATACTGATGTCGAATTTCCGCTAATTTCGCTCCTGCTTTGGTGTTCATTTTGTTTTTGAGCAACAACAGCTTCTCATAAAAATGATTAATAGTCGGGCCTTTGGCCTTCTTATATTCCTCCTTCGTCATTTTTGGATTTGGGGCAATCTCAGGATTATACAACTGCCTATTTTTAAAACCTCCATAGTTAAAAGCCCTGGCAATACCTATGGCGCCTATAGCATCGAGGCGGTCGGCATCTTGTACGACTTCAAGTTCTTTAGAAGCAAATTTTTTCTGCGGGCCCGTATGATCTTTCAAACTAGATTTAAAGGAAATATGTTCTATGATGTTGACCACATGGGCAATCGTTTTTTTATCGACACCCAAAGCGTCTAAAAAGCTCCTTGCCATTGTAGGTCCCACGGTTTCATCACCGTCGTGGAATTTTGCGTCAGCAATATCATGTAAGAGCGCACCTAAGCTAGCTACTAAAATATCGACCTTTTCATCCTTGGCAATCAGTAGCGTGTTATTGAAAACCCGTTGAATATGAAACCAATCATGCCCCCCTTCGGCTTTGGCAAGGGTTTCTTTGACAAATTGAATGGTTTCTTCTATAAATTCGGTATCGGTCATGTTTTGAACGAAGTTATTCCGGAAATCACGGCGTTTTCGGTCAGATTGATAATTTCTTCTAGATTTTTGCCAACAGCGATTGGTTGATGCACTTCAAAAGTAATGTGGTTGGCAAGTCCGCTGGGAAACTTCCCGTATTTCAACATTTTCCATGAATGGTCAATGCTTATGGGCACTACTAGGGCGGAAGGCGCATTTTTCATGAGGAGTTTTAGCCCTGTTGTTTTGAATGGTTTCGGATGGCCGTCGCGACTACGTGTTCCTTCAGGAAAAATGACCGCAGATCTATTGTGTTCTTCTATATATTTTCCCAGTTTTATGATTTCGCCCAAGGCTTGTTTGCTGTCCTTTCTGTCGATCAAAACGGATCCCCCATGTCTTAAATTATAGGATACACTAGGGATGCCCTTGCCCAATTCTCTTTTACTTACAAATTTAGGATGGTATTTTCGCATAAACCATATGATCGGTGGAATATCATGCATGCTCTGATGATTGGGAACTATAATGAGCGGTCTGTTCGTGGGTATGTTATGTGGATTATGAAAACGATAGGTTGTTCCTAGAAAGTGGGTGCAGCGCATAAGAGAAAGATTCAAGTAGGCTACACTCATACGATGCGCATTGTAACCGAAGAGATTAAAACAAATCCACTGAATGGGATGGAATATCAAAAGGGTCAACCCGAAAAAAATCAAGTATAGAACACTAAAGGGATATGCCAATAATTTCTGCATTGCACAAAAATAAAAAACCGCTCCTTAAGGAACGGTTTCTTATGAACTATTTTAAGTTGCCACGTTTAGGCTGGACGGAGACCATCTAGCAGAATTCGTTATATGCTTCTGTCAGGTTCTCTGCAATTAATTCGGCAGGTCGACCTTCAATATGATGACGCTCGATCATGTGTACCAATTCACCATCTTTAAACAGTGCCATACTTGGGGATGATGGAGGAAAAGGAATCATCAAATTTCGTGCTGTATCAACAGCTTCGGTATCGACACCCGCGAAAACGGTTACCGTATGATCTGGTTTTTTTGCGTTTTGCAAACTCATTTTAGCAGCTGGCCTTGCATTTGCCGCGGCACATCCGCAAACGGAATTTACAACTACTAGTGTTGTTCCTTCTTGTTTTATGGCATTCTCAACGGCTTCTGCCGTATATAATTCTTCAAATCCGGCATTGGCCAAATCATCTCTCATGGGTTTTACTAATTCTGCAGGGTACATAGTATATTTTTTTATTTTTTGTTTCAGTGTGTAAAGATACTCAATTTGTCGAATTTTTCTTTTTGACTTTTCATGATATACGATGCGCTATCTTGTTCGTGACATGAGAGGGACTTATCTTTGACAAAAAATATACACTAATGGTCAAATGGATTGCGGCGTTAATCGGGTATTATTTATTTCGATATCCTGGCGCTATATTGGGGTTCTTCGCCGGTAGTTTTGTCGATAGTCAATTCAACAAAGGTGGTGGTACACAAAGCATACTTGGCGACCTCACTAGGCAAAAGGTTTCGCCGGCCGATTTTGAGTTAAATCTGATTTCACTTTGTTCTATTGTGATTAAGGCAGATGGTACAGTGAGTCAGACTGAAATGGATTATGTAAGGCAGTATTTTGTAAGCACATACGGAAAAGAGAAAGCAAATGCCATCTTCCGCACTTTTAATGACGTCAGTAAGAGCAGAGAAATATCCGCACAGCGCATCTGTACCTTTCTGAATCAGCGTACCCGTTACGAGGTACGTTTGCAGTTACTCCATTTCTTATTCGGAATTGCTCAAGCCGATGGCAATGTAAGTAGGGCCGAAATCAGTAAAATAAAGGAAATTTCGGGATACTTGCGCGTTGCTTTTCGCGACTTTGAAAGTATCATGGCGATGTTCGTCAAATCTGCCGATACTGCTTATAAAATTTTGGAAATTCAAAAATCGGCGACAAATGATGAGGTGAAAAAGGCGTATCGGACCATGGCCAAAAAGTACCATCCTGACCGGGTCAACACTGAAAATGAGGCGATCAAAAAAGGTGCTGAAGAAAAATTCAAGCAAGTTCAAAAGGCCTATGAGACGATTCAAAAAGAACGGGGGCTTTAAAGCTGGCAGTCGTAGTTGATTACTAAAAAAATGCAAGATTTCATTTTTTATATAAAACTAGGCCTGAATCATGTACTTGATTTCGCGGCTTATGATCATATTCTTTTTTTAACGGCTTTAGCACTTCCCTTTTCTTTTAAAAATTGGAAAAAAGTACTGTTATTAGCTACTATATTCACCATTGCCCATTGTTTTTCATTGTATGCATCGGTTTATGGAATTGTGGTCATGGATGTCGGTCTAATAGAGTTCCTGATTCCCGTAACTATTTTGGTTACTGCATTATTTAATTTGAATTATATCAGTGCCAAGATGGCAGATAAAAGTGTGCTACTTCACATGGTTGCCACTGCCTTTTTCGGCCTAATCCACGGCTTCGGATTTAGTAATTACTTCAAAATGCTCGTGGCAGAAGAAGATAATAAACTAGCCCCATTACTAGGCTTCGCTGCCGGTATCGAAATGGCTCAAGTGTGTATCGTTTCAGCGGTATTGGCCGTCAGTTACCTTTTTCTTTCCATTTTAAGGATAAAACCGGCTCTTTTTGTCCTTGTATCATCTATTTTAATCATTTTGGTCACAATACAGATGTTGATTGCCACGTTCCCTTGGTAGGGATGTTAAAATAAACCTTATAAGGTTGCGGGAATTTCGTAAAGCAGGTATCTTAGGTGTTTGCTAGCACGTTGATTAGATGAAGGAATCCAAACAGATCAAATATGACAAAGCCTATTTACGAATGGCTGCGGAATGGGGTAAATTGTCATACTGTAAACGAAAACAGGTCGGTGCGATTGTGGTGCGTGACCGAATGATCATCTCCGATGGCTACAATGGCACACCTACCGGCTTTGAAAATGTCTGTGAAGATGAGGAGGGTTATACAAAGTGGTATGTGTTACATGCAGAGGCCAATGCCATTTCAAAGGTCGCTTCCTCAACCCAATCATGCCAAGGAGCAACACTTTATATCACGCTATCCCCCTGTAGGGAATGCAGCAAATTAATTCATCAATCTGGCATAAAACGTGTAGTGTATCAAAAGGGGTATAAAGATGACTCCGGATTGAAATTTTTGACCAAAGCAGGTGTTGAATTACAACATCTGCCTGACATCACATCTAAAAAATAAGAAGCTCTAAAAATGCAAAAGAAAATTAATTACTTATGGCCAACTATACTTGCCGCAGCTCTTGCATTGGGCGTATTTCTTGGAGGTAAATTGAATTTCAACGATTCCCCGGAAAAACTTTTCACGACCAACTCGAAAAAAGATAAGCTGAATCGGCTTATCGACTATATTGACTATGAATATGTGGACGAAATCAATACGGATAGTATCGTTGACGTCACAGTAAACAATATCTTAGAGAAGTTAGACCCACATTCTGTCTATATCCCCAAAGATGAAATGACCCAAGTGTCCGAAAATATGAAAGGCGATTTTGTGGGAATCGGGATCAATTTTTACAAGTACAATGACACGATTTCGGTTATCAGAACTATTGACGAGGGGCCTAGTTCTTTGAAAGGAATAGAACCGGGAGACCGCATACTAATGGCCGACAAAGATACCCTGTTCGGCAAAAACATTTCTAATGATGCGATTATTCAGCGACTTAGAGGAATCAAGGGTTCGTCTGTAAAGCTTCGCGTATATCGCAAAACAGATGATAGGATATTTACCGCGAATATCAAACGGGATATCGTTCCAATTAAAAGTGTGGAGGCCTATTATATGCTTACGGATGATATGGGCTATATCAAAGTCAATCGTTTTGCTGAACCAACGTTCAAGGAATTCAAAGCTGCCTTGAAAGATTTGCAAAAGAGGGGCGCAAAGAAATTGACCTTGGATCTGAGAGATAATCCCGGGGGGTATCTTGGAGTTGCAGAACAAATGGCCGATGAATTTTTAGATGATGGGAAATTGATTCTTTTCACCAAGAATAAGAAAGGAAAAGTCAATAAAGTATTCGCTACGGATGAGGGGAGCTTTGAGGACAAGCCTGTTTATGTTTTGATCAACGAACGCTCGGCTTCTGCCAGTGAGATTATAGCCGGGGCCTTACAAGACAATGATATTGGAACCATCGTTGGCCGCAGGTCATTCGGCAAAGGATTAGTGCAAAGAGAGATGGAGCTCGGAGATGGTTCCGCTGTGCGGTTGACGGTTTCGAGATATTACACCCCGACAGGGCGAAGTATTCAAAGAACCTATAAAAACGGACATAAAGACTATTATCAAAAGTTCATCGACCGCTATCAAAATGGTGAGCTGACATCTGTTGATAGTATTAAAGTAGCTGATTCGTTAATATTCAAAACCCCAAAAGGGAAAGTTGTTTATGGTGGCGGAGGAATCATTCCGGATGAATTTGTGGCTATAGGTACCAATGAAGAGGAAGCTGTTGAAAGTATGGATAGCTACGGATGGATATCCTACTTTATCTTTGAACATTTAGACGAAGACCGCGCACGATATGCTGATTATACCCAAAAAGATTTCGTCGCCAATTTCAAAGTAGATGATGTGCTTTTTGAAAAGTTCATTGATTATTTGATGGCACGAAGGTTTAAGATGAGTTTTTATGATTACGAGGATAGCATAAAACTATACCTCAAAGCTGCATTGGCCGAACAGTTATTCGGACCCAATGTTCATGCGAAAATAAAGAGCAGTGCTGATAAAATGCTGCAACATGTATTGGAACTCGACAATCCAGTTGTAAATCAAGAAGAGACCGAAGCGATTGAAGGTGTCAACTAGTCTTGATTCATTTTATCCTTGATCTTCCGTGAGGTGATATAAATCAATAAGAGCACAATAGCACAAAGTGAGGCAATAATTCCTATAAGGGCGATGATGCTATTACCTTCCAATGGATTCTGGAAATTTACCAAAGTCACATTATAGGCAATCAATGCAACTGCCAAAACTATTAAGATCAAAGAAAGGGCTTTACTCATATCATTACTGTTTTACGCGGTTGCTTAGTGGCTAAACAAAGCATTGATGTTCGTCGCAAACAATTTCACTGCAATGGCCAATAAAATGACACCAAAAACTTTCCGAATAATACTGATGCCATTTTTCCCCAATACTTTTTCGATTCTTAGCGATGATTTCAGTACCAGATATACAAAGATAATGTTTACAATAATTGCTACTATGATGTTCTCCACTTGATATTCGGCACGTAAAGACAAAAGCGACGTCAAAGTACCTGCTCCAGCGATTAGTGGAAAAGCGATGGGCACAATGGATGCGCTTTCCGCTGCATCATCTTTATACAAGGTAATGCCCAATATCATTTCTATTGCGATAAAGAAAATGATAAAAGCACCCGCTACGGCAAAAGAATTGACATCGATACCAATGAGTTTTAAGATTTCTTCTCCGACGAACAAGAAGGCAATGAGAATACATGCAGCAACAATAGAAGCCTTTTCCGACTGAATATGGCCCACCTTTTTTCTTAGACCTATTATGATGGGTACACTTCCTATAATATCTATTACGGCGAACAAGACCATGCTCGATGTTCCTATTTCACGAATATCAAAGTTTAAATTTAATGGCATACGAATTCAAATTTTGCGCAAATTTACATTTAAAAAAGAGCAAGTTGCTACAACTCTTTCAAATAATTACCTAGTTAAAAAGTATATTTGGCATTTCATACAAATTCCATGTTCCAAATAGGTAAAACCATAATTTCAGAAGAAATCATCGAAAATGATTTTGTCTGTAATCTTAATGCTTGTAAAGGCGCTTGTTGTATCGATGGCGATGCTGGAGCCCCATTGGAAGATGAGGAGACCCAAATTTTAGTGAATATTTATGCGGAGGTAAAACCATTTTTAAGAACCGAGGGTCTCAAGGCGATTGAAGAGCAAGGTGCTTTTGTAAAAGGAGAGGATGGTGAATGGGAAACTCCTTTGGTCAACGGAAGTGAATGTGCTTATGTTGTTTTTTCGGAAAATGGAATCACAAAATGCGGTTTGGAAGAAGCATATAATCACGGAATTACGCAATGGAGAAAGCCGGTTTCATGTCATATGTATCCTGTGAGGGTAAAGGAATATACGGAACTGACTGCCGTAAATTATCATAAATGGGAAATCTGTGACCCTGCTTGTTCTTTAGGGGAAGAGCTGAAAGTGCCTATTTACAAATTTGTGAAAGAAGCATTGATTCGCAAGTTTGGTGAAACTTGGTATTCCGAGTTGGAAAAAGTTGCGGAAACGATTTCTAAAGGGTAGGAATGTGTAATAGAACCTTTGTTCCTGTGGCAATGCCCGTTTTGTCAAAAAGATCCAAAATCTCAAGATTGAAAGAGTTATGGTAATCACGGGAAAAATTGGATAAGCGCTCTTTGGTAATATCAATACCTACTGATTTACGTTTGAGTACTTTATTCCGTTTTATGATGTCTGCGGCTTCGCGTCCAATACCATTGTCTATTATAGCTATATCGATAAACCCTTCTTCCTTTCCTTTGTTAACTTCAAGAACAATGTTCTTCTTGCCTTCTTTCGAAGAAAGTCCGTGCCAAAGCGCATTTTCAAGAAAGGGTTGAAGTATCAGTGACGGAATTCTGACGGTATGCGGGTCGATACCCTCCTCAATATTTGTTTCGAAGTTAATCTCATTTGAAAAACGGATGTTTTCTATTTTCATGTAGAGTTCGACGGTTTCTAGTTCATCAGCCAATGGTATTTCTTTTAGAGAGGAGGCTTCCAATATTTTACGAATCAGTTTCGAAAATTTATTCAGATAATGAACGGCATTTTTCTGCTCATTATTAATGATGTATAATTTAATCGAATTCAAAGTGTTGAACAAAAAATGTGGATTCATTTGACTTCTTAGCATGGTCTGTTCTAAGGTCAATAATTTCTTTTCATTCTTCAGTTGATATTGACGGTACAAAATATATAGAATTCCAGCTAACAAGGCAATTGCGATACCACTTATCAACAAACGAGTTCGGTTTTTTACAAGCTCTAGTTTGACCGCGTCACGTTCTTCCTCCAGTTCTTTCAATTCATCTATGACTTTTTCGCTTTCATAGCGCATGATCATATCATTGACGTAACGTAGATTTCTGTCATTGGAAATTACCTTATCGAAGTTTTGTGATTTTTTATAATATCCCAAAGCACTTTCAAAATCATTTTGAGCAACTGCTAGATCGGATAAAAACTTGTTCGCTTCAGCTATTTGACTAGGCAGATTAACATTTTGAGCAATTTGCAGACCATTGCTCAAATGTTCTTTTGCCTGTTTGAATCGTTTTAGTTGAAGTAAAGACCACCCCAAGTTTATTTCTACGGAAGAAACAATACTTTTATCTCCCAGTTCTTTTGCCTCGGAAAGGGCATTTAGAAGCAAATCAAGGGCCTCTTTAGTTCTACCCATATGAACATAAACATGTGCGATACTATAATTACAAAGAATTTTGCCTCGGTCTGACTTTATATCTTTGTTATAAGAAAGTGATGTTTGAAAATTTTGGAGCGCTTCTTCAAGTTCACCTTGAGACTCTTGACATTCTCCTATGTTGAAATGGTTAACGGCAAGCCCGAGCTTATTGTTCATCTCCTCGTCTAGTTTCAAGGCTTTGGTGAATTTCTCAATAGCAACATCAAATTGCTCAAGGGTTTTATAGATGTTGCCAATACCGTTAAGTGAAACGTTCATACTTCTTTTGAGACCGATATTCGGATTTTTAACGGTTTCAGCAAGTTCGAGAGCCTTTTGATAATAGTTCAGGGCAGCTTGTATGGCATCTGCCCTTCTATAAACAACGCCTAGCATATTGAGTGCATATACTCTAAATTCTAAATTGTCCGCCTTTTCGGCAATTTCTAAAGCACGTTGATGTAGTCCAAGTGCCTTTGAAAATTGCGAGGTGTTCCTATATTTCCTTCCGAGTTGATTGATTGCATAGGCTTGCCCATCTAGATAGTTCTTATCAATGGCCTCATTCGTAAAATAGCGCATAAGCAACGAGTCATCTCTCTTTCTTTTGAAAACAACATCTATTTCGGCATATGTGCTTGGAGCCTTGTTTATTAGACTATCGACTGATTTTTTGAAGTCTTCCGAAATAGTCTGCGAAAATCCAGATAGCCCTATTAAAAAAGAAGTTACAAAAAGGCAGTACTTTGCCCTGTTTATAAGGGAAGAGGATATGCCATGGGTATTATGTTTTGTTTGATACCGCATGTGGAAATTTACAACATATCAAGAAAATCGGATTTCTTCTGTCTTGATACAGGTATTTTGTGGTTGGGCTTTAAAATAACGTAGCCATCCGTTTTGAGAAATTCCTTTATTTTATTAAGATTGATGATATAAGAATTATGTATTCTGAAAAACGAGTCTTGAGGTAAAATTTCATTGACCTTTTTTAGTTTTTTGGTCAGCACCATTTTATGGCCGTCAACTAGATAAACGGTAGTGTAATTTCCATCAGACTCCGCGTAAATAATCTCATCGCTATCAAGAAAGACTAATTTTCCGTCTGTGTTGAAAGTTATCTTTTTGTGAATTGAATTGGCGTTGAAGTTTAATAATATTTTCTCAAGTCGTTCTGCGGTAAAGTTTTTGGAATTGAACTTTTTTATTTTAACGATGGTGTCTTTGAGGTCATCTGTATCTATTGGTTTTAAAAGATAATCGATTGCCTCGTTTTTAAGCGCTTTAATTGCATATTGGTTGTAAGCGGTCGTAATAACGACTGGGAAATTCTTGTTCTTCAGTTTTTGAATGAATTGAAACCCGTCCATAGTAGGCATTTCAATATCCAAAAAAAGGCAGTCAGGGGTGTTGGTTTCTAGATATCCCAACGCTTCCAAGGGATCCGTAAAAGAGGCGGTCACTTGAATTTCATTGCTAAAATTCGTTAGCTCCCAAGAAAGACTTTGGAGTGCTTTTATTTCATCGTCGACTAGAACGGCTTTAATCATAATACTGATTATCTCTAAAAAGAAAGGTAATCAAAAATAGTGCGATGAATTGGGTTTTAAAAAAAAGATGTGCCAATGGGCAAGATTCAAGTGTAATTGACAGAAAATGGCATGAAAAAAGTTTTCGCCACTAAAAATGTTGTTATTTCTTACAGTTATGATATCCAGAGTAATGTTTTATACCGTTTATTAAGGTTGTAGCTTATGGGTCTGCAGTTCATACAAGAATTAGCACCATTTGTACAATAAGCTAAAATAAGGGTCTTTCCATAATATATTTTAGTGGTCGAAATCATTATTCAGTTAGTTCCTTCAGCTTAGAACAACACAAAATCAAGTTACGGATACCAAATATGTAGTGAAATGAAAAAATGTTTTATCATGTTTGCCTTTTTTGTAGTCATGCTTTTAATAGCTGCTATTACAGATAAAGCCGAGGTAATGATTTCGAAACGTAATGTTATCGGTTATGCAGACAATGAGATGCTCTTAGTGAATGAAGAACCAATAATTAATAATAGAACTGAATAATCTGGGTAACCTGAAACCAAAATTTAATGCCAAGGATTTTTCCAAAATATTTTAGAATATGTCTTGTGACACTTGTACCC
>JARFRH010000182.1 GCA_029287355.1 Maribacter sp. | reverse complement strand
CTGTCTAAGGATCCCCCAAGAACTCCATCGATTACAACTAAAGGTTCTTGGTTACCACCAACGGTTGAAATACCTCTTAAACGAATGGTGGGTCGTTGGTTTGGGTTACCCCCTGGGTTGGCAATACTAAGGCCTGCAACTTTACCTACCAATAATTGAGCAGGATTGTCGACAACACCTTGGTTGAAGTCTTCTACACTAACACTGGTCACTGCAGACGTAATTTCTTTTTTGGCCTGACTACCATAACCAACAATGACCACTTCTTCCAATGCCTGTGCATCTTCTTCCATGGCTACATTGATCGTCGATTGGCCAGCAACGGCAATTTCTTGACCTTTGTACCCGATATAGCTAAATACCAAAATGGCATCCACATCTTCTACGTTTATGGTATAATTACCATCAAAATCGGTTTGAGTACCGTTAGTTGTTCCTTTTTCAACAACACTAGCACCAGGTAATGGTCCGGTCGCATCGGAAACGGTTCCTGTTACCTCCTGTGCTTGCGCCATACCAAAGCACAAAAATGCGCCGGTAATCAACAAGTTCTTTAGTAGCGTAATCTTCATAAATTGTTAATTTAAATTGGGTTAATTTTAGTTCGAGCGTTAAAAATATGTAAAATTGTTGTTAATATAAATGTTAAGAGAGATTCATGGAATTACGAAAACGGTTTCGTGTTAATAACTTTGTCCAATTAGCATAATAACAACATATCTCTTGCGATTTTATTGAAATCATATTAAAGTAAAAGCAAAAAAGGGAATTTGATAATTTCGCTCAAATATACTCTTTTTTCTTTTTATTAATACTTTAACATTATATTTCGGTCGTCCCCATAATTGTTGTGCCAAATGATATACATTTCGTTTATTCAATGTAAATTTCATTGATTTGTAGCTCAGATAACCAAAAGTCCTCGATTTTGAAAAGAAAAACAACCCTAAAAGACATTGCCCGTGAACTTGATGTTTCTATTTCTACGGTATCGAAAGCGCTAAAGAACAGTGAGGAAATAAGTACCGATACAAAAGAGAAAGTGCAAGCCTTTGCCAAGCTTTATAATTATAGGCCTAATAACATTGCTATTAGCCTAAAAAATAAACGAACTAGAAATATCGGTGTAATTATTCCTGATATCGTGCATCATTTTTTTACTACCGTTTTTAGGGGAATCGAGAAATATGCCAATAGTAGGGGTTATAACGTGATTATCTGCGTGTCAGATGAGTCATTTGATAAAGAGGTCATAAATATGGAAATGTTGGCGAATGGCAGTATTGACGGTTTTATCATGTCATTATCTGCGGAAACACAGCAAAAAAATGATTTCAACCACCTGAAGGAGGTAACCGAACAAGGTATTCCACTAGTGCTCTTCGACCGTGTTACTGATGAAATAGAATGCGATAAGGTCATTATCAATGATAAGGAAATTGCCTATGCTGCTGTAAAAAAATTAATAGATTCAGGAAAAAGAAAAATAGCTTTGGTGACCACTGATAGTTATTTCAATGTAAGCAAAAGAAGGGCTGAAGGATATAAAGCTGCTTTAGCGGATAATGAAATTCCTTTTGACGAAAAGCATGTTTTGACCTTGCCTTATCGAGGAATAGCGAAAACAAAAATTGAACACTTTTTCAATGAAAATGTTATCGATGCCGTATTATGTGTGAATGAAGTATTTGCTATACATTGCATGGGGATGATTCAAAAATTGGGAATGAAGATTCCCGAAGATGTCTCCATTATTGGCTTTACCGATGGCTTGCTTTCAAGATATTCCGTGCCAAGCCTGACTACCGTGGCGCAACACGGTGAACGAATGGGTGCCATTGCCGCACAAATGCTTATTGAAAAGGTAGAGACCGAAATTCAAGAAAATGAGGAGGAAACGTATCGAACCGAAATTATAGAGGCCACCTTGATTGAAAGGGAGTCTACTATATAATTACCACAATATTTTAAGAAATGAACGAAACCGGATTTATATTCGATTTAGATGGTGTTATTGTTGATACCGCCAAATATCATTACCTAGCTTGGAAAAACCTTGCAAATGAGCTGGGGTTTGAATTTACCGATGAGCAAAATGAATTGTTTAAGGGGGTGAGTAGAAAAAGATGTCTTGAAATCTTACTTGACATTGGTCAAGTAAAATCGACTCAAAAACAATTCGATACTTGGATGGTTGAAAAAAACGAAGACTATTTAAAGTATATCGAAAAAATGGACGAGACTGAAATTCTTCCAGATGTACCAAAAATACTTCAGTACCTCAAAGAGCGTAATTTTCCCATTGCATTGGGTTCGGCAAGTAAAAATGCCATACCAATTTTAGAGAAAGTAAATTTATTATCGTATTTCAATACCATAGTAGACGGTAATAACGTCACCAAAGCAAAGCCAGACCCAGAAGTTTTCCTTATTGCGGCCGATCAACTCGGGGTAGAACCTGAAAATTGCATTGTTTTCGAAGATGCACAAGCAGGAATTCAAGCGGCGAATGCTGCAAACATGATTAGTATTGGCATTGGTGATGCGGAAATACTTTCGGAAGCGGATTATAATTTCAATGATTTTACAGAAATCGATTTGGAGTTTTTGGAAGGATTGGTCAATAAAAATCTAAAATAGGAGAACAGATTGAGTTCCTCCCCTAAAAAGAGGGGGCGACGAATTTATTGGACTTGGGGGTTGAAAATCGCAAGCCTAAATTCATAAAATCAAGGTTAGAAAAAGAGAAATAGATTCCAGCCCTTGCCTGTCGGCAGATAGGTTCGCTGGAATGAAATCAAAAGAATATTTCATGAATCAAGAATATATAAAACCAAACAATTGGTCGATTATAGAAGAGGGCTTTTATAAAGAAAGGGTAAAATCTTCAGAAAGTCTATTTAGTATTGGTAACGGCGCTATGGGGCAACGTGCGAATTTTGAAGAGAAGTATTCAGGCGAAACTTTTCAAGGGAGTTATATTGCAGGGGTCTACTACCCTGATAAGACGAGAGTAGGCTGGTGGAAAAATGGATACCCCGAGTATTTTGCAAAAGTGTTGAACGCTCCGAATTGGATAGGAATCAATGTCTTCGTTGACGGTGAGGCACTAGATCTTGCAACTTGTAAAATGGTAAAAGATTTTCGTCGTGAATTGAATATGAAAGAAGGTTGGTATCAACGAAGTTTTTTAGCCACCACCTTAAATGAAATAGAGCTTGCCGTTAAAGTGACCCGATTTTTAAGTCTTGACCTAGACGAAATCGGGGCTATCAAATACGAGATCAAACCATTGAATACCGATGTGGAAATTAGATTCTCACCTTATTTAGACAGCGGAATCACAAATGAAGATAGTAATTGGGACGATAAATTTTGGAATACAACAAACATACTTTCCGAAGGCAATCAGGCGTTTATAGAGGCGCACACGATGAAGACCAATTTTGCTACCTGCACTTTCATGGAAGCAAAATTAGTGCTTAATGATAAAGAAATTATTGGAAATCCTTCCGCTGAGAAACAAGATGAATTTTCTGTTGCACACTCTTATGTGCATGAAGTAAAAAAAGGGGAAAGCCTTGTATTGCTTAAGTTCGGTGGGTACGTTGTCGATACCAACCATGAAAAAGCCGAATTGATTTTGGCTGCAAAAGCGGTTCTGAAGAAAGCTACCGACTTGGGCTTCGAAAACCTTTTGGAAAAGCAGAAAAATGCCTGGGCAAAGATTTGGGAAATGAGTGATATTGGCATAGATGGCGATGTCAAGGCACAACAAGGTATTCGGTTTAATATTTTTCAATTGAACCAGACCTATTCAGGCAAGGATTCGAGATTGAACATCGGCCCAAAAGGCTTCACAGGGGAAAAATATGGGGGTAGTACCTACTGGGATACGGAAGCGTATTGTATTCCCTTTTATATGACTACAAAAGACCAGGAAGTTGCCAGGAATTTGTTGGAATATCGATACAACCATCTGGAAAAAGCAATTGAGAACGCCGAAAAACTAGGTTTCTCAAATGGAGCAGCCTTGTACCCAATGGTCACCATGAACGGAGAGGAATGCCATAACGAATGGGAAATTACCTTCGAGGAAATCCATAGAAATGGTGCGATTGCATTTGCCATTTATAACTTTTATAGGTTTACCGGAGATTATTCGTACATCCCTGAAATGGGATTGGAAGTACTAATTGGCATCGCGCGGTTTTGGCAACAGCGTGCTACGCTTTCAGAACCAAGAAACAAGTATGTCATTCTTGGTGTAACGGGCCCCAACGAATATGAAAACAACGTAAATAATAACTGGTACACTAATTATTTGGCGAAATGGTGTATCGATTATACGGTCGAACAATTACAAAAAGTCAAAGATGGTTATCCTGATGACTATCATAGAATTATCGGCAAAACCAAATTAACCGATACTGAAAAATCAAAATGGAAGGAAGTAGCGGACAGGATGTATTTTCCATATTCCAAAGAAAAGGACGTCTTTTTACAACAAGATGGGTTTTTGGATAAAGAATTGATATCAGTTGCTGATTTGCCAAAATCGGAACGCCCCATTAACCAAAAATGGAGCTGGGATCGTATTCTTCGTTCTCCATACATCAAACAAGCCGATGTTTTACAGGGTTTTTATTTTTTCGAGGATCATTTTACAACGGAACAACTTCAAAAGCATTTTGATTTTTATGAACCTTTTACTGTTCATGAATCTTCACTTTCACCTTGTGTACATAGCATTCAAGCCTCAAAATTGAATCAAATGGATCAAGCCTATGTTTTTTACCTAAGAACCTCACGTTTGGATCTTGATGATTATAACAAAGAGGTAGAAGAGGGACTTCATATCACCTCAATGGCAGGCACCTGGATGAGTATTGTAGAAGGTTTTGGTGGTATGCGTATAGTGGATGATAAATTGTCCTTCACGCCCAGGATTCCGAAGCAATGGAATGGGTATTCTTTCAAGGTGAATTTCAGAAAACGCATTTTGAAAATTAATGTGAGCCATGACGAAACCAAATTTAAATTGAATGGAAAAGAGGAAATGTCAATTCGAGTAAATGGAAATAGGGTTGTTTTAACGCCGCTTAAAGAGGAAGTTGTCAAAAAATGATGAAACGATTAACACTATTGGCATTGGTGATGACCGCTTTCGGTTGCCAATCTAAAAAAGAAGCCCCACAAGCAATGAAAGTAGATGAAATAAAAATACATAAAAAAGTCATTTACCAAGTATTTCCAAGACTTTTTGGAAATACCAATACCACTAATAAACCTTGGGGAACACTAAGAGAAAACGGCACGGGTAAATTCTCGGACTTTTCTGAAAAAGCACTCCAAGAAATCAAAGACCTAGGTGTGACCCACATTTGGTATACGGGTGTGCCACACCATGCCTTGATTACCGATTATACTTCCTTCGGGATCTCAAAAGACGATCCTGATATTGTGAAAGGTAGAGCGGGGTCACCCTACGCTGTTAAAGACTATTATAATGTAAATCCTGATTTGGCGGATGCGGTCGAAAATCGTCTGGAAGAATTCAAAGATTTGATTTTACGTACCCATAAGGCGGGGCTAAAAGTCTTGATAGACATTGTGCCCAATCATGTGGCCCGAAATTATGAGGGCAAGTCCACTCCTTCAGGTTTAGCGGCCTTCGGTTCTTCTGATGACCTTACGGTTGAATATGCCCGAAACAATAATTTTTATTACATCCCAAATTCAGAATTCAAGGTGCCCAAATGGGAAAATGGATACTTGCCTTTAGGGGGCGAAAACCATGAAATGATCGACAATAAATTTGTCGAGGTACCCGCTAAGTGGACTGGGAATGGTTCAAGAGACGCACAACCTAACATGAACGATTGGTACGAAACTGTAAAGGTCAATTACGGGGTTCGACCAGATGGGTCTTATGATTTTGAGAAATTACCTGATGATTTTGGCAAGGCCGATTACAAGAAGCATTACAAGTTCTGGCAGGATAAAATTATTCCCGATTCTTGGGTGAAATTCAAAGATATAGCCATTTACTGGTTAGAATTAGGCGTCGACGGCTTCCGATATGATATGGCCGAAATGGTACCCGTCGAATTCTGGAGTTATATGAACTCGCATATTAAAGTGAAGAATGAAAAAGCTTTGCTTTTGGCGGAAGTCTATCAACCTGCATTGTACAGAGATTATATCAACAAAGGCAAGATGGATTATCTATACGATAAAGTGGAACTATATGACAGTCTCAAACATATTATGCAAGGCCATGGTTGGACAGACCACATTCCCAAAGTTTTAGAAGGACTCCAAGATATCGAACATCATATGTTGCACTTTCTTGAAAATCATGACGAACAACGAATCGCAAGTCCTGAATTTGCGGGTGACGCAACAAAGGGAATGCCCGCTATGGTCATTTCAGCAACTTCGAGCACATCGCCTACCATGATTTATTTTGGACAAGAGGTTGGCGAACCAGGAGCAGAACACGCAGGTTTTGGCAAACCGAGTAGAACTTCCATTTTTGATTATATTGGGGTACCCCACCATCAACGGTGGATGAATAATAAGAAATACGATGGTGAACAATTGTCCGATAGTGAAAAAAACCTCCGCGATTTTTATAAGCGTCTTTTGAATTTTACGATTTCAAGTGAAGCATTGATGGGCAACTATCAAGACATCCACTATTTTAATAAGGACGGAACTGAAGGCTATGATCATAGGGTGCTCTCTTATGTTCGATGGAGCGCTTCTGAACGGTTGATCATTGTTTCGAATTTCGAGGCCAATGATTCTAGGGTTTTCGAATTGAAAATTCCCGAAGAAATCATAAAAAAATGGAATTTGAAGGATGGAAGTCATACGGTAGAAGATGCGCTCTATGGCAGTAAGGAAGAATTACGAATTGAAAATGGAATAGGTAAAATCGCTGTTTCGCTTGAACCTTTGCAATCTTTCATTTTCAAACTTCAATAAAAAAAGGCTAAACCAAGGAACCCTTTTCTAATAGGAAGGATTTTTTTGAATTGCCGAAGTCAATTGTATCTTTAGCCTTCCAATAAATCAAATAGTACTCATGAAAATTTTCAGAATTTTAGTATCACTAATTATGCTCACAAGTTGTATGGAAGAAAAAAAACCATTGGTGATCGGCCATAGAGGGGCAATGGGCCATGAAACGGAGAATACATTAGCTTCAATTCAAAAAGCTTTGGACCTCGGTGTTGATATGATAGAGATAGACGTGTTTAATGTAGCAAGTGGAGATACTATGGTTTTTCATGATGAAACCTTGGACCGTTTGTCGAACGCCGGAGGAAAAATAGAAGAATGGACTTATTACGAGTTGCGCAAGGTAATTCTTGACGGTGGTCACAAGATTCCTCGTTTACAAGATGTTCTTAAATTGATTGATAATAGGGTGCGATTGAATATTGAACTCAAAGGTGCCGGCACCGTGAATCGTGTGAACTTTATAACGGATTATTATATTAAGGAACGAGGTTGGACTCTGGATAATTTCTTGATTTCGAGTTTTAAGTGGGATGAACTTCGCGAAATGAGAAAGGTAAATGCATCGATTCCCATAGCGATACTTACTTCAGATGACCCTTTAGATGCCATTTCAATCGCAAAGGAATTGAACGCAGAAGCTATCAATCCGAACTACAGGAAATTAACAGCTGAGAATAATTCGGCTATTAAAAAAGCCGGATTTAAAATCTATCCATGGACCGTGAACGACCCCCAAGATATCATGGCAATGAAGCGATTAGGTGTTGATGGTATTATCACCAATTTTCCAGAAAGAATCCGCTAATGTACGATGTTCTCATCATCGGCGGAGGAGCAGCGGGTTTCTATGCCGCCATTCATATCGCTGAGAAAAATCGAGATTTGAAAGTCGCTATTTTAGAAAGAGGTAAAGAAGTACTGACAAAAGTAAAAGTATCCGGCGGTGGTCGATGTAATGTGACACATGCAGAATTTGACCCGAGTGAATTTGTAAGAAACTATCCTAGGGGAGAGAAAGAACTCCTAGGGCCATTTCATACCTACTGCAGCGGTGATACTGTTCAGTTTTTTGAGGAGCGAAATGTGCCCCTGAAAATTGAAGAGGATGGAAGAATGTTTCCTGTTTCGAATTCTTCACAGACTATTATCGATTGTTTTTTAAACGAAGCCAAACGTTTAGGAGTTGCCATTTTAAAGCAAAGTAGTGTTATCAAAATCAAGCCGGTTCAAGGTGGGAATGATTCCTTTTGGGAAGTTACTTCGATTAAAAAAACATACAAAACCAAGAAATTACTTGTGGCAACAGGAAGCAACCCGAAGGTTTGGGCTATGTTGAAAAATCTCGGGCACACCATTGATGAGCCCGTACCTTCGCTCTTTACGTTTAATATTCAAGATGGTCGAATCAATGGTATTCAGGGCGTTAGCACAAATGCAAGGGTATCCGTTTTAAAATCAAATCTGAACCCTAAGATATCCATACCATTGGCAAGCAGCATAAAAGGAGAGGCCTTACTCACAGAGGAAGGCCCAGTATTGATTACACATTGGGGCCTGAGTGGCCCTGCTATTTTGAGATTGTCCGCTTGGGGCGCCAATGTCTTGAATGCGAAGAATTATAAATTTCCTATTCGTGTCAATTGGGTGCCCGATTATCACGAAGAGTCCGTAATTGATCTATTAATGGAGATAAAGGAAATAGAACCAAAGAAAACCGTATTGCGAACTAAAGCGATGGATTTGCCTCGAAGGCTATGGACGAATCTGGTAAAAGCTTCGGCAATCGAACCGAACATGACCTGGGCAGATGTGTCTAAAGAACAACTGCAAAAACTAGCACGTCAATTGACCAACTGCGAGCTCAAGGTGGAAGGTAAAAGTACCTTCAAAGAAGAATTTGTGACTGCTGGAGGGGTTAACCTAAAGGAAATCAATTTCAAAACTTTTGAAAGCAAATTGCATCCCAATTTATTTTTCGCCGGTGAGGTAATTAATGTCGATGCCATTACCGGCGGGTTCAATTTTCAAAACGCTTGGACTGGAGGTTATATGGCTGCCCAAGGAATAATTAAAGCATAGTTTATGAAAATATATATAGCTTTACTCAGAGGTATAAATGTAGGCGGTCATAGAAAAATAAAAATGGTCGACCTAAAGGAGATGTTGAATAAAATGGGCATGAAAGATGTGGCTACTTACATTCAGAGCGGAAATGTGGTCTTTAAGTCATCTATCACCATAACTTCAGAACTAGAAAGGAAAATAAAAAAAAGTATTGCCAAAACCTTTAGTCTTGATGTGCCGGTTTTAGTCAAAACACACAAAGAGTTAAAGTCAATTTTTGACAAAAACCCATTTGCGGAAACTTCAGATATCGAACATAAAAGAATTTATTTTGCACTCCTAAAAGAAACGCCGCAGCCGGAATTGATAGCAGCATTTCAAAAAGTAAAATTTCTAGGCGAACTATTTGTTGTAGCGGAAGATTGTGTTTATTTGAACTATTCAAACGGTGCCGGCAAGGCAAAGCTCAGTAACAATTTCATCGAGCGAAAATTAAAGGTTTCGGCTACCGCAAGAAATTTTAACACGATGGTCAAGTTGTTAGAGATGAGTACAGCGCGGTAGTTGAGATACCTCGAGTCTTAGAAACTACTCCAAGTATTCGACACAAAACAAAAACTTATCTTTGCCCGATGACCGAATATGATTTCATTCCCAAACCCTATTCATAAATTATCGAAGAGGGAAAAACCACTTGGCTTTCTCCAAGTAATATCGCTTTGATCAAGTATTGTGGCAAGAAAGAAAATCAAATTCCCGCCAACCCATCCATAAGTTTTACCTTAGATGCTTGTGCTACTACGACTTCCGTGTCGTATCGTAAGTTGGAAAAACCGACTTCTGAATTTTCATTCGATTTTATCTTTGAAGGAAAACCTAAAGAAGGTTTCAAACAAAAAATCACTACTTTTTTACAACGAATAGAAAAGTACCTGCCCTTCATAAAAGAGTTTCATTTTTCTATCGAAACTTCAAACTCATTTCCGCATAGTAGCGGCATTGCCTCTTCTGCAAGCGGAATGTCTGCCTTGGCACTCTGTCTGATGCAAATAGAGAGGGAAGCAATTCCTGACATGACAACGGATTTTTTTAATAAAAAAGCTTCGTTTTTAGCACGTTTGGGGTCTGGAAGTGCCTGTCGTAGCATTGAAGGTGATATAGTGCAATGGGGTAGCCAGCATGACATAAATGGAAGTTCTGATTTATACGGAATCAAATACCCGTACACTGTTCATGAAGTGTTCAAGAATTACCATGACACCATACTTTTGGTCGATAAAGGCCAAAAACAAATAAGCAGCACGGTTGGTCATGATTTAATGCACAATCATCCGTTTGCAGAAAACCGGTTCGCCCAAGCGCACGAAAATCTGACGAAATTGAAAACGGTTTTTGATGAAGGAAATCTTTCAGAGTTCATAAAAATTGTGGAAAGTGAGGCCTTGACCTTGCATGCGATGATGATGACAAGTTTGCCTTATTTCATTCTAATGAAACCCAAAACATTGGAAATCATTACTAAAATCTGGGCTTTTCGGGCATCTTCAAAGACCAACGTTTGCTTTACTTTAGATGCTGGGGCCAATGTACATGTGTTGTATCCAGAGAAAGAACAGGCAATGGTTTACCAATTTATTAAGAATGAGTTAGTTGCATATTGTGAAAATGGACAGTACATTTGCGATAGAATTGGTTTTGGCGCAAAAAAGCTGTAATTTTTTAGCATATAAACGTTTGAAAGACGTTAACTAATTATCCCAAATCGAAATATGATATGAAAGGCCCCTTATTCTACTCAAAAATCCTGCTCTTTGGAGAGTATGGAATCATCAAAGATTCCAAAGGACTTTCGATTCCATATAATTTTTTCAAGGGTGCTTTGAAGACTGAAGATTCTTCTTCTAAAAAAG
This sequence comes from Maribacter sp., assembly GCA_029287355.1. Classification (GTDB taxonomy): domain Bacteria; phylum Bacteroidota; class Bacteroidia; order Flavobacteriales; family Flavobacteriaceae; genus Maribacter_C. The sequence goes on along the minus strand of JARFRH010000182.1, from coordinate 28,624 downwards.
CGAAGAAATCAAATAGCGCCTTACGCGAATTTGTTGGTTACTTAGAAATGGTTCAAAAGAATAGTCCTGATTTGGTGACATTTGATTTTGAGACCTTAAAGAGTGATGTGGATTCCGGTATGTACTTCGATAGCTCTATTCCACAAGGATATGGTGTAGGCAGTAGTGGGGCATTGGTTGCCGCAATTTATGACAAATATGCAAAGGACAAGATCACCGTTCTAGAAAACCTGACAAGGGAAAAACTTTTAAAATTGAAAATGGTTTTCGGGAAAATGGAATCCTTCTTTCATGGAAAATCTTCCGGTTTGGATCCTCTGAACAGCTATTTAAGCCTGCCTATTCTAATTAACTCGAAAGACAACATTGAATCGGCAAATATACCCTCTCAAAATACGGAGGGAAAAGGTGCTGTTTTCCTATTGGATAGCGGCACAACTGGTGAAACCGCACCTATGGTTCAGATTTTTATGGAAAAGATGAAACAGGAAGGTTTCCGAAACATGCTCAAAGACCAATTTATTAAACATACTGACGCTTGTGTAGAGGATTTTGTAAATGGAAATGTGAAATCACTATTCGGTAATCTCAAGCAGCTCTCACATGTTGTTCTAGATAATTTCAAGCCCATGATTCCAGCTAAATTTCATGAGTTATGGGAAAAAGGTATTGAAAGTAATGACTATTATCTCAAGCTCTGTGGCTCTGGAGGAGGCGGTTATATCTTAGGTTTCACCCAAGATTTCGACAAAGCAAAATCTGCATTGAAAGATTACCAATTAGAAGTGGTGTACAACTTCTAGTACAACACAATCATCATGTTTAGTAGAAAAAACAAACTCTTACTATTAAAGTTGTTGAGTCTGTTCTCTGTGGTGAGGGGTTACAATATTCTAATGATTGCCTTAGCACAATATTTGGCATCCATTTATATTCTTTCACCCGATTTGCCGCTCCGCAAAGTCATTTTTGACCTGAACCTTTTTTTCATAGTGGTATCGTCAGCTTTGGTCATTGCTAGTGGTTACATCATCAATAATTTTTACGATGCGGAAAAAGATTTAATCAATAAGCCCAAGAAGAGCATGTTAGACCGTTTGGTCAGCCAACGCTTCAAATTGACAACTTATTTTATTTTGAACTTGTTGGCCGTAATCGCGTCAAGTTATGTTTCATTTCGAGCGGTTTTCTTTTTCTCGGCCTATATTTTTGGTATCTGGTTCTATTCACACAAACTAAAGAAGGTGCCTTTCGCAGGTAATTTTGTTTCGGCCACATTGGCAATAGCTCCCTTCTTTGCGGTTTTCGTGTACTATAAGAATTTCGAGACGGTTATTTTTGTTCATGCCATATTTTTGTTCTTGCTGATTTTGGTTCGTGAAATGATCAAGGATTTAGAGAATATTGCCGGAGATATGGCCCAAAACTATAAGACCATCCCTATTTTATTCGGTGCCCGGTTTTCTAAGATGTGCATAAGTGTTTTGGTACTGCTTACACTGATACCATCATTATTGCTATTCCTGTACTTTGATGTGGGGTATATGTACTTATATTTTTTGGGATGTATCGTGTTATTGATCCTATTCTTAATGATGCTTTGGAGGGCAAATACAAAACTGCATTACGTCGGACTGCATAACATTTTGAAGTTTATCATTATACTTGGGGTATTAAGTATTCTCCTAATCGATATAGATTTAATTTTAAAACGATTTCAACAATGGAACATCATTTGAAGGTGGCCTTGGCCCAAATTTCCCCTGTTTGGTTGGACAAATCCGCTACGATAAAAAAAATAGAAAATACGATTCAAGAAGCTGCTAAAGAAGAAGCAGAACTTGTGGTTTTTGGAGAAGCCCTGTTGCCGGGTTATCCCTTTTGGTTAGCCTTGACCGACGGTGCCGCATGGGATAAGAAAGTTAATAAAGAAATCCATGCGCACTATACGAGAAATTCAGTTCAAATTGAAGCTGGGGAGTTAGATTCCATATGCAAACTGTCGAAAGAAAATAATATCGCTATTTATTTGGGAATTATGGAGCGTGCCAAAAACCGTGGCGGGCATAGTATCTATGCTTCTTTGGTATATATCAATCAGGAGGGAGAGATAAAATCCGTTCATCGTAAGTTGCAGCCTACGTATGATGAACGTCTTACCTGGGCGCCAGGTGATGGAAATGGTTTGCAAGTACACGCCTTAAAACAATTCACTGTAGGTGGACTAAACTGCTGGGAGAATTGGATGCCTTTACCACGAACCGCGCTCTACGGCCAAGGAGAAAATCTTCATGTAGCAGTTTGGCCGGGTAGCGACCATAATACCAAAGACATTACCCGTTTTATTGCCCGTGAATCAAGAAGCTATGTGATTTCGGTCTCTTCATTGATGAGCAAAAACGACTTCCCGGAAGAAACACCTCATTTAGCGGCTATTCTCGTTAAAGCTCCCGATGTTTTAGCCAATGGGGGTTCATGTATCGCTGGCCCTGATGGAAAGTGGATAATAGCGCCGGTACTTCACAAAGAAGGATTAATTTATCAAGAACTGGATTTCAACCGCGTTTATGAAGAACGGCAGAACTTTGATCCTGTTGGACATTATTCAAGACCTGATGTAACGAAATTGATCGTAAATCGAGAACGCCAATCTACGGTTGAGTTTGAGGATGTATAAAAAGGTTATGGTCTATTGAAATTTTACATTACTTTACTTCAGTAGTCGAGAATAAAGAATGTAAACCAAATTTTTTCAGTGAACATAAAATATGGAGTTTAGCGATACAAAATGGGAGCCGTATTCACAATCTACCTTATCTGAAATACCGGAATGACCATTTCGCTATTAGATTAAAATTTAAACCCTTGATAACCAAATGGGTGCTTTCGGAGAAAAAAAGCACCTATACGTCCAAAGCCAGTGATTTTTTCCTTTGGCTTAATTATCTTAAATGTAATTCGGAAATTTCCTGAAATCGAATTCCCTCAACAAGTCGTAAAATTCCCCTAATAAAAATTCAATACCTCACTAAGGTTAATTCTGCATCGGAATAACATCTGGAGCCTTTGTTATTTTAAGTGAACTTGAATTAATGTACAACCTAATTAAATCCTAAATAATTATAAAAACAAAAAAACAAAGTGGCATGAAGACTATTTTTAAACTGGCTATGTTGACCATGCTATTGATTTCCTTTTCATGTAGTAAAGAAGCGATGACCGACCCAGCTTCGGAGAATTTAGAGGCCTTATGTCTTGAAGGTAAAAAACATCGAAAAGGTAAAAAGAAATTGGTAACCCGGCGTTCGTTAAATGCAAATGTCGCTATAGGAAATGATTTCTCTGGTTTTTGGTTACCGGCCATTGGCCAATATACCGGGAGTAGCACAATAACCTTTTTTGAAGATAACCCCGCAGTAGATGGGACTTTAACACAAAAGAGTGATACGTGGTCATTAGCCGTAACGGGGATAAACTTTTTACCAGCAGTATTATTCCGATTGTGCCATCTTCGGCAACTGAAGGCACCTACACAGGTACATTTGAAGTTTCGGGCGGCACAGGGAAATTAAAGAGAGCAGCAGGAAGTTTTGAGATGCCCAATGGAAGATACGATGAGGAGGCAGCAAGACACAATGCAGTGGGTACCATTAGCTATTATGTAAAAAAACGCCATCGTGGTCATGGGCCTGATCATCATGATGATGACGATTGCGACGACGATTAATAGCCAAATCTTTGATAAAATTACCATTTGATTCTTAATCGATTATAAGGTGAATTAGCCGGCAACCGTTGCCTCGTGTCAAAAATGACAACAGGTTATGGTTGCCTTTTTTTATTGCGATTCCTCCCTTTTGAATACCATCGAGTTGCCTTTTTCGGAACTAAATGCCACCCATTCAACAGACATCCAAATACCTTCGCTACCTTTGCCTACAAATACAAATCATGAGTAGGTCAGATTCCAAAAACGGAGATAGAAAGTCAGGACGAGAAGGTGGTGCGTTTCGCAAGAAAAATTTCGCGAGGGGTAATGCTCCTATAAAGAAAAAGACCGAGGCCAAGCAAGCTTCGAACCCCAATGAAATGCGGTTGAATCGGTATGTGGCAAACTCCGGCGTTTGCTCTCGTCGAGAGGCGGATATCTATATTTCAGCAGGAAATGTTACCGTGAACGGAAAGCCCATTACCGAAATGGGCTATAAAGTTCAATTGTCTGATGATGTTCGTTTTGATGGGCGAAGATTGAACCCTGTTAAAAAGGAATATGTCTTGCTGAACAAACCAAAAGACTTTACAACTACCGGTCGAGATGAACATGGGCGTCGAACTGCACGAAGCCTTGTATCAAAAGCATCAAAAACCGAACTAAAGCCCATTGGAAAATTAGATAAAGACACTACAGGGCTTATTATTTTCACTAATGACGGGGAGATGAGCAAGCGCCTGAACAGCCCTAAAAACGGACTCCGAAAAATCTACCATGTCGAGCTCAATAAGGCTTTACGCAGTGCAGACCTCAAACGTATTCAAGAAGGGTTGACTGTAGAGGATCATGTGGTTCGGGTTCAAGATGTCAGTTTTGTTGAGAATGCCCCTAAAAATCAGGTTGGCATTGAACTTTCCAGTTCACGGAACAATATAGTTAAGCGTATTTTCGAAGAGTTGGATTATGAAATTGTGAAACTCGATCGTGTCGTATATGCGAGCTTGACTAAAAAAGACCTACCTCGAGGCCATTGGCGTTTTTTAACGGATCAAGAAGTTGTTAATCTTTCGATGATCAAATAATCTTTAACTAAACGAGTCCGGTAATCGCGGCAATAAAACCTACAAAAAACAACACTACACATAATCCAAAATCGAGTATAAGGTTATATAAATAGCGATGATTTTTTCAGTTTCATAAACTTCGGGTTTTTAATTTTAAAGATTCTTCATATTCGGAGATTATTTTTCTACGAGGCATAAATGGATTGAAATTAAAAAAGGCAACTCGTTAGAATTGCCTTATGTATCAAAGGGTGTATTTTTTATAATGCCGGTATTCTTAAAGTTTGACCTGGGTAAATTTTATCAGGGTGGTCTAACATAGGTCGATTGGCTTCAAATATGATGTTGTATTTCATAGGGTCACCGTATACCTCTTTAGCAATTTTAGATAAGGTATCACCAGATTGTACCACATGAAAGGTCGCTTCTGGTTCAGGATTGGTAACGGTAATATTATCTTCAACAGCTCCAATGTTGTCTATGTTTCCCATAGCTAAAATAATCTTCTCTCGATCAGCATTGGTATCCGTAATGCCAGATACGGTTACCATTTCTGATACTTCAACAGTTAGATTGGAAACCGGAATACCCAATCGAGCAACTTCTGCTTTCAATAAGTCAGTTTTGCTTGCTGTCGCAACTGTAACTGCTTCCTCTTTTTTTCCAAACAATTTTTTCCCTGCGTTTTTTATAAATGAAAATAAGCCCATATCAATTTGCTTTTTTAATGGTTAAGTGAATAATCAGACTTTTTTTATCTGCTTTTCTATACACCCAATTTAGTAAATTTATGGCTAGGCTAAAAGAGTACTAGCAATTTTTAGATTGAATTCTTTCTCTTCACTTTTAACTAAACTGCTTTCATCTTAGCTCGAATCTCATTCAAACATAAATTGCCTAAACTACCTTCATGGGTATGTTTGATATTACGTTTCGGGGTAAATGTACCTGCTTGAATTTCCTGCCCCATTTGTTTGTACGCATCACGGAAAGGAACCCCATTTTGGACCAACTCGTTCAAGGTGTCAACACTAAATAGGTAATCGTATTTCGGGTCTTCCAAGATGTTTTCTTTGATGCGGATTTCCCTCAGGCTGAAAGTAAGAATTTCAAGGCAGGCCTTCATATCTTGAATAGCAGGAACAATAATCTCTTTCACCAATTGCAGATCACGATGATACCCACTAGGCAGGTTGTTGATGATTAAGGTCAATTGATTGGGAACCGCTTGAAGCTTATTGCACTTGGCACGAATTAGCTCAAAAACATCAGGATTTTTTTTGTGCGGCATAATGCTTGAACCTGTAGTCAATTCGTCTGGGAAGGAAATAAAATCAAAATTCTGACTCATATACAAACATATGTCCATGGCCATTTTGGAGAGGGTAGCGGCGATATTTGCCATACCGAATGCAGTCGCTTTCTCGACCTTTCCTCTACCCATTTGTGCAGCTACGACATTATATTTCATCGTATCAAAACCCATTTCTTCGGTCGTAAAGGTTCTGTCTATAGGAAAAGAACTTCCATAACCTGCGGCACTCCCTAATGGATTTTGGTCCGCAACCTTATAAGCAGCATCGATAAAATACAAATCGTCGATTAAACTTTCCGCAAAGGCAGAAAACCATAACCCAAAGGAAGAAGGCATTGCGATTTGTAGGTGTGTATAACCAGGCAAGAGGACTCTTTTATATTTATCCGCCAAGTTCAATAATAAATCAAACAAATTTTTGGTTTGCAATTTGATTTCAGTGAGTTCATCTTTTAAATACAAATGCATGGCCACAAGAACTTGGTCGTTTCTCGAACGCGCGGTATGTATTTTCTTACCGGTATCTCCCAATGCCAAGGTCAACTGAAACTCGATTTTGGAATGCATGTCCTCAAAATTATCTTCAATGGTAAAAGAACCCTCTTCGATTTTGTTAGAAATGTTCTCTAATTCGCCGACTAGGGCGGTAGTTTCTTTTTCCGTTAGCAGTCCTATTTTGCCTAACATTTTGGCATGTGCTTTTGAAGCGATCACATCATATTTTGCTAGGTGCAGATCGAGTTCGCGGTCATTGCCCACGGTAAAGTGGTCTATTTTTTTGTCGGTGCTAAAGCCTTTGTCCCAGAGTTTCATTTTTATTCAATTAGCAATTAACAGTAAACAATGATTAATTGTAAACTGATTATTCATTTTTGTTCATCGTAAAAAGCCTAACAGGATTTTGATATACAAATCAATCCCTTCCTCGATTTCGTGCACGTAAATATACTCATCTGCGGAATGGGATCGGGTGCTGTCTCCTGGGCCTAATTTCAGTGATTGGCAGGTCAATGCCGCTTGGTCGGATAAGGTTGGAGAGCCGTAGGTTTTTCTACCCAAGGCACTTCCCGATTTTACCAATGGATGGTCTTTTTCTATTTTGGATGAGTTCAATTTCAATCCGCGTTCTTTCAATTCGCAGGGCGCTTCAGATTTCAACAAGTCTGCAATTTCTTTGTTCGAATATGCATCGTTGACTCGGACATCGATAACCAATTCGACCTGTGCGGGAATTACGTTGTGCTGACTACCGGCATTAATTTGAGTGACCGTCATTTTAACTTCGCCCAAAGCCTCCGATGATTTTTCGAATTTATAGTTCTTAAACCACTTCAACACTTCAATAGCATTGTAAATAGAATTATTTTCATTAGGATGTGCGGCGTGGGAAGGCGTTCCTTTTACAACGGCATCAAAGACTACCAAACCTTTTTCGGCAATGGCCAAATTCATCGATGTTGGTTCGCCAACTATCGCAACATCAATTTCCGGAAGACTCGGCAATAATCCCCTTAAGCTGTTTGCACCTGCATTTTCCTCTTCCATAGAGGCCACCATTAGAATATTATGATTCAAGTTTTCGGCGGAGTATAAATGGGTGAACGTTGCGATAAGTGAAACCAAACAACCTCCTGCATCATTACTACCTAAACCGTATAACTTGCCATCCTCGATATGTGGATGAAACGGGTCTTTGGTGTAGGCCTTGTTTGGTTTGACCGTGTCGTGGTGCGAATTCAAAAGCAAGGTGGGTTTACTTTCGTCCCAATATTTATTTTTGGTGATTACATTGTTATGAATACGTTCAAAAGGAATATCAAATTCCTTAAACCAATCTTGAATGGCTTCGGCGGTTTTATCCTCTTCGGAAGAGAATGATTGTATTGAAATCAATTGCTTCAATAAATCCAAAGCCTTATCAGTAAGTTGTTGTTGTGTCATTTTATAAGGTAATCGTTGTAAAAAGTTCATTTTCAGGGTCTAACATCGAAGGATGTCCGATACATACTTTATTCACTTTTTTATTTAAGGCATGAAAGCAATTTTCCAATTTTGGCAGCATTCCGTCTGCGATAATACCTGCTACCAACAATTGCTTATAAGTATTTGAATCGATATGTTTTACCACGGAATTCTCATCTTTGATATCCTTTAAAACCCCTTTCTTTTCAAAGCAATAATACAAGGTGGTATCATAGATTTCACTCATACCAATTGCCAGCTCGGAAGCAATGGTATCTGCGTTGGTATTCAATAGCTGTCCGTTTCCGTCATGGGTCATGGCACAAAAAACGGGAGTTAGACCGGCGTCCAGTAATTTGGAAATCATTGGGGTGTTCACCCCATCTACATCCCCAGCAAAACCATAATCGATTTCTCCGACAGGTCGTTTGTGTGCTTGAATGACATCGCCATCAGCACCACTTAATCCGATGGCATTGCAATTATTCGCTTGTAAAAGTGCTACAATATTCTTGTTGGTCAATCCAGCGTATACCATCGTGATTACTTCAAGTGTTTCGGTATCGGTAATTCTCCGCCCTCCTACCATTTTGGATGTTACACCGAGTTTGGAGGCGAGTTGGGTAGCAAGTTTTCCACCACCATGTACTAATATTTTATGTCCGTTTAGGTGCGCAAAAAGAGCTAAGAACTTTGTTAGCTCTGTTTTGTTCTCGATGACATTGCCGCCTATTTTTATGATAGCAAGTTCTTGATTCATTCTATGTGTTTAATATTCCCCCATCTATGGTCATTGCCGTTCCTGTAATCCATGATGCCTCATCTGAAACAAGGAACAAGGCCAGATTAGCCACATCGTCAGGTCGCCCCAAACGCTTCATCAAAGTTGCCTTTCCAACATTTTCGACGGCCATTTCGGGGTTTTCGAATGCCTTGGCGGAATTCCAAATCAAAGGTGTGTCCACTGGCCCAGGGCAAATGGCATTTATTCTTATTTCTGGGGCATATTCCAAAGCCAATTGCTTCATAAGGGCTACCGAGCCTGCTTTTGAAGCACAATATGCCGGATGGTTCGGGAAACTCTTGTAGGCTGCAATCGAGGCATTGATCAAAATTGTTCCACGCTGTTTTTTCAAATGGGAAATTGCGTATTTAGAAAGATAAAAAATGGAACTCAGATTTGTGTCTAAGGTTTTATGCCAATCTTCGGTCGATAGGTCCGTCACACTACCCAATCCTAAGATACCCGCATTCATTGATACAATATCAAGTTTGCCGAAATTTTCAATGGCTATTTTGACAAGTTGTTCATTGTAATTTGGGTCACTGACATCCCCGGCAAAGAAAACCGCATTGTCAAGCAATTTGGCCAATGTATTGCCCCTTTCTTCATTCCTTCCGGATAATACGAGTTTCGCTCCTTCCCCATGAAACCTTTCGGCAATGGCTTTTCCCATACCACTAGTCGCTCCGGTAACAATACAGATTTTATCTTTTAGCTTCAAGCTCATCCTATCAATTTTCTAATATCTTTTTCAAAACTACTTGTGCCGCATACGTTCGATTATTTGCTTGTTCAATAACCAACGATTGCCCTCCATCTAAAACCGCATCTTCCACAACAACGTTTCTTCGAACGGGTAAACAATGCATAAATTTAGCAAGACCAAGTTTTTCCGTTGTCATCGTCCAGTCAGAATCTTGATGCAATACCTTTCCATAATTCGAATAGCTACTCCAGTTTTTTACATAAATAAAGTCTGCATTTTCGCATGCTTTTTGCTGATCGTGTTCAATGTGAATATTTTTGGTGATTTCAGGATTCAATTCGTATCCTTCAGGATGTGTAATCACAAAATCCGCAACTTGTAATTGCATCATTTCCACAAAAGAATTGGCTACGGCATGCGGTAATGCTTTTGGATGTGGTGCCCAAGAAAGTACTACTTTTGGTTTTGCCTTCTTATTTTGTTCATCCAAGGTAATAGCATCAGCAAGAGCTTGTAACGGATGCCCTGCTGAACTTTCCATATTGACAACAGGAACGGAAGCATATTTTTCGAATCCATTTAGAACAACTTCGGCTTCATCTTTTTCTTTGTCGTTTAGGGAAGCAAAAGCGCGTATGGCCACAATATCACAAAATTGGGAAACAACCTTAGCCGCTTCTTTAATATGTTCTGATTTGCCTTGGTCCATGACCGCCCCATCCTCGAATTCCAACTGCCAACCTTCGCTTCCGAAGTTCATCACCATGACTTCCATACCCAAGTTCATCGCTGCTTTTTGGGTGCTTAATCGTGTTCTCAAACTGTTATTGAAGAATAACAAGCAAATTGTTTTTCCAGCACCTAGTGCTTTATGAGCGACCGGGTTCTCTTTTAGTTCTCTAGCCTCCGATACCCAGTCGGGAAGGGAGTCGATATTTTTTATTGATAGGTAATGTTTCATGCTTTTATTTTAGTATGATTAGAAACACCGTCAATGGCATCAGTAATAAAATTGTCTTTTAACCCGTTGACAATCCATGTTTCAATCGAAGCGTTTTGTGCAATCGTGGTTGCTTGTATTTTAGACTGCATTCCACCGGTTCCTTGAGAAGATTTTTCTAAACTGATTTCTTTTTTCAATTCATCGATGTCGTTAACCCTTGCGATGGTTTTGGGATTGCCTTCTGTAATGGATGTTTTCGTATAAATTCCATCCGTATTGGTAGCTATTAAAAGCAAGTCAACTTGCAATAAGGCTGCGGCCAAAGCAGCTAGTTTATCATTGTCACCAAACTGTATTTCATCCGTGGAAACGGTATCATTTTCATTAATGATAGGAATAAAATTATTGGCCACTAAGACATTAATCGTATTCTTGATATTTTCCTGTGATTCAGGCTTCTCAAAATCGGAATAGGATAATAGGCACTGCGAAGTGAACAAGCCCAGCTCTCTAAAATTCTCTTGAAAAATACGCATCAAATGAGGTTGGCCAATTGCCGCCAACGCCTGTTTTACATTGATTTCTTGGCCGTTATGCTCCAGTTTCACGAATTGTTTGGCTGCAGCTATGGCACCTGAACTTACGATGATAAATTCATAATGGTCTTTCAGTTTGGAAATCTGCCTTCCGATATCCTCGATTTTACCTCGGGAAATCTGGTCGGTTTCCTTGGTCAGGGTGTTCGTGCCAACCTTCAGTAAGATTCTTTTCTTGGCCATAGTTATCTGATTTGTCCGTTACCCTTCACATACCATTTATTGGTTACCAAATGCTGAAGACCAATAGGCCCTCTTTGATGTAATTTGTCCGTACTAATCGCCAATTCGCCGCCCAGCCCGAATTGACCGCCATCGGTAAATCGCGTGGACGCATTGTGATAGACTGCAGCCGAATCTACAGATTCCATAAACGTGTTCGCTTTTTCATCATTAGCGGTTACTATCGATGCCGAATGCCCACCGCCATAGGTGTTTATTTTGGTAATGGCATCCCCTAGGTCAGATGCTTGCCCGATGGCAATTTTATAATCTAGAAATTCTTCATGCCACATATTTTCATCTGTAATCGGAAGTGTTCCTGCTAGACTTGACAGCGCTTCGTCAGCAAAAATTTCTACTTTGCTTTTTTGCAATTCTAGAATCAGTTGTTGTAAAAATTGATGCTTTCTACCCAAGTTTGAAGCGACTAAAACCTTATCTAAGGCATTACAGGCAGATATTTTTGTGGTCTTGGCATTGACGATAATATCCAAAGCCATTTGCAAATCGGCCTCCGAATCTACATATACAAAGTTATTTCCACGACCACTTACGATTACTGGGCAAGTAGCATGTTGTTTTACGAAAGCAATCAATCTTTCACCGCCTCGAGGAACAATCAAGTCTAATTTTTGGGTGGGCTTTTCTAGAAAAGCCTGTGTTTGGGTTCTGTTGAATTGTAAATAGGTAACCCAGTTTGTATCACAATCATTTTCTTGAAGCGCTTTATGCCAGAGTTTTACTAATACCAAGTTGCTGTTCAATGATTCTTTTCCTCCCTTTAACAGGATTTCATTTCCTGATTTAAAGGCGATTCCAGCGGCTTCTATAGTTACGTCTGGCCTAGATTCATAGATAATAAGAATGGTGCCAAACGGAGCTGTTTTATTGCTGATATGCATCCCGTTTTCATGAGTAGTTGCAAATCGTTCAATACCCAAAGGGTCTGGTTCGGAGGCTAACTGCTCCAATGACAGAATCATACCATCAATTTTACCTTGGTCAAGTTTTAACCTGTCTCGCATTGAAATATCATCCCCCGAATAACGATCCAAATCAATCTGGTTGGCCGTCAAAATTTCTGCTTGACTTTCAACGATGAATTGAGCCATCGAAGTCAAAACGGTATTTCGTTGCGCTATGTTCAGTTGTTTGCTCACTATAGTTCAGCTTTTAGGGCCTTGAAAAAAATATCAAGATGATCTTTGGTAATGTTCAGTGCAGGTAGAATTCTAAGCACATGCTTGTCCTTTGCGCCACCAGTGAACATATGCTGGTCGTAAATCAGCTTTTTGCGTAATTCCGCAACCTCAAAATCGAATTCTAGGCCAAGCATTAGTCCTTTGCCTTTTACTCTTTTTACATCCGGAATTTCGGCAGCCTTTTCATTAAAGTAAATTCCTAATTGCGATGCATTCTCAATCAGATTTTCCTCTTCTAAGACTTCTAAAACCGATAAGGTTGCGACACAGGCCAAATGGTTGCCTCCAAAAGTAGTTCCTAAGAGTCCGTAGGAAGCTTTGATACTTTCATGGATTAAAATTCCACCTACGGGAAAGCCATTGCCCATTCCTTTGGCGATGCTTATTATATCAGGTTGGATATCGTGATGTTGGAATCCGAAAAACTTACCGCTACGTCCGAAACCTGATTGTACTTCATCCGCAATCAGAACTGCATTGTTTTCTTTGCACAGCAGTGCGATTTTTTGATAGAACTCATTGGTTGGTTCATCCAAGCCTCCGACACCTTGAATGGCTTCCAGAATCACCCCACATACATCTCCCTTTATTATTTCATTTGTAAAACCATCGATATCGTTCAAAGGTAAAATGGTTACCTTTTGTTGCTTGTTTAAAGGCGCGTTTATCTTTTCATTATCCGTGGCGGCAACTGCCGCGGAGGTTCTGCCGTGAAACCCATTTTTGAAAGCGATTATTCTTGTTTTTCCGGTATGGAATGAGGCCATTTTCAAAGCATTTTCATTGGCTTCAGCACCTGAATTACATAGAAAGAGGTTGTAATCTTCGCAATCGGAAAGTTGTCCTAATTTTGTAGCCAATTCTACTTGCAACGGATTTTGAACTGCGTTGCTGTAAAAACCCATTTTATCTAATTGGTCTTTTAATCGCTTCACATAATGCGGATGCGAATGTCCAATGGAAATTACTGCGTGACCTCCATAAAAATCAAGATATTCTTGGTCTTTGTCATCAATCACTACAATTCCCTTTGCGGAGACCGGTGTTACATCGTATAGCGGGTATACATCAAATAAATTCATCTATTGTTTCTTTTAATGTCATTCCCTTGGAAGCGGGAATCTTTCTTTAACGTCAGTCAGTTCGGGCTTAGTCTAGTTCGGGCCTTTTGGTAAAATGTATCTCGACTCCGCACGATGTGACAGTATTAATTTGTTTTGAACTCCGTTATTTTATCAAATGAGGCTGCTATGCCTCGAATTAAGGAGGAGCTAAGTCCTTGGTGTTCCATTTCGTTTAAACCCTTAATCGTGCAACCCATTGGGGTGGTAACTCTGTCAATTTCTTCTTCTGGATGATTGCCTGATTCTATTAACAGACTTGCCGCTCCGTTGCAGGTGTGCATGGCCAATTCCTGTGCTTCTTTGGCGTCAAAACCCAATTGAATTGCGCCTTGGGTAGTGGCGCGTATTAAGCGCATCCAGAACGCGATTCCACTAGCACAGATTACTGTTGCCGCCTGCATTTGCTCTTCCGGAATTTCCATTGAATGCCCCATACGATTGAAAATAGCTTTGGCCAAATCGATACGACTTTTCCCTTTTTCATTTGCACAAAGGCAAGTCATGGATTTACCCACGGAAATTGCGGTATTGGGCATACTTCGAATAATATGCTGTTCTGCACTGATGATCGCCTCTATTTTGTCGATGCTAAAACCCGTAATCGTTGAAATGACGACATGTTTTTTGGTCAAAAGATCTTTGATGTCTTCTAAAATCTGCGCAAAATGCCCTGGCTGAACTGCAAAAATTAGAATATCGGAATTTTGAACGGCTTCTCGATTATTTGAGGTGACCAATACGTTCCCGTAGCTTTCAAACTCTTTGATGCTTTCCACGTTCCTTTTGGTCATATACATGCTGGTGGCACCGTTGCTGTGAAGTACCCCTTTGGCTATGGACAATCCTAAATTTCCTGCTCCTATGATGGCTATTTTCATTGTTGGCTTTTTTATTTTCTTTCCAGCGAACCCGCCTGCCGACAGGTAGGGTCGCGAATCTTTCTATTTAAACTTTTACTTGTGATCCAACATTGCGTAAGAACAACTCTTGGGTCCCCTTCAGGGGACAATCACTCCATTAAACTTCTTAGGCTCAAAATACCCCTGCCTTCAAGTGTAAGCCTTTACCTTCTTCAAAACCGAACATCAAGTTCATATTCTGCACGGCTTGTCCTGAAGCACCTTTTAGGAGATTATCAATAGCTGATGTGATGAGTAAAGTGTCATCATGTTTATGCAAATGGATGTGACATTGGTTTGTATTCACGACTTGTTTTAGATGGATGGGCTCTTCCGAAATTTGAGTGAATTCGGCTTCATCATAAAAATCTCTGTACAATTGAACGACTTCTTTTTCACTTCCTTCGAATTTGGTATAGGATGTTGCTAAGATTCCTCTTGTGAAATTCCCTCTGTTGGGAAGGAAGAATAATTCTCCCGAATCTTTTTGCATTGATTTCAGGCTTTCATTTATTTCTCCTAAATGTTGATGGGTAAAAGGTTTGTACCAGCTAGCATTATTGTTTCGCCAGCTGAAGTGGGTCGTTCCAGACGGACTTACACCTGCTCCAGTACTTCCCGTAACGGCATTGATATGAACCTCGTTTTGTAATAATCCTGCATTTGCTAAGGGTAACAGAGCTAATTGAATAGCGGTAGCAAAACAGCCGGGATTAGCAATATACCGTGCTTCTCGAATTTCTGATGTATTCAATTCTGGCAAGCCGTAAATAAATTCCTTTCCACCGAAATTGGAGTCGACTTGTAATCTAAAGTCGGTGCTTAAATCAATGATTTTCGTATTCTTGGAAAACTGATTTTCGTCCAAAAATTTTGTAGAATTCCCATGTCCTAAACACAAAAATACCAGGTCGATTTCGGGATTGATATTTCCAACAAAGTTCAAATTTGTAGTACCCAATAAATCAGCATGAGCCGAAGAAACGGCTTTTCCTGCTCGTGTTGTACTATACACAAAATCAATTTCCACTTCAGGGTGGTTTATTAGTATTCGGATTAGCTCACCGCCAGTATATCCCGAGCCCCCAATGATGCCTGCCTTAATCATCCTTTTGATTTACATGGTTGTATATTTTTCCTGAATTAGAAAGTATTTTGATAAAGCCTTTGGCATCATCTGCCGACCAGCCTTTATTCATTTCACCATAACTTCCGAAAGATGCATTCATCAAATCATGTTTTGAGGAAATTCCATGTAATCTAAATTGAAAGGGATACAATCCCACAAATACATCTCCTGAAACCGTCTTTTGTGTATCCGTTAAGAAAGCTTCAATATTCCGCATGACCGCATCCAAATAATTCCCTTCATGTAAGAGCATGCCGTAGAAATTACCCTGTTGTTCTTTTTGATATTGCTGCCATTTGGTTAGCGTATGTTTCTCTAATAAATGGTGTGCTTTTATAATGATCAAGGATGCAGGGGCTTCAAAACCGACTCTTCCTTTAATACCGATGATGGTATCACCCACATGAATATCTCTGCCGATAGCATATTTTGAAGCCATAGCCTCTAACTTTTCAATATTTGCGACTGAATTATCCTTTAGACCATCAATGGCGACTAACTCTCCTTTTTCAAAAGTTAGCTTTACTTCAGAAGGTTCTTTTTCTTGTAACTGGCTTGGGTAGGCGGAATCTGGCAAGGGCTTTTCCGAAGTGAGCGTTTCTTCACCACCAACAGAAGTTCCCCAAAGTCCCTTGTTGATAGAATACTTCGCTTTTTCCCAAGCGTAGTCTACACCGTTTGCTTTTAGATATTCAATCTCCGCCTCACGGGATAAGCTGTTATCTCTAATAGGCGTGATGATTTCGATTTCAGGGGCTATGATTTGAAAAATCATATCAAATCTCACTTGGTCATTACCCGCTCCTGTACTACCATGTGCAATATAATTTGCTCCTATTTTTTTTGCGTGGTTTACGATTTCGATCGCTTGTACAATTCGTTCCGCACTCACCGAAAGGGGATAAGTATTGTTTTTTAGCACGTTACCGAAGATGAGGTACTTGACCACTTTTTCATAAAAAGTCTGAACGGCATCGATGGATGTATATGTGCTAGCTCCTAACTTCAACGCTTTTTCTTCAATTGTTGCGATTTCTTCTCTAGAGAACCCACCAGTATTGACGCTTACTGCGTGCACATCAAAGCCTTGTTCTTGAGATAAATATTTGGCGCAGTAGCTGGTGTCTAATCCGCCACTGTATGCTAGAACTAGTTTTTTCATTTTGTTTTCTTTTTGAGGAATAAACTTTCCTTGATACTTTTCAATCTCTTAAAGGCTTTTCCATTCACCTTTTTCTCTTTTTTTGTTTTGGTTGTAGCGTCGTATAACATTCCGGTACAGAGGCACATTTTTTGTTCAGTTCGGGTAAGTACATCGAAGTTTTTGCACGTCTGGCAGCCTTTCCAGAATTCTGGGTCATCAGTAAGTTCTGAAAATGTCACTGGTTTATACCCCAACTCATAGTTGATTTTCATCACGGCCAATCCCGTAGTGATACCGAATATTTTGGCATCTGGAAATTTTTCGGTGGATAGCTTAAAAATTTTTTGTTTGATTCTCTTTGCAAGGCCTTGCGCTCTGTAATCTGGGTGTACGATGAGCCCCGAATTCGCTACATATTTCTCATGGCCCCATACTTCGATATAACAGAAACCTGCAAAAGTGTCTCCGTCCAAAGCGATGACACCGTTGCCGTTTTCGAGTTTTTTAAGGATGTACTCCGGAGTACGCTTGGCAATACCCGTACCTCGAACTTTTGCCGAATCGGCAATCGTATCGCAGATGATCTGGGCGTATTTAAAATGTGATTGATTCGCGACAACAATATCCATTGCTGTGGTGTTTTAGAAAAATTACGAAATGATTTTACGGTTTTTGCGGAAATGGACTCACCTATTTCCATGAAATGTATAGTACCCCTACGGGCGACGACGACGGGGTGCGAATGGACGTACTGGAGCAATGCTGCTCATGGAAGTAAATATGTTATTTTGCTCGTTCATTACAGAGTAAATGTACAAATTATCTGGAACTAACCTAGAACAGCCTGATTTTTTTACAAAAACTTCATGTTTTGTTACGATATGCAATTAATTCATAGATTAAAAAGGCATATACTGTGATATACTCAAGCGCAAGCAACCAAAGGTTTTCCTTGAAGTCTGCCAAAGAATAGGCATAATAGCTCAGAACAATAGCTGCCGACCACACAATTGCATAGCGGTATTTTGAGAAAATTGTCAGAAGCACCAAGAAGATGATATACCACGGATGCACGGTTGCGGTCATAAAGAAATACAAGGTCAATATACCAAGCATAGAAGTGATGAGCACCGAAAGTTTTTGATTTTTCCGAAGAAATGTAAAAAGAAGGACCAGAATGATGGTTAATACCGGAGTTATCTTACCATAGGTCTTTATCAATTCCCAAGGTTTGACATCCAAATGAATTCCAATATGTTTGATGCCATTCCAAAGTCCCGCATTGAATTCAAATTTGGAAAACCAAAGGCCGATGGTCTGGGAATAATTGGATATGAATTCCGAAGAATAAAAAGGCGCGAATAGTAGTAGTGAAGTGGCTCCGATAATAGTGTAAAAGGAAATGCTTTTCTTGAGGTTAAAATGCTTTAGGAAAAGGGGTAGAAACAATAAGGGCACCAGCTTTACCGAAATGGAGCAGGCATAAACCACTGCAGCCCATTGCCATTTATGAATTGATAGCAGGTACAAGGCCCAGACAAAAAAGAAAAGCATGACCCCTTCGAAATGGAGATTACCCGTCAATTCAATAATCACCAAGGGATTTAAAAAATACCAGAAAATCAAGTGCGGTGACTGATTGATATTCTTTAATAGCTTACGCCCAAAATAAAAGATGCCAACATCCGCGAAAATGATGATGCTACGCATGGCAACGATGGAACCTAAAATCGTTTTACCGCCAAATAAAGAGGCCAGTGCAAAAATGAGTTGATTTAGCGGGGGGTAATTACTGTAATGTCTTGCACTTAAACTTCCCATGCCTACATAGAGTTCTTGGGCATTTGCAATCACCAAATTAGATTGTTCAATCAAGGTATCCGGAAGGTTCAAATAGGGGTTGATAAAGTCTTTGACCAAACCCCCATCCCAAATAAAACGATAGAAATCTTGGGAGAGGTTGGGTTCTGCGATAAGAAAAATCAAACGGAAAAGAATACCTATGCTCAGTAAGAATTTAAAATTCCATTTTTCAAATTGTATGAGCTTGAAGCATAAAAAAAACAGCGCTGAAAAAAGAGTGAGCAGTTTTACAAAATCTGTTCGCTCTAAATGATAGGCGAAAGTAGAATAGAAGGCCAAACTCAGTAATGCCAGCAAAATGGCTACTTTGTGTAGTTTCCAATAAGTGATGAGGCGGTTTGGCATTTTGGTTGAATAGCGATATTACGAAGAAACGAAAATTATTGGTTGCATATACCTTGTTCTACGGAGTAGGTAAGGGAGGCTATTTTCCAGCCGGAATCTTTTTTGAGTAGCGTAAAAACCTCATAACCACAATGCGAGGGTTCTTCGTTTATCCAGAAATCATAAGGGGCCCAGACAGCGGCAACATTGTTGTTGATATGAATAGTGATTTCTTCTTCGCGAAGTTGTTCTTTCCACGTATTCTTTGAAGTGCTAGCTTTTAAAATCGAACTTCGGACAAGAGCAGAATCGTTTTGCTGTCTTACGGAATAGGCGTAGGCGTTCTTTAAAAACAAATTGTTGAACGCGACGGAGTCTTTGGTTTCCATGGTATGGAAAAAATCATTAACGACTTTAAGGACTTCTTTCTTAGCATCTTGGGCCGGGCAGTTTAAAGTTGCTATTATGAATAAGATTATAATTAGACGATACTTATAGTTCATAGAAAAAGTTGTTTTCAACTAAGTTTAAAATTGCATTGGAAATCTAAAAAAGCTACATTCAAAGCTAGTTATAAATACCATTATGAAGCGTTTAAAGAAAATCACAGGCTATACCTTGCTATTCTTGCTTCTGTATGTAGTTTATGTTATGGTTTCCACGGGATATTTTAGAACCATCGAAAATGATTTTGATGGTGAAATTGTAAAGGAGATTACAATTGCTGGCGCAGAGGATATATCGGTGATTCCTGAAACAGGGGTTGCTTTGGTTTCAGCTTCCCCTCGCAAAGATCCTTTAGAGCTACAGGAAAACGCAGGCGCTTTGTATTTGGTTAATTTAAATTCAAAAGATTATCAAGTCAAAAAATTAACGTCCGATTTAAATATACCTTTTGCACCACATGGAATTTCAATAAGCAAGTCTGATAGCTCATATACGGTTGTGGCTGTAAATCACACCTTGAAGGGCCATTCATTTGAAGTGTTCAAATTACAAGATACCGTATTGACTTTTGAAAGAACAATAACCAATCCCGCCTTGGTAAGTCCCAATGATATTGTACTATTAGATGAAAATCGTTTTTATTTCACGAATGACCATAAATATGAAGAGGGGGTTGGGAGGTTTCTTGAAGACTATGTGGGTTTGGGTTTGTCGAACGTCGTATATTTCGATGGTAAAAATTATAAAGAAGTCGCAAAGGGTATTGGTTATGCCAATGGTATCAATTATGATAAAGAGCGAAAATTACTTTTTGTCGCATCACCAAGAAATTTCGAAGTAAAGGTGTACGCCACAAATGAAGATGGATCTTTGAATTTTATCGAAGATATCGATTGTCATACCGGTGTCGATAACATTGAATTTGATTCTGAGGGTAGTTTATGGATCGGCGCACACCCAAATTTATTAGGATTTTCGTCTTATGCTGGTGGTAATAGAGAAATTGCACCTTCTGAAATTATTAAGATTGATTATCGTGGAAAGAATGATTATACCATTGAACAGGTATATATAAATGATGGTAATGAAATGTCAGCTTCAACCGTTGCCGCACCCTATCAAGATATCATCATTACCGGAAATGTAATGGATTCCCATTTCATGGTATTAAAACTGAACAAGTAATAGCGATTATGCTCTTGCGGTAAGCGACTTAAAAAAGACGTAACCAAAGCCTAGGAACAACATAAAATGAAAGGGAAAGAGTCCGAAATCATTTAAGGGAATGGCGCTATACATTCCGAAAAGAAAATAGCCCATCAAGCCAAATTCCAGAATCATATTTGGTGATAACTTTTTGGTGAGGTATTTGTTGCCTTTCCAGCTATCCGCAATATTGTTGAGGTTGAATTTCGGTGTTCTTACGAATTCACTGCGTTTGCCCATATGCCCTTCTAAAACGGCAATGGAATTGTGTAAGGAGAATCCGAGGGCAACGGAGAAAAAAGTAAAGAAGATTTTGATATAGTCCACAAAATTATCAAAGCTACTGCCCTGTATGCTTTTGTAGGTGAACCAATAACAGATAAAAAGAATAATAGTACTCGACACAAAGAAACTCAACGCCGTAAATACCCAATCTAAATGGGGGAATATGGCCTTGATATACATGGCTGGAATACTTAGTAATGAAACCAGGAAAACACATAAGAACATAGAGCTGTTCAATAAGTGCATCACCCCATGAAATTTAGTTTTGAAAGAGATGTTTTTTGCGGATAATACATTCAAAACGGTCTTTCTAAAATTCTCGGCACCACCTTTGTTCCATCGAAATTGTTGTGAACGTGCAGCGCTGATGACGACAGGAAGCTCCGCAGGAGTCTCGACATCTTCCAAATATTTAAATTTCCAATCCTTTAATTGCGCACGGTAGCTTAGATCAAGATCTTCGGTAAGGGTATCCCCTTCCCAGTTTCCGGCATCAAGAATACATTCCTTACGCCAAATACCAGCTGTACCATTGAAGTTGATAAAATGTCCTTTCGAGTTTCTTCCCACTTGCTCCAATGTAAAATGTGCGTCCAAAGCAAAGGCCTGTATTTTGGTCAGGGTAGAATAGTCTCTGTTGATATGTCCCCATCGAGTTTGTACCACCCCAATTTCCTCATCCTTGAAATAAATCACGGTCTTTTTCAACCAATCGCTGTCGGGCAAGAAGTCGGCATCGAATATGGCGATGAATTCACCTTTGGCAATTTCTAGCCCTTCTTTCAACGCACCTGCTTTATAGCCTTGGCGATTTTCACGGCGGATATGGGTAATATCCAACCCGGTTGCCTTAAGTGCTTCTATATGTTTGGCCGTATCGATAACGGTGTCATCCGTTGAATCATCCAACACCTGTATCTCCAACTTGCTTTTCGGGTATTCTATTTTGGCAATATTCTCCAACAAGCGATCCATTACATATTCCTCATTGTAAACGGGAAGTTGTATGGTGACATAAGGAATTTCCTTAGGGTCGAGAAGATTATATTTGGGGGCGGTTTCATTCCGCCGTTTGTTACCCAAATAATTGACCAATAAATTCAACTGCGCAAGGCTATAGAAGAATATCAACAATAGTGCGATACTATATATTGCCAGTATGATATAAGTTATTATTAGTCCCATATTATTTAATACTATACTTGAAAATCCAACTTAGGATTTTTATGCCTGCAAAGATACTACCTTTTACTGTACCGGACACTTTTGAAATACCAATTCTTTTCTTGTAACGCACTGGTACTTCGGTGTATGACAGCTTTTTTTTCAAAGCCTTCAATTGCATTTCAACGGTCCATCCATAGGTCTTATCCTCCATCTGCAATTCAAGTAGCTTATCGTACTTTATAGCTCTAAACGGACCAAGGTCAGTATATGTTGCCCCAAAAAGCAACTTCATTAGAAAGGTAGCCAGCCAATTACCGAAAATCTGCTGGGGGGTCATGCTACCTCCCTCTCTTAGTCTCTTAACCCGGGCCCCTATTACAAAATCTTTGTCATCTTGTAAAATAGGCTCCACTATTTTGGTGAGCTCTTCGGGATAATCTGAATAGTCACCATCAATAAATACGATAATATGGGGTGGGTTGGATTGTTCGGCAATATATTGCATCCCCTTTAAGCAGGCGTAACCGTATCCTTTTCGGTTTTCGGTCAATACCGTGGCGCCGGCATTTTCGGCGTTTTTGAGCGTATTATCGGACGAATTATTGTTTACAACAATAATCTCGGAAACTGAATTGGGAATTTCTTTGATGACCGCTGCAATGGAGTCCGCTTCGTTATAGGCCGGTATAATTACTTTGATGTCAGGATTAATTTCAAATGCTGTAGTCATTATTACTTGAGGTCGGAAAGATTGTTTTCGCGCTTAAAACTACTGAAACTTGTCCATTTTTTTAATTTCCTCCCATTCTGATATTTTTCGGCAGATGTCAATTTTTCATTTCTATACTGAAGGCAATATCCATTTTTTTTACCATTGTTCAATTGGCATTTGTGATATACCTTGCCCTGGGAGTCATAAAACAGCCACCAGTTGGCCATCTTTCCTTTCATATAGTGTCCTGCTTGTCGTGGATTGCCATTCTGCGTGTAAAAATACCAATAGTCTTGACGTTGGCCTCTTTTAAAATGCCCTTTTTCAGAAAGTTTTCCGTTAGGATGATAAAACTTCCAATAGCCTTCTTTAAGTCCATTTTTCACCCAACCCTCCGCTTTTATTTTTCCTTTTTGATAGTATTCCTTTTGGTACGAACGATTGTCCTCTGAGGGGTTTCCTAAGGAAAAAATGAACAAGACCAGAATAGCTATTTTGGTAAACACGGTTATTGTTTTCGATTTTGTCGCGTGTAATTAAACAAACTAACATGAAGTGCTCAGAACATTTTTGCGTTCAAATTTTTGATTTTGAACTTACTTCTTATTCACCAACTCCATTAAATCCACATCATTGCCTAGCAATACTTCGGTAGGGTTGATGCGCCCTTGCTCAGGGCCGTTTTCTAATTTGAGAACCCCGCGTGGGCATACAGCTGAACAAATACCACAGCCAACACAGCTTGAACGAACAATATTTTCTCCTTTTTGTGCATAGGCCCGAACATCGATTCCTTGCTCACAATAGGTGGAACAATTTCCACAAGAAATGCATTGCCCACCGTTGGTGGTAATTCTAAATCGAGACTTAAAGCGCTGCACAAAACCTAAGTATGCAGCAAGTGGACAACCAAATCGACACCATACCCTATTACCAAAAATAGGATAGAAACCTGTGCCTATGACCCCTGCGAAAACCGAACCAATGGCCAAACTATAGGTGTTTTGAATGCTTTGGGTTTTTAGGCCCAAAACAGTTCCTGTTTCGGCGAAGAAACTATAAAGCGTCATTCCGGTCATGACAACGGCAAAAACCAATACACCATGAATTAACCACCGCTCAATTTTCCAGGAGAACAAAGATTTACTGGAATGTTGCCTATAGGGATCCCCTAGCGTCTCCGCCAGGCCACCGCATCCGCATACCCAAGAACAGTACCACCTTTTTCCGAAGAAATATACCATAACCGGCACTATTACTAAGGTGAGCACAATGCCCCAAACCAGAATAAACAATCCGATCCCACCACTATCCAATAAAGAATTCAAATTCCATTGAAAAAAGAAGTCATAATCTAATGGAAAGACATTTTTAAAATCATAATACGGCATTTGTAAGCGTACCATAATTTCTGGAATCAGAAACGCGAACACAATTTGAAAGAACAATACTGAAGTGGTACGTATCATTTGATACACATTATGGCGGTATTTAATGTACATGCGTACCGCCATCACGGTCATTACCGTACAATACATAAATCCGTAGACAAACCAATGTCCTGCAGGGTTTCCACTTAAACTTTCACTTATAGGGTCGACCAGATAGGTCCAGTTGACGGCATATTCGGATTTGAAATATAAGATAAGGTAAAAACCGACCAGAAATATGAAAACCAACCAGGCAATCCAACCTTTATTGGTAGAATTTTCGTGATATATACCATCGTTTTTTATTCCCTTCTTGCCCAAGAGAACTACGTTAGGCACAATAAACATAAGCGCTCCGATAATGCCAAAACCAAAGGTTAAAAACCACATGAGGCCTTTGTTGTTGGTCATAAAGCCTGTGCCTGATTTTTTCCCGATCAGTGCTGCCATTTCGCTGGCACTCGTATAGATTTTCTTTTTGTACTCCTTATTTTTAACGTGTTGTGTGTTGGCATTTTCTATTGCAGAACCTACTAAGGGAGACAGTGATTGCATACCTTGAAATTCTTTGCCAACAATACTTTTTTGAAGACCTTCGATGAAGATTTCGCTTTTTATTCGCTTTTTGGTGACAATTTCGTCAAGAGTGGATGGATTGATCTTATAGGTTCCTAATAGGGGAAGTGCTGCGAAAATGCCAAGGCCGATTAAAAAGATTACCAAGCCTATGTTCTTAATTGTTTTCATCAATATTTCTTTTGTTTTTTTTCCTGTGAACCTGCCTTTCGGTAGGCAGGGGCAAGAATCTTTTTGTTTAGGCCTTGACTTCGCTTGTTCAGACAGTATCAACAGGTCTTGCTAGTGGCGAAAATTCGTTTCCAACTTTTTTTCTTAGGGGAAATACTCGTTCCGAATTTTGAATTGAATTTGGAGACTATTTTGCTTTCGTATTGTGCATAGAATTCAGGATCGAAATTGGCATCCTTCAAATATTCCAGCACATAATTGACATCACGTTTTTCAGTGAGCCAACGATCAAAAATTTCATGCCGCATCCGAATTCCGAAAGTATTAATGCCTAAAAATTGTTTGGATTCTTCATTAAAAGCTATGGTAACACATATTTTTTCCTTGGAATCTCTCCAATGAAAGTGCTGCTCAAATTCTTTTCTGGCAGGCCCTCTAGCGAACACCCATCCGTAGGTTTGATATTCCAAGTCTAAAAACTTGGCTGAATTAAACCAATGACCTGGTTTGTATTCAATTTTATTCCCACAAATGGTTTGAGCAACGGTTTCACCCATCATGCGTCCGGTATACCAAACCGCTTCAATAGGTCTTCTTTGCCCAATGCCCTCATGCTGCTCCGCACAATCGCCAATGGCATAAATATCAGGAATATTGGTTTCTAAATAAGGGTTTACTTTTACGCCCCGCCCCAATTCGATTCCAGATTCTTTTAAGAAATTTATGTTGGGCGAAACCCCAGCAGTAAGACCGACCACATCACAGGCAATCTCTTCGCCCGTTTCTGCGATAACAATAGCTCTTGCCTGCCCGTTTTCATCGGCAAGAATTTCCTTGAGGTTCATACCAAGTCGCAAATCGATATGATGTTCCAAAATGTGTTCATTAATCATTTGAGATTCCCCATCGGGCAAGACCCCGTTCCAAAAACTGTCTTCCCGCACCAAAAACGTTACGGGTATTTTTCTGCTAAGGAGCATTTCGGCCATTTCAATTCCGATTAAGCCACCACCAACGATTACCGCCCGCTTACACGTTTTGTTGTCAGGTGCATTTGCCTCAAGTTGGTCTAGATCTTGCTTGGAATAGAGTCCTTGAACGCCAGGCAAATCTTGTCCGGGCCAACCAAATTTATTTGGTTTTGAGCCCGTTGCAATAATGAGTTTATCGTAATCGATGGTATTACCATCCTGTAAGACCAGCTTTTTATTTTGATGGTCG
This sequence comes from Maribacter sp., assembly GCA_029287355.1. GTDB lineage: Bacteria > Bacteroidota > Bacteroidia > Flavobacteriales > Flavobacteriaceae > Maribacter_C. Next base: position 2,420 of record JARFRH010000182.1, on the reverse strand, counting down.
ACAGTCCTTACATAGCCTTTTACCAAATCAATGCGATTCTTCTTCCAAAACCAGTTCTCGTAGGGCTGGGTATGCTCGAACTTCATATGCCCCATGTACACGTACATAAGTGCAGTACGTGAAAAAAAGTAGTCGGTTTCTGCAGAAACCACCGTAATTTTTTTATCTGAATTTTTTCGAATGTGCCTAGCCGCGGTTATTCCGGAAATTCCGTTTCCTATGATAACAATATGTTCCATGTGATGCGTTAGTTTTTCAATTGTTTCAAAGCAATAGTTTCGAACCAGTCGAATGAAAATTAGGTCGTTACTTGATGTTAGAACTTAATTGCATTGCTTAATTTAGAAACAATTTAAATACTAACCTATTTTGTAAGGTTTTGATCGGTCTTTCGAACAGTTAGCCTTGTTTTTTAAAATCTAAAAAAAGCACAAAAGTTCATTTTTTTTGTAGGGTTACATAAACGGGTTCGACATAGGTTTCAGTTTCGTGTACATAATAAAATAACAAGATAATGAGAATGACCTCTTTAAGTATTCTATTATTTCTAAGTACTTCTTTAGGATATGCTCAAAGCACCACTGAATTCTTTTCGAAGTCCGACACTTTTTTTAAGGACCATGTTAAAGATGGCAGAGTAGCTTATAAGGCTATTAAAGAAAATCAAACAGCCTTGAATGAATTGTTGGCAATGGCAAAAGAAATCGTGGTTACTAAAGATAATACTGCGGTGTATCAAGCTTTTTGGATAAATGGGTATAACCTTTTGGTCATTGATGGTATTGTCAAGAACTATCCTATAAAATCACCTCTGGACAAACCAGGTTTTTTCGATAAAAACAAAAATGAAATTGGAGGAACGAGTATTACCCTAAATGATATTGAGAACAAATTGCTTCGTAAAAACTTTCCCAAAGAACCACGATTTCATTTTGTCTTGGTTTGTGGAGGTTTAGGATGCCCCCCAATCATAAACGCTTCTTATATGCCATCAACTTTGGATGCCCAATTGGAAAAACAGACCAAATTAGCATTAAACGACCCGGGGTTTATTCAGGTTCATAAGAACAAAGTGAAAATATCGCAGATTTTCGAATGGTACAAAGGAGATTTTGAGCATGATGGAAAAGTGGTGGATTTCATCAATAAATACAAATCGGAGAAACTTCCTGAAAACGCCAAAGTATCGTATTATTTATATGATTGGACCTTAAACGAGTCCAATTAATCAAAGAAGAAGAATTGCCTATTTCTCAGTGTATTCTCCTCAAATAGAATTTCAGATGAAATAACGATATCGGTACTTAAAACTTTAGAAATGAAAAGAATTAAATGCAAGCTATTAATTTTCACCGTTCTTTTTTCCGCTACAATTGCATTTGCGCAGGATGATACAAAAGAAAAGGAAATGATGGATGAGTCTGAACAAGAAAAAAGCAAGGTGCAAGAATATACACCTTCAAAGTTGTTGAAAGAGGGTCAATGGGATATTAAATTCTTCAACGGTTTATACACACAGACAAAGCAGACGGATGGGGGTAGTAATGCACAAGATATTCCCAGACAAAATTTCTTCACCAACACTACTGAAATTTATACCGGGGTAAGTGAAAATTCCAGAATTAATATCGGTTTGGTTTTTCAGGTTAGAGCGAATACTTATGATGGTGCAAATGCAATAAGTGTCTTTAGTTTTGAAGATAACGAAACTGATGCCAGAAGTGGTTTGACGACTATTGCACCGTCTATTCGCGTTCAACCTTTTAAGAATATCGGAAATTTTTCTTTTACAAGTTCATTGTTCTTACCTGTTTTTAAAGATGTTCCCAATGCGCCATATTTAGATAAAAGAAGTGTCTTTTGGGAAACTAAGATTTTCTATGACAAAACATTCGGAGGTAACAAATGGCAATTATTTACCGAGGCAGATCTGGGTTTTAATTTTGGGGAGAATCGACAAGAAGCAGATGCCACTCAGGTGAATGAAAGTGAACGTTTTGCCAATAACAGTTTGGCAATACCTGCAAGTATTTTCCTAAGTTATTTTCCGTCGTCGAAATCGACCATTTTTATTAATGGGCAGCATAATTTTTTCATAGGCTATGATAACCCGAATGATGGTGGCGAAAATTTTTCACAAAATTATACGGCTTTAGGATTTGGTGGAAAGTATCAGCTTACAAATGCCTTGAACATTGAGCTTTCTTATAATAAGTTCGTTAGAGGAAGTAATTTCCAAGGCCTCGGCCAAACATTCAGCTTGGGACTAAGAGCGATTTTGTAGAAAATCCTTAGAAATAACCTATTTTTGAAGTTCTTAAATGGTGATGAATGAGGACTTTAGGTTTTTTATTACTGTGTTTTTTGCAACTTTCATGCTCAGGTCAGATTGCCAAAAAAATCAATGGAGTCAGTTTTGT